>NZ_JBJHAL010000011.1:0-136957 GCF_054050995.1 Blastococcus sp. SYSU DS1021 | reverse complement strand
GCCCCCCCCGCCCCCCCCCCCCCCCCCCCCCCCCCCCCCCCCCCCCCCCCCCCCCCCCCCCCCCCCCCCCCCCCCCCCCCCCCCCCCCCCCCCCCCCCCCCCCCCCGGCAGGGCTGGTACGGTGGTGTCACCGACGCGGGGTGGAGCAGCTCGGTAGCTCGCTGGGCTCATAACCCAGAGGTCGCAGGTTCGAATCCTGTCCCCGCTACCACCACGAAGGCCCGGCCCCACCAGGGGTCGGGCCTTCGTCGTTCTCGTCCTACCGGGTGCTCGGGCCGCCGGTCCCGTGGTCAGACGGCGCTGAGCTCCTCGTGCGTGCGGGCGTCGGGCCAGTCGCGCGACCAGCCGTCGGCCTGGCGTGGTGCACGGCGGTAGGGCGTCGGCCGCGGTCGTGCCGGCGGCAGCGCCGGTTCCGCCGTCGGGGTGCGCCCTCCGGCCGGCACCTGCTGGACGGGAGACGACGTCCCCGGGGCGGCGGGGAACCGTGGGGCCGGCGGCGTGCCGACGTGCGCGGGTGGGCGCGGTCGCGTGGTCAGCGCGGCGAGCAGCGTGTGCGGGCGCGTGCGGTCCGGGTCGGCCACCGGCGCGGCGGCCAGCGGGCGTGCCGGCGGTGCGGGGAACGGTTCTCGCCGCGGTGGGTGGGCCGGATCCGGCAGGCGGAGCTCGGCGAGGTCCTTCCACGTCGAGTGCCGCAGCCCGTCGACGGTGCACCGCACGCGGGCGGAGACCCGGCCGTCGGGGGTGTGCCGCCAGCCGAGCAGCTCGCCGGAGTACCAGATCCCGCGGTGGTGGATCTCCACCGGCTGCGGGTCTCCGACGAAACTGCTCGCCGCCACGTCCCCCGCCACGACCCGGACTGTAGGCGGGCCGGGAACGGGGGTGCCGGAGGCGCACGGGTCCGGCGCCTCGCGCGTGACGGCCCGTCCCACCGTTCACACGGGTCCGTGCCGACGCCTCCGCGTCAGGCGCGCGCCACCCCGCGACCGCCGCCGGTGACGCTCCGCGCGCGTGCTCCTCGGGCCTGGACCAGGCCGGTCAGGCGCCGCTCCCCGGGCAGCCTGGTCCGTCGCAGGGACTGCGCCACGTACTCGCCGAGCAGGGACCCCGCCGCCAGCGCCAGGCCGATGGCGATGGCGGTCCCGAGCAGCGTGAGGCCGCCCAGCGTGTCGCCCTCGGTGAGCCGGCGCAGACCCCGGTAGATGGCGAGCCCGGGCAGCAGCGGGATGATCCCGGCGGCCACGTAGACCAGCGCGGGGACCCGCTGGCGGGCAGCCATGACGAAGCTGCCGAGGCCGATGACGACGGCGGCGGCGGCCGTCGCGAGGGTGACCGACAGCCGCAGCTGGTCCAGCCCGACGAACACCGCCCAGCCGAGCGCACCGGCGGCCGCCGCCGGAGCCAGGGTGCGCCGGGGGGCGTAGTTGGCGACGGCGAAGGAGGCCGAGACGGCGGCTGCGGCCGCGAGCTGCAGCGGCACCTCCGCCAAACCGCTGGGCGAGGGGTCCCACATCGTCATCGGCACGCCGAGCCGCACGCCGATCGACAGCCCGACCGCCACCCCGCTGATGATCCCGGCCGTCAGCAGCAACGTCTCGAAGGCCCGGGCGCTCGCCGTCACGTAGAAGCCGGTGATCGCGTCGTGCACCGAGCCGACGAGCGTGACACCCGGCAGCAGCAGCACGATGCCGCCGGCGACGACGAGCGACGGGCGGACGCCGATGTCGGCGGCCACGAGGGCGAGGGCGACCGAGGTGGCGATCAGCCCGCCGGCGGCGTTGAGGAAGAAGGGCGGCAGTCCGCGGCGGCCGAGGCGGTCGATGGCGAGGTCGACCAGCACCGTGGCACCGAAGGCGGCCGCCGTCACCACGGGCCCGGCGCCGAGCAGCACGGCGACCCCGGCGGCCAGGAACGCACGCGCCCCGGTGACCACCCACCGGCGGTAGGGGTGCCGTGCGGTGGCGATCGCCCGCAGCCGGTGGTCGGCCTCCGGCGGGGTCACCCGTCCCGCGGCCAGGTCGCCGACCACGTTGTGGACGGCGGTGGCGCGGGAGTAGTCCAGCTCCCGCCGCTGGACCAGGCGCAGCCCGCTGATCGGGGCGGCGTCCGCGGCGGGGTGGCCGGAGACCGTGATCGAGGTGAAGGTGATGTCGCACTCCACCCGCCCGAGCCCGCAGGACCGGGCCACGACCGTGCACGTGGCGGTCACCTCGGCGGCGCTGGCGCCGGCCGACAGCAGCAGTTCCCCCGCCCGGAGGGCGAGGTCGACGGCGTGGTGGGGGTCCTGCTGCGTGGGCGGCTGAGGTGGCACCCGCCCACGATCCCCGACGGTTCCGGTCCCGCGGGGGTGGGGCTTGTCACGCCCGGAAAGATGCGGCGCTCCGCAAGTGGTGCAAGTCTGGATCGTCGTCCGGCCGTCGACCCCGCCCCCGTACGGTCTGCCGTCGGTGGGCGCCCGGCTCTCTTGTTCCCGACCGAAGGATCCTTCCGCTCGTGCGAAGAACATCCGCCGTCTTCTGGGCCTCGCTGGCCATCGTGCTCCCCTTCGTCCTCTGGGGCGTGCTGTCACCGGAGTCCCTCGACTCCGCCGCCACCTCGGCGCGCACCTTCGTGGTCGACCGGTTCGGCTGGTTCTACCTGCTCACCGCCACGATCGTGCTGGTCGCGGTGATCGTGGTCGCGGCCTCGCGGTGGGGACGGGTGCGGCTGGGTGCGGACACCGACCGGCCGGAGTACAGCACCCGGGCCTGGTTCTCGATGCTCTTCAGCGCGGGTATGGGCATCGGCCTGGTGTTCTGGGGCGTGGCGGAGCCGGTGTCGCACTTCCTCACCCCGCCGACGGCCGACCCGGGGACCACGGAGGCCGCCCGGGATGCGTTGCGCTACTCGTTCTTCCACTGGGGCCTGCACCCCTGGGGCATCTACGCCGTCCTGGCCCTGGCCCTGGCCTACGCCCGGTTCCGCCGCGGCTGGAAGGCCACGATCAGCGGGGCGCTGCGACCGCTGCTCGGTGACCGCGTCGACGGCCCGCTCGGCGTGGCGGTGGACACGGTCGCCGTGGTCGCCACCGTCTTCGGTGTCGCCACGTCGCTCGGCCTGGGCGCCGCGCAGATCAACGGGGGCCTCGCCTCGCTCGACGACGGCATCGCGACCGGTTCCGGCGTGCAGCTGGCCATCATCGCGGTGGTCACCGTCCTCTTCCTGATCTCGGCGCTCTCCGGGATCAACCGCGGGATCAAGTGGCTGTCGACCGCCAACGTCGTCCTCGCGGTGGGGCTCTTCGCCTTCGTGCTGTTCACCGCGGCGTCCGGCCGGCTGGTCGGTGCGTTCACCACGACCCTCGGCAGCTACCTCGCCGAGCTCCCCACGATGAGCCTGCAGACCGGCCCCTTCGACGCCGAGCGGTCGGATTGGATCAACGGCTGGACGATCTTCTACTGGGCGTGGTGGATCTCCTGGTCGCCCTTCGTCGCGACCTTCATCGCGCGCATCTCGCGCGGCCGCACCATCCGGGAGTTCGTCATCGGCGTGCTGGCGGTGCCGACGCTGGTCAGCGGGCTGTGGTTCTCCGTCTTCGGCGGAGCCGGGATCCTCGCCGAGCAGGAGGGGGCGGAGCTCGCCGGGCAGTCGACCGAGTCGCAGCTGTTCGGGCTGCTCGACACGCTGCCCGGTGGGGTGGTGGCCGGGATCGGGGCGATGATCCTGATCGTCACGTTCTTCGTGACCAGCGCCGACTCCGCCACCTTCGTGCTCGGCTCGCTCAGCAGCCGCGGTGGGCAGGACCCGGCGCGCGTCGTCAGCGTGATCTGGGGGCTGGTCATCTCCGCCTCCGCAGCCGTCCTGCTGGTCAGCGGCGGCCTGGGCGGGGTGCAGACCGCCTCGATCGTCGCCGCCTTCCCCTTCGCGGTCGTGCTCCTCATGGTGCTCGCGTCGCTGGTCAAGGGGCTGGGGGAGGAGCCCCGTCTCCCGCGCCGCGCTCCGGAGGACCCGCTGCTTCCCGGCACGACGGCGTCGCCGAACGGTCACCCCACCGGCGGGGCGACGGCTGCGCCGCCGGCAGCGGGCACGTCCAGCACCTCCTGAGCCGGCTGTCGGCCCCGTGGTCGCGCCGACCACGGGGCCGACAGCGGGTCGGTCCCGCCGAGAGGGTAGGGTGGCGGACGCAACGCGGGGTGGAGCAGCTCGGTAGCTCGCTGGGCTCATAACCCAGAGGTCGCAGGTTCGAATCCTGTCCCCGCTACCAACGCAGTGCAGTGGCCCCGCCGGGCCCCGGAGACGGGCTCGGCGGGGCCACTGTCGTCAGCGGCCGACCGTGGGTACGCAGTCCGACCGGGTCGTCCTCACCGACGGCCGGGGCGGGGTGGCTGCGTCGGTGCGGGTGCGCGCTCGAGCACGTGCCCGAGATCGTGTGCCTCGAGTCCGGCTCGCTCAGGCGGTCCGGTCGGCCCGCTGACCGGACCGATCGAGGCCCGGGCAAACCCCGTCAGCGGCCGGTTCCGCCTCAGCGCTGTGGTCCGCGCCCCCGGCCCCGGCTGGGCTCTGCGCGTCGGCGGCGGACCTGCCGAGCAGCCACACGCCCAGCATGACGGCGAAGATGATGACGATGATCGCGACGGCGAGCGCGGCGATCCGCCGCCGGGCCGGCTTTCCGCGCCCGACGCGGAACTCGGGATCATGCGGTCCACCGTGCCCGCGGTGGTCTCCTCCTGCGCTCATCGGTCCTCCCGGGTTGGCCGGTGCCGCGTCCGTGGCTACCGGGGGTTGGGTCGGGGCCTGAACGGGGCGGCCGGAAGGTCCGGGCTGCGCGCCCACTCGCGAGGCCGGAGAAGACGTCGTCCCCGCCCCGAGCACGAGCACCCGCTGACGAGGCGGGCTCGGCGGTGAGCGTGGCTGCCTCCGTGTCGTCCCCGGGGGCCGACGTGCTCGACCGACCGGTCGTCCCCCTCACCTCGACTGGGGGACATGGTCATCCGATCGTAAAGTCCCGTCTCGGTTTCATCCCGGCTCGACGGGTAGCGCGTCCAAGGACGGTGCAACCCAACGGGAGGGATCTCCCCATGAGCCAGACTGTCGCCGACGTCCTGCTGGACCGCCTCCGGGAGTGGGGCGTCGAGAAGGTCTTCTCCTATCCCGGTGACGGGATCAACGGCATCCTCGAGGCGTTCGGGAAGCAGGACGGCCTGCAGTACGTCCAGTCCCGGCACGAGGAGATGTCCGCCTTCGAGGCGGTGGGGTACGCCAAGTTCACCGGCCGGGTGGGCGTCTGCATGGCCACCTCGGGGCCGGGCGCGATCCACCTGCTCAACGGGCTGTACGACGCCAAGCTCGACCACGTGCCCGTGGTCGCGATCGTCGGGCAGACCGACCGGAGCGCCATGGGCGGCTCCTACCAGCAGGAGGTCGACCTGCTGTCGCTGTTCAAGGACGTCGCCCACCACTACGTGCACGTGGTGAACACGCCCGAGCAGCTCCCCAACGTGATCGACCGCGCCATGCGGATCGCGGCCGCCGAGCACGCGCCGACCGCGGTGATCATCCCGGCCGACGTGCAGGAGCTGGAGTACAGCCCGCCGACGCACGAGCACAAGATGGTGCCTTCCAGCAGCGCACACACCTCGGCGCCGACGATCGTTCCGGACGACCGGTCGATCCGCGCCGCCGCCGACCTGCTCAACAGCGGGAGCAAGGTCGCGATGCTCGTCGGCCAGGGGGCTCGGGGCGCCCGCGCGGAGGTCATCGAGGTCGCCGACATCCTCGGCGCCGGCGTGGCGAAGGCGCTGCTCGGCAAGGACGTGCTCCCCGACGACCTGCCGTTCGTGACCGGGTCGATCGGGCTGCTGGGCACCCGGCCGACCTGGGACATGATGAAGGACTGCGACACCCTGCTGACGGTCGGCTCCAACCTGCCCTACAGCGAGTTCTTCCCCGAGTACGGCCAGGCCCGCGGGGTCCAGATCGACCACGACGCGAAGTACATCGGCATGCGGTACCCGTACGAGCTGAACCTCGTGGGGGACGCCGCCACCACCCTCCGGGCGCTGATCCCGCTGCTGGAGCGCAAGGCCGACCGCTCGTGGCGGGAGGGCATCGAGGACGGTGTCCGGCGCTGGTGGGAGACCATCCACATGCGTGCCATGACCGACTCCGACCCGGTCAACCCCATGCGGCTGTTCTACGAGCTGAACGATCGGATGCCCGGCAACGCCATCATCACCGCGGACTCCGGGTCGTCGGCCAACTGGTACGCGCGTCACCTGCGGTTCGGCCCGGACACCCGGGGCTCGCTGTCCGGGACGCTGGCCACCATGGGCCCGGCGGTGCCCTACGGCATCGGTGCCAAGTTCGGGCACCCCGACCGGCCGGTCATCGCCTTCGTCGGCGACGGGGCGATGCAGATGAACGGCCTGGCCGAGCTCATCACCATCTCCCGGTACTGGCGGGAGTGGACCGACCCCCGCATGGTGATCGCGGTCCTGCACAACAACGACCTCAACCAGGTGACCTGGGAGATGCGGGCCATGGGCGGGTTCCCGAAGCTCGCCGACTCGCAGACGCTGCCCGACGTCTCCTACGCCGCGTTCGCCGCCGGCCTCGGCTTCGAGGCGATCACGGTGGACGACCCGGACCAGCTGGGGCCGGCGTGGGACCGCGCGCTGGCGGCGGGCCGGCCGGCGCTGCTCGACGTGCACGTCGACGCCGACGTACCACCCATCCCGCCGCACGCGACGCTCGAGCAGATGACCGAGACGGCCAGGTCGCTGTTCAAGGGCGACGAGGACGCGTGGGGTGTGGTCAGGCAGGGGGCCAAGACCAAGATCCAGGAGTTCCTGCCGCACCGGGGCTGAGCGATGGCGGTCACCGATCTGCCCCCACCCACCAGCCTGCCGCCGGAGCCTGCCGGGCCCCACCGGGTGGACGTCGCGGCGCTGGCGGCCGACCTGCGCCGCCGGGTCGACGGCGGTGTCCGGTTCGACACCGGCACCCGCGGCGCGTACTCCACCGATGCCTCGAACTACCGGATCCCGCCGCTGGGGGTCGTGGAACCGCGGACGGTGGAGGCGGCGGTCGAGGCGGCGGCGGTCTGCCGCGAGCACGGTGTGCCCCTGCTGTCGCGAGGCGGCGGCACCAGCCTCGCCGGCCAGACCACCAACGCCGCCGTCGTCCTGGACTGGAGCCGGTACTGCACCGGCCTGGTCTCGGTCGACACCGACCGGCGGACCTGCGTCGTGGAGCCGGGCATGGTGCTCGACCACCTCGACGCCCGGCTCGCCGAGCACGGGCTCACCTGGGGGCCGCAGCCGGCGACCCACTGGACCTGCACGGTCGGCGGCATGCTCGGCAACAACGCGTGCGGGGCCTCGGCGCAGGTGTACGGCAAGGCGGTGGACAAGGTCTCCCGGCTGGAGGTCCTGCTGCCCGACGGCACCCGCATGTGGGTCGGGCCGACGAGCGACGAGGAGTACGCCGAGATCGTCCGGGCGGGTGGCCGCCGCGCCGAGGTCTACCGCGGGCTCCGGGCGCTGCGGGACCGCTACCTCGCCGAGATCCGCACCGGTTTCCCGCGGATCCCGCGCCGCGTCTCCGGCTACAACCTCGACGCGCTGCTGCCCGAGAACGGCTTCGACGTGGCCCGGGCGCTGGTGGGCAGCGAGGGGACGCTGGTGACCGTGCTGCGCGCGGAGCTGCAGCTGTCGGAGCTGCCGCGGGTGCGCCGCCTGGCGGTCCTGGGCTACCCCGACGTCGTCGCCGCGGGCCGCGACGTCGCCCGGCTGCTCCCGCACCGTCCGCACCGGCTCGAGGGCGTCGACGAGGTGCTCCGCCGCAACCAGGACGAGCTCGGGATGAACCCCCGGGCCCTGGAGAAGCTGCCCGACGGCAGCGGCTGGTTGCTGGTCGAGCTCGCCGGGGAGGACGAGGAGGAACTGGGCGGACGCATGGATCGGATGGTCGAGGACCTCCGCTCCGCGCCCGAGCCGCCGGCCGTGCTGGTCCTGAGCGACCCCGCGGACCAGGCGGACATGTGGGCCTTCCGCGAGTCCGGGCTCGGCGCAACTGCGCATCCGCCGGACGCGCACGACACCTGGCCGGGGTGGGAGGACTCCGCCGTCGCACCCGATCAGCTCGGGGAGTACCTGGCCGACCTCGCGGAGCTGCTCGACCGGCACGGCCTGACGCCCTCCTCCCTGTACGGGCACTTCGGTCACGGGTGCGTGCACCTGCGCATACCGTTCCCGCTGGGCGCACCGGGCGGCGAGGACACCTACCGCCCGTTCCTCGAGGACGCCGCCGAGCTCGTCACCCGCTACGGCGGCTCCATGTCCGGCGAGCACGGCGATGGTCAGGTGCGCGGCGAACTGCTGCCCCGGATGTTCGAACCCGAGATCGTCGAGGCGTTCGGCCGCATGAAGGCGCTGCTGGACCCGGACAACCGGATGAACCCGGGGAAGGTCGTCGCCCCGTACCCCCTCGACGAGCACCTCCGGGTCACCGCCGACTACCCCGCCTGGCAGCCCGAGGTCGCCTTCGGCTACCCGGAGGACGACGGCTCGTTCGCCCACGCCGCAGCCCGGTGCGTCGGCGTCGGCAAGTGCCGCTCCTCCCTGGAGGTCGGGTCCGGCCAGGTGATGTGCCCGAGCTACCAGGTGACCGGCGACGAGAAGCACTCCACCCGCGGCCGCGCGCGCCTGCTGTTCGAGATGCTCCGCGGCGACGTCATCCGCGACCGCTGGCGTTCCACCGCGGTCCGGGACGCGCTGGACCTCTGCCTGGCGTGCAAGGGCTGCCGCAGCGACTGCCCGGTCGACGTGGACATGGCGGCGTACAAGGCGGAGTTCCTGTCGCACCACTACGCGGGCCGGCTGCGCCCGCGGACCCACTACACGCTCGGCTGGCTGCCGCTGGTCGCGCGGTTCGCCGCGCTGGCGCCGCGGGTGGTGAACGCCCTGACGCAGACGCCGGGGGTGCGCACGGTGGCCAAGGCGGTCGGCGGGGTGACCCCGGAGCGCGACCTGCCGCTGTTCGCCCCGCAGCGCTTCACCTCCTGGTACCGCGACCGGGGACCCCGAGGAACGGGGGAGCGCGGCGAGGTGCTGCTCTGGCCGGACACGTTCACCGAGTTCTTCCAGCCGCACATCGGCGAGGCGGCGGTGACGGTGCTGGAGGACGCCGGCTTCACCGTGCGGATCCCCGACCAGGAGCTCTGCTGCGGGCTCACCTGGATCTCCACGGGCCAGTTGGCGACGGCCGCACGGATCCTGCGCCGGACGGCGGGCGCGCTCGCACCGGAGCTGCGCGCGGGCATGCCGGTCGTGGCGCTGGAGCCCAGCTGCACCGCGGTCTTCCGGTCCGACGCCCCTGAGCTGCTCCCGGACGACGAGGACGTCCGGCTGCTCGCGGCGTCCACCCGCACGCTCGCCGAGCTGCTGGGCGAGCGCGCTCCGGAGTGGGAGCCCCCTCGGGCGGATCGCGCGGCGATGGTCCAGACCCACTGCCACCACCACTCGATCATGGGCTTCGACCAGGACCGCGAGCTGATGCGGAGGGCCGGGTTCGACGCCGACGTGCTGAACTCCGGCTGCTGCGGACTGGCCGGCAACTTCGGGTTCGAGCGCGGTCACTACGACGTCTCCATGGCCTGTGCCGAGCAGGCCCTGCTGCCCGCGGTGCGCGAGGGCGACCCCCAGGCGGTGGTGCTCGCCGACGGCTTCAGCTGCCGCACCCAGGTCGAGCAGGCCGACACCGGCCGCAGGGCGGTGCACCTGGCCGAGGCGCTCGCCGGTCTGGTGACCGGCGCGCGGCTCGAGGACAACCCGGAACGGGTGCTGGCACCGGCCCCGCATCCGCCGGGCCGGCTGGCGCAGGGGGCGGTGCTCGCGGCGGCCGGCGGCGTCACCACCGCCGCGGTGACCGGGGCGGTCACCGCGGTGCGGCGCACGCTGACCGGCCGCTCCGCCGGCTGACCACCTCCTGGAGAGGAGCACCGCTGCCGTGGGAACCACACCGGACGTCCCGGTGCAGAGCGTGGTCGTTGCCGTCTACCGGCTGCCGACCGACCGCCCCGAGGCCGACGGCACCCTGCAGTGGGACGCGACGACGGCGATCGTGGTGCACGCCGCTGCCGGGGACCGCACCGGGACCGGCTGGACCTATGCCGACCAGTCCACCGCGGCGCTCATCCCCGGCCTGCTCGCCGGCGTGGTGGAGGGGCGATCGGCCCTGCACCCGCAGGACGCCACGCATGCCATGGCCCGGGCCGCCCGCAACGCCGGCGTTCCCGGCCTGGTCGCGATGGCGATCTCCGCGGTCGACGTCGCCCTCTGGGACCTGAAGGCGCGGCTGCTCGACGTGCCGCTGGCGGTGCTCCTGGGGGCCGTGCGGCGGGACTCGCCGGTCTACGCCAGCGGTGGGTTCACCACCTACGACGACGCCGCGACCCGCGAGCAGCTGACGGGCTGGCTCGACCGGGGCTTCGACCGGGTGAAGATCAAGATCGGGGAGTCGTGGGGCAGCGCGGAGCGCCGCGACCTGGCCCGCACGCGGCTGGCCCGCGAGGTCGTCGGGGACCGCGTCGATCTGCTGGTCGACGCCAACGGCGGCTACACCGCCAAGCAGGCGGTCCGGGTGGGCCGGGCGCTCGACGACCTGGGGGTGGTCTGGTTCGAGGAGCCGGTCTCCTCCGACGACCTGGCCGGGCTGCGACTCGTGCGCCGGTCCCTGGACTGCGACGTCGCCGCCGGGGAGTACGGCGCGCGGATCGAGGACTTCGCTGCCCTCTGCGGCGCCGGCGCCGTCGACTGCCTGCAGGTGGACGCCAGCCGCTGCGGCGGGGTCACCGAGTGGTTGCGCGCGGCGGCGGTGGCCGCGGGGCACGGGCTCGAGGTCTCCGCGCACTGCGTGCCCACCCTGCACGCACACCTCGGCCTGGCCACGCCCAACCTGCGCCACCTCGAGTGGTTCCACGACCACGAGCGGTTCGAGCGCCGGCTGTTCGACGGCGCCCCCGAGCCGCGGGAGGGCCGGGTCCGGCCGGACCTCGCTGCCCCGGGGCTCGGCGTGAGCCTGCGCGAGGCCGACGTCGAGGAGCTGCGGGTGGCCTGAGCCGCGACGCCCGGGTCAGAGCGGGGACTGGCGGGAGCGCCGCCGGGCGTACCAGAACAGAGCGCCCGCGAGCACCGGCGGGGCCGCCACCAGCGCGATGCGCAGGAACCAGATGACGGTGACCACCTCCAGCCCGAGCACCTGGGCGATCACGTCGCTGGCCGCCCCCGCGCCCGTCACCGCGCCGAGCACCACGACGAAGGTGACGAAGGCGACGCGGAACGGCGCGTCGAGCGGCCGCTCGCTGAGGTCGAGGTCGGCTTCCGGACGCCGGCGGAACAGCCGCTCCAGCAGCGGGTAGACCAGCACCGCCCCGCCGATGAGCACCGGCAGCAGGACACCGCCCAGGAACGGGTTGGTGATCGTCGCCCCCAGGATGCTGAACTCCACGGCCGGCAGGAGGAGGATGCCGCCCTCGGCCGGGAACAGGTACCAGTCCGGGTACATGTCGTTGCCGGCCACACCGGGCAGGTACGGGCCGATGTGCAGGACGTCCCCGAAGGGGACCAGCGCGGCGGAGACGACGAGCAGCGTGGTGGTCAGCAGGGTGAGCAGCAGCGCGCGGGACCGCAGCCCGCTCCGGCCGGGGGTCGCCACGACCAGCTGCCCGTCGGGGCGACGGCGCCGCGGCAGGACTGTGTGCCGCTGGCGGACGACGAGCCACAGGTGGACGGCGAGCAACCCTCCGAAGGCGACCGGCAGCAGCAGGACGTGCAGCCAGAACAGCCGGGGGACGACGTCGGCGACGTCCGGGCCCGCGAAGACGAGGTCGGCCAGTTCCCCGCCGAGCCAGGGCATGCTCGCCGCGATCGAGTACCCGATCCGGACGCTGCTGCCGGTGATCACGTCGTACACCAGGTTCTGGCCCGACCAACCCAGCGCGAAGGCCAGTGCGAGCAGGACCAGGCCGAGCAGGTAGTTCGAGATGCGGCGACCCCGGAAGGCCCCGGCGAGGAGCACCCGGAGCACGTGCAGCAGCAGCGCCGCGACGAACAGGTAGCTCGCCACCCGGTGCACCCGGCGCAGCAGCAGCCCGCCGGGCAGGTCGTGGCTGATCGAGACGACGGAGGAGAACGCGGCCGGCAGCTCCCGGCCGTCGTAGAGGTCGGCCGAGCCCTGGTACTCCACCAGCTCGGCCGACGGCTCGTAGAAGAAGGTCAGCACCAGCCCGGTCAGCAGCAGGACGGCGAAGCAGATCACCGCGACCGGCCCCAGCAGGAACGACCAGTGCGTCGGGACGAACAGCTCGCGTAGCCACCGGGGCCGGGTGGGGGCTTCCTGGACGCTCATCCGCGCACCGGACCGATGGGCGTCGCGAAGTCGCCGAGGGCCACCAGGAAGCCGTCCGCGTCGACGCCGAGGGGGAGCTGGGGGAGGGGGCGCGACGCCGGCCCGAACGTCGGTACTGCCCCGCGCGCCGCGTCGAAGGTGGCCTGGTGGCAGGGGCAGAACAGCGAGTCGCTGTCCTCCTGGTACAGCCCGACCGGGCAGCCGGCGTGCGTGCAGACCTTCGAGTAGGCGACCAGCCGTTCGCCGACGACCCAGTCGAGGATCGTCGGCGGCTGCGCGCTCTGCGCGGAGAGCCGCACCAGCACGACCGCCGCCAGGTCCTCCCGGGCGGCGCCCTCGGGCCACACGGTGCCGAAGCCGCCGATCGGCACGTCCGCCGCGCGGATCCGCTGGCCCTCGGCGGTCACCAGGTGCGTCCCCCGCCGCCAGCTGGTGGCCGGCGGCTCGTCCCGGCCCAGCCAGGCGAGCAGGCCGATCCCGGCGAGCGCGCCGACGCCGACGCCACCGAGGACCCAGCGCCGGCGGACCGGGTGACCGGCGACCGCCGCGAGCAGCGGTGCGTCCCCCGGCTCGCGCTGGCCCGGCCAGACGAGCTCCTGGTCCTCGTCAGCGGGCAGCGCGGCGGCCACGACGAGAGCGGCGCACAGCGTGCCGATGCCGAGGAGCAGCCCGAGCGCGGAGGTGGGCCAGTCCAGCACCAGGCCCGCCACGAACGCCGCGAGCAGGATCGCCGCCACGGCTCCGGCCGCGAGCGGGACCGGGCGGCGCAGGAGCGCGGGGCGGGACTCCGGGCGGGGCTCCGTGGCCGTCACTGCTCCGTGCCCTCCCTGTCCTCCGGGTCCGAGGGGGTGCGCCCGGCCGGTTCCGGGGCCGATCGCCGGCCGGTCCGGACGACGAGCACCAGCGCGCCCGCCATGGCCAGGGCGATCAGGCCGGTGAAGACACCGCCGTAGACGCGACTGACGTCCGAGAGCCCCAGGGGTGTGGTCTCGGCGTCCGACAGGTCCTGCACGTAGGCGGCGATGTCGGCGGCGTCCTGCTCGCTGAGGACCTCGTCGCCGAACCGGGGCATCTCGAACGGGCCGACCCGGATCGCCTCCACGATGCCGGTGGGGTCGATGCCGGTGACCTCCGGGGCGACCGTCCCGTCGGCCGAGATGCCGCCGTTGCCCCCGGCGCTGTGGCAGGGCGCGCAGTTGGTCAGCCAGAGCGGCTGCCCGCGGCCCGGGTCGCCTGCCCCCACCTCCGGGATCCCGCCCTCCAGGTCGAACTCCTCGGCCATCCAGGTGACGACCGCTTCGCGCTGGGCGTCGGTGAGCTGTTCCTCCACGGCGCCGACCGGCCGGTGCAGGATCGGCATCCGGCCGGTGCGGATGACCAGGTCGACGTAGGCCACCGGCAACCCGCGCAGGTCCGGCCCCGCCTCGTCGCCGGTCCCGGGGATGCCGCTGCCGTCGTTGTTGTGGCAGATCCCGCAGTACCGCTGGTAGACGGTCCCGCCGTCGGCGACCTCCTCGGCGGGCGGCGCCGGGGCCGGGGCGGCCTCGACCGGTGCCGCCACCAGGGTGAGGGCGACGCAGGCCGTGACCAGCGCCAGCACCTGGAGCAGGCGCGCGGCCGTCGGGATCCGGCGGCGGCTCACGAGGGCTCCAGCGAGTACAGGTAGGCGACGATGGCGTCGACGTCCTCGTCGGTCACCCCGAGGTCGGGCATCAGGTTGCCGGGGTCCAGCTCCTGGGGGTCCTGGATCCAGCTCCGCAGGTTCTCGGGCGTGTGGGGGAGCTGCCCGGCGATCACCCGCCGCTCGACGAGCGTCCCGAGCGGCGGACCCACCCGGCCCTGCGGCCCGGTCACCCCCGGCACCTGGTGGCAGGCCGCGCAGCCGTACTCGCGCAGCAGCTCGCGCCCGCGGTCCGCGGACACCTGCGGCTCGCCGGTCGCGTCGGTGCAGGCGCTCAGCCCGGCCGCGGCGGCCACGAGCGCCGCCGCCAGCCGGGCCCGCATTCCCCGCCGCCCCCCGGTCACCAGCACGGTCCGTACACGAGGACGGGGGGCAGCGCCAGCACGATCAGGCCGACCGCCAGCAGGTTCATGGTGAGGCCGGTGAGCGCGAGCAGCCGGTTGCGCGCGGGGCTCGGCACCGGGTCCCAGGCGCCGGCCGGGGGCGCGTCCGCGGGGTCGCGCCGACGCCGCCAGGGCAGCAGCGGCCGGAGCTCGGGACCGGGGACGGCGGCGGACTCCGGCTGCGGTGGCAGGTGCCGCATCGACCACCAGGACGCCCAGGTCGCGGCCAGGGCCATGACCGTGAGGGCCACGGTCAGCACGACGAGGAAGACGGGGAGCGCCAGGCCCTCGGTGGGGCACCCGATCTCGATGAACCAGTAGCCGACCAGCAGGTGCAGCAGCCAGGCCGCGGTGCCACCGCCGACACCGAACCAGAACAGGACCGGCCGGCCGGCGGGGCGCTTGGTCTCCGGAGTCGCGGCGGTCACCAGAACCTCGGCGTCAAGTAGAGGGTGGCGGCGATGACGATCCAGGACCAGACCACGAAGTACCAGTAGTGCGCGGCGGTCACCGCCATCTCCTGCTCGCGGGGGGGCATGCTGCCGGTCCGCACGCGCAGCAGCACGATGCCCAGCCCGAGCAGGGCCAGGGCGGCGTTGACGTGGTGGAAGCCGGCGAGGGCGAGGAAGAGGGAGCCGTACACGTCGCGCTGCGGGTCGATGTCGTTGGCCGCGTAGTCGGCGAACTGCACGAGGAGGAACGCCACCCCGAGGACGACGGCGGCGGCCAGCGCGGCGGGGACCCGGCCGGCCGCCTTCCCGGCCCGCGCCGACAGGTGGACCGCGGCCACCGGGACGGCGCTGAGCAGCAGCAGCGCGGTGGCGACCGCGGTCAGCCCCAGCGCGGGGGCGGGCGCCGGCTCGGGCGGCCACGTGTCGAAGCCGTCGCGCAGGTAGAAGTAGGAGAACAGCAGCGCCGCGAGCATCGACACCAGGACGAGCTGGAGCAGCAGCATCCCCCACCACCCGGTGCCGCGGGCGATGTGCGGGGCCGGACGGGGGGCGGCGTCCCCGGCGTGTCCGCTGGTCCTCACAGCCGGTCCTGCCTGTTCCAGACCCAGGCCACACCGGTCACGACCGCGGCGAGCACACCGGTGAGGGCGACGGGGTAGACGTCGATCATCGTGCCGATCAGGGCGACGGTGAGCGAGGAGGCCATCAGCAGCGGCCACCACGACTTCTGCGGCAGGGTGACCAGCTCCTCGGGGGCGGCGTCGAGGATGCTGGTGAGCACGACCTGCCGCACGGGAGCGCGGGGCTCGCGCAGCTCGTCCTGCCAGGTGGCCGGGTCGTACTTCGGCCGGAAGGGCCGGGTGTCCCACAGCGGCGAGCGGCTGGCGACCTCCGGGATGCCGCGGAAGTTGTAGGCCGGCGGCGGCGAGGTCGCGTACCAGTCCAGGGTCTCCCCGCCCCACGGGTCGTCCCCGGCCCGCTCGCCGTACCGCGCCGACAGCACCACGTTGCCCAGCGTCATGAGCAGGCCCAGGGTGAGGACGACGGTGCCCGCGGTCGCGATCGCCTGCGTGAGCTCCCACCCTGTGTTCTCCGCGTAGGTGTAGAGGCGGCGCGGCATGCCCTGCAGCCCGGTGATGTGCAGCGGGAAGAACGTCACGTTGAAGCCGACGAAGGTCAGCCAGAACGCCGTCTTGCCGATGCGTTCGTCGAGCAGGCGGCCGCTCATCTTCGGCATCCAGAAGTGGACGGCGGCCAGCACCGGGAAGAGGATCCCGCCGATGAGCACGTAGTGGAAGTGCGCGACGACGAAGTAGCTGTCGTGCGCCTGCTGGTCGAACGGGACCGAGGCGACCATCACCCCGGTGACCCCGCCGAGGACGAAGATCACGATGAAGCCGACGACGTACATCATCGGCGTCTTCCACACCGCCCGGCCCTGCCAGATGGTGGCGATCCACGCCGAGACCTGGATGGCGCTCGGGATCGGGATGAACAGGCTCGCCACGGAGAAGAAGGCCAGCCCGAGCTGCGGGATCCCCGTCACGAACATGTGGTGCACCCACACGCCGAACGACAGGATGCCGATGGCGACCGTCGAGACGGCGATCAGGCTGTAGCCGACGATCCGGCTGCGGGCGAAGACCGGCACGATCGTGGAGACGATGCCCAGCCCCGGCAGCAGGATGATGTAGACCTCGGGGTGGCCGAAGAACCAGAACAGGTGCTGCCAGAGCAAGGACTCGCCACCGGCCGCCGGATCGTAGAAGTGCGTGCCGATCTTGCGGTCCAGCTCGAGGAGCACGCTGGCGACCACCAGCGGCGGGAACGCGAAGATGACGGCGATCCCGGTGACCAGCACGTTCCACGCCAGCAGCGGCATCTGGCTGATCTTCATGCCCGGCGCCCGGTACCGGAGGATCAGCACCACCAGCTCGATCGCTCCGGCGATCGTCGCGATCTCCACGAACGTCACGCCCAGCAGCCAGAAGTCCATCGAGTTGCTCGGGGAGTACTCGGGCCCGGTGAGCGGGGTGTAGGCGAACCAGCCGCCGTCGGGGACCTGGCCGAACAGGAAGCTGCTGTAGAGGAAGATCCCGCCGAGCACGTAGATGTACCAGCCGAAGGCGGTCAGCCGGGGGAACGGCAGGTCCCGGGTGCCGAGCATGAGCGGCAGGAAGTACATCGCGAAGGCTTCGCCCACCGGCACGGCGAACAGGAACATCATCGTCGTGCCGTGCATGGTGAACAGCTCGTTGTAGGTCTGCGCGTCGAGGAAGGTGCTCTCGGCGCTCCCGAGCTGCCAGCGCATCAGCACCGACTGGATGCCGCCCAGGGCGAAGAAGACGAACGCGGTGATGAGGAAGCGCTGGCCCACCTGCTTGTGGTTGAGGGCCGTGAACCAGCCGGCCAGGCCGGGTGGGGTGGCCCACGTGGCGGCGAGCCGGTCCTCTGTGGCCGGGGGATCCTGCAGCGCGGTCATTCGAGGCTCTCCAGATAGGCCAGCAGCGCTTGCAGGTCGTCGCCCGAGAGGTTGTTCGGCGGCATGCGGACCCCCGACTTGAGGCCCTGCGGGTCGAGGATCCAGCCCGCCAGGTTGCCCCGCGTGTTCTCGAGCATCCCCGCGGCGATCGTGTCCCGGGACGCGAGGTGGGTGAGGTCCGGGGCGAAGTCGTCCCCCTCGCTGACGTCCTCGATCCGGTGGCACTGCCCGCAGCCCGCGGCCAGGTACACCTCGCGGCCGGCCTCCTCGAGCTCGCCGTCCGGCTCCGCGGAGCCCGCCTGCAACGCGACCAGGTGGTCGGCGAACTCGTCCTCCTCCTGGGCGACGAGGACGAACTGCATGCGGGCGTGCTGGATGCCGCAGAACTCGGCGCACTCCCCGAGGTAGCGACCGGCCTCCTCGACCTGGAAGGACAGGACGTTGGTCTGCCCGGGGAGGAGGTCGAGCTTGCCGGCCACCGGCGGGATCCAGAGGCTGTGGATCACGTCCGCCGACGTCATCTCCAGCCGGACGGGGCGGCCGACCGGCACGTGGATCTCGTTGGCGGTCACCACGTCGGCGTCGGGGTAGCGCACCTCCCACCAGAACTGGTGGCCGACGACCTCGACGGTGAGCGCCTCGGGAGGGGCAGGCCGGGAGATGTCGACGCCCACCACGAGGCTGTAGGCGAAGACGGCGGGCAGGACGACGATCGGGACGACCACGCCCCACACGGCGATGAAGGCCTTCGCGCCCCGGTTCGCGGCCCGTGGCTCGCGGCGCGCGCGGTGCCGGAGGGCCAGCACCAGGAACACCACGGTGGCCAGCCACAGCAGACCGCCCAGGACGATCATGAACCAGGTGAGGCCGGCGATCTGCGCCGCCTCGGGGCCCACGGGATCGAGCACCGAGCCTGGCTCCGGTGCGGCCACCGGAGCGAGGTCGGCTGGCACGATCGCACCTCCGTGGCGGGCTGGTCGGGCTGCCCCTCCGGGGAGGGCTCCCGTGCGGTCCCGTCCGACCCTAGTGGCTGGCTTCGGCCGCACAACCGCAGCTGCTCGGCCCGGGCGCGGGCGGCGGTGGCACCATCCTCGGCACGATGACCCAGTCGAGGACCGGCCGCCCTGCCGCGGGGGAACCGCCGGTGCTGTGCCTGCAGGAGGTGGCCCGCCGCTACGGCGGGCGGACCGCGCTCGCCCCCCTGACGCTGCGGCTGTCGGCCGGCGCGGTCTGCGTCGTCGGCGGGGGGAACGGCGCCGGCAAGACCACGCTGCTGCGGATCGCGGCGGGGCTGGTGGAGCCGACGTCGGGCACCCGGTCGGTGACCGGGCACGCGCTGTACCTGCGCCCCGGGGCGGCCGCGCGCCGTCGGCAGCGGGCACTGGACGCCGTGACGTTCGCCGGCGCCCTGGCCGGCCGGGAGCAGCCGGCCGGTGCCGCTGCGGCGGCCCTCACCGCGTGCGGGCTCCCCGAGGAGTTGTGGGGACAGGAGGCCGGCCGCCTCTCGGCGGGGCAGCGGGCGCGGGTGACCCTCGCCGTGGCCCGCGTGGTGACCCCGGCGGTGGTGTGCCTCGACGAGCCCATGGAGCACCTCGACGCGACCGGACGCGAGGCAGTGCGCCGGACGGTCGAGGACCTGGCCGGTGACGGGGCGGCGGTGCTCGTCGCGGGCTCGGAGGTGGCCGCCGGCCTGGGCCCGGTCGACGCCCGCCTGGAGCTCGTCGGGGGAGCTGCGACGGTGCTCGGGTGAGCGGGGGAGGTGGACAGCGGCAGGGCCGCGCCGGCGTGCTGCGCACCGTTCCCCTGCTGGTCCGGCGGGACGCGCGGATCGCCCTGGGTGGCGTCGACGGCTTCGCCTCGGTGCTGCCGTTCGTCGCGGCCGGGGTCGTGCTGGGGGGTCTCGTGCTCGGCCCCGACCCCGTCGCGCTCCGGGCCGCCGCGCCCGGCCTGGTCTGGCTGCTCGTGCTCACCGCCGCGGTTCCGCTGGCCCGGCTGGTCGCGGCGGCGGAGCGCGACGAGGACTCCTGGGACCTGCTGCGCGGCCTGGTCCCGGCCGGGGCGCTGTTCCTCGCCAAGGCCGCCGTCCTCTGGACCGCGCTCGCGGTCACCTGGACCACGGGGACCGTCCTCGCCGTCCTGCTCCTCGACGGCCCCGTCTCCCTCGCCGGGTGCGCGGCGGCGGCGCTCGGCCTGGGCGGCGTCGCGGCGAGCACCACGGTGTTCGGCGCCCTGCTGGCGGCCTCGGCCCGCGGTGCGGGCCTGCTCGCGGCCCTGGTGCTCCCCGCCGGGCTGCCCGCCCTGCTGGCCGGGACGCAGGCCGGCGTCGTGGCGGAGCCGCTCCCGTGGCTGGTGCTGCTGGTCGCCTACGACCTGGTCGCCGGGGCGACCGCCTGGGCCGTCTTCCCCTTCCTCCTGGAGGAGTGAGAGGCTGGCCGGGTCCCCGCTGACCCAGCCGTCCCCGGGCCTTCCCGGGCGGGGACCGGTCGACAGGAGGAGCGAGCGTGCGTAGGACTCCGGTGCCCGGCGGTGCGCTCCTCCCCGCCGCCGCTGCCGGGGCGACCGCGGTCGCGCTGGTCCTGGCGCTCGTCGTCGCCCCCGAGGACGGGGTGCAAGGTCCGGCGCAGCGGTTGATGTACGTGCACGTCCCGGCCGCCTGGGTGGCCTACCTGGCGTTCGCGACCGTGCTGGTGTGCAGCGTGGGCTACCTGGTGCGCCGTGAGCTCGGCTTCGACCGGTACGCGCAGGCGGCCGCCGAGCTGGGCGTCGGGCTGACGGCGCTGGCGATCGCGCTGGGCATGCTGTGGGGCCGCCCGGTCTGGGGCGTCTGGTGGACGTGGGATGCCCGGCTGGTGACGACGGCGGTGCTCCTGCTGGTCTACGTCGCCTACCTCGGCGTCCGCCGGATGGCCGACGACCCGCACGTCGCCGCCCGCCGGTCCGCGGCCATCGGCATCGTCGCCTTCCTCAACGTGCCGGTCGTGCACTTCTCGGTCGTCTGGTGGCGGACGCTGCACCAGCCGCCCACCGTGCTCGGCCCCGAGGGCAGCCCACCGATCCACGCCACGATGGCGTGGGCGCTGGGCGCGGGCGTCCTCGCCTTCACCCTCCTCGCGGTGCTCGTCGTCCGCCGCCGGGTCGCCCGGCTGCGGGCGGAGGCGTCCGAGCCGGCCGGCGCGCCCGCCGGTGCCGGCGGCGAGGACGCGCCGGTGATCACCGTCGTCCCCGGGGGCGGCCGGTGAGCGGGCAGCTGGCGGTGGTCCTCGGCTACCTGCTCACGCTGCTGGTGTGGGCCGGGTACCTGTGGGCCACCCGGCCCGGGCGGGGTGACCGGTGAGCCGGTCCACCGCGCGGCGGCGCACCCTGTCGCTCCGGCTGCTGGTGGTGGTCGGGGCGGTCTCCGGCGCGCTCGCCCTGCTGGGGGTCAGCGGGCTCGCCGACACCCTCGTCTACTACCGCACGCCGACGGAGGTCGTCGCGGAGCAGCCGGCGGAGGACGAGCGGCTGCGCCTCGGGGGTCTGGTGCAGGCCGGCTCCCTGGAGCGCGTCGGCGCGGAGGCCCGGTTCACCGTCACCGACGGCGTCGGGACCCTTCCCGTCGTCTACTCCGGGGCACTGCCGGCGGTGTTCGCCGAGGGGCAGGGCGCCGTCGTCGAGGGGTGGCTGCGCGCGGACGGCGTCTTCGTGGGCGACCTGGTCCTCGTCAAGCACTCCAACGAGTACCAGCCGATCGGGGAGACCGGGTGACGGCGCTGCTCGGGACCGCCTCGCTGGCCTCGGGACTCGTCCTCGCGCTCACGTCCGTGGCGGCCTGGGTGGGCGTCGCGACGGGCCGCGCGCCGGCCGGATCGGCGCGGCGGCTGACCTATGCCGTCCTCGGGACGGCGCTGGCGGCCGCCGCCGTGCTCGAGTGGGCGCTCCTCACCCACGACTTCGGCGTGCGGTACGTGGCGGAGAACGGCGGTCGCGCCGTGCCGCTGTACTACACGGTGACCAGCCTCTGGTCCGCCCTGGAGGGGTCGCTGCTGCTCTGGCTGGTGGTGCTCGCCGGCTACGCCGCCGCGGTCGCCCGCCGCCCGGACGCGCGGGCCGCCCGGCACCACCCCTGGGTGCTGGTGACGCTGTCGGTCGTCGCCGCCTTCTTCTTCGCGCTCGCGCTGTTCGGGGGCAACGCGTTCGAGCGGGTCTCCCCGGCGCCCACCGACGGCCCGGGCCCGAACCCGCTGCTGCAGGACAACCCGCTCATGGGGGCGCACCCCCCGCTGCTGTACCTGGGGTACGTCGGACTCGCGGTCCCCTTCGCCTACGCGGTCGCGGCCCTCGTCACCGGGGACACCGGGCGCGGCTGGCTGCTGGCCGTCCGCCGGTGGACCCTCGTGTCCTGGACCTTCCTGACGCTGGGGATCGTGCTCGGCGCCTGGTGGTCCTACGCGGTGCTGGGCTGGGGCGGCTACTGGGCGTGGGACCCGGTGGAGAACGCCTCCCTGCTGCCGTGGCTGACGGCCACGGCGCTGCTGCACTCCGCCATGGTGCAGGAGCGGCGGGCGACCCTGCGGGTGTGGAACGTCTGCCTGGCCGTCGCCTCCTTCGTGCTCGTGCTGGTCGGCACGTTCCTGACCCGCAGCGGCATCGTCGACAGCGTCCACGCCTTCAGCCGGTCGTCGCTGGGTGCGCTGCTCCTGGGGTTCGTCGCCGTCGTGCTGGTCGTCGTCGCGGTGCTGCTGGTGTGGCGGGCCGACCGGCTCGGGCCCGACGGGACCCTGTCCGCCCGGCTCTCCCGGGAGACGGTGTTCCTCGGGAACAACGTGCTGCTGGTCGGGCTGGCCTTCACCGTCCTGCTGGGCACCCTCTTCCCGGTGTTCGCCCAGCTGGCCGACGGTCGCCAGGTGTCGGTGGGCCCGCCCTACTACAACCAGATGGCGGTGCCGGTCGCGCTCGTCGTGCTGCTGCTGATGGCGCTGGGTCCGCTGGTGTCGTGGGGGAGCGACTCGGTGCCGGCGCTCGCCCGCCGGGTGGCGGTGCCGGTCGCCGTCGCCGTCGGGCTGGTCGCGCTGCTGGTGGTGCTGGGCGTCTCCGGCGCCGCGGCGCTGACCGCGTTCGGCCTGGCCGCCCTCGTCCTGGCCACGTCGGTGCAGCTGGTCGGCCAGGGGACGCGCGTCGTCCGGCGGGCCACCGGCCGGTCGTGGCCGCGGGCGCTGCTGGAGGCCGGCCGCCGCCGGCGCCGGTTGTACGGCGGGCTGGTCGTGCACGTCGGGGTGGCGCTGGCCGCCGTCGCCGTGGCGGCGTCCTCCTCCTTCGCGGCGGCGACGGAGCAGCGCGTCGCGGTGGGGGACGCGGTGAGGGCGGCGGGCTGGACGGCGCGGCTGGAATCGGTGGAACGCGAGCGGACGGCGCAGGAGATGCGCGTGGTCGCGCGGCTGGAGCTGGAGGAGGCCGGCCGGGCGAGGGGCGCGGCCGCGCCCGAGCTGCGGACGTTCCCCGCGCACTCCATCACGGTGGCCTCGCCGGCGGTCCGGTCCACGCTCGCCGGTGACGTCTACCTGACCGTCACCGAGGTCGACCCGGACGGCGGGTGGGCGTTGGTCCGGATCGCGGTGAACCCGCTGGTCTCCTGGCTCTGGATCGCCGGCGGGGTGATGGCGCTGGGGGCCGCGGTGGCCGGCTGGCCCGCCCGCCGCGTCCGGCGGGGGCAGCAGGCGTCGGAGGAACCCGCGACGAGCCTGTCGTCGGGGGAGCGGTGAGTGGCCGGCGGCGGTGGCTGCTGCTGGTCCCCGCCCTGCTCGTGGGTCTGGTGCTGACCGTGCCGCTCGCGCTCGCGCTGGACCGGCCCGAGGGGGCCCCCTCCACGGCGATCGTGGGGAGCCCGGCCCCGGCCCTGGCGGGTGCCACCCTGGACGGTGGGCACGTCGACCTCGCGGACCTGCGCGGTTCGGTGGTGCTCGTGAACGTCTGGGCCTCGTGGTGCGCGCCGTGCCGGGAGGAGATGCCGTTGCTGGTCGAGACGGCGCGGCAGTGGGGGCCGCAGGGCCTGCGGGTCGTCGGCATCGACGTGAACGACGACGACGACGCCGCCCGCGAGTTCCTCGCGGGCGTCGGCGGCACCCCGTTCCCGAGCGTGGCCGACGCCGACGGCCGGCTGGCCGTGGAGTGGGGGACGACGGGTGTGCCCGAGACCTTCGTCGTCGACCGGGACGGCACGGTCGTCGCCCGCCGGGTGGGCGCGGTCTCCGCCGCGTGGCTGGCGGACGAGGTGCTGCCGCGGCTGGAGGCGGGGTGAGCGGCCGGGCGCGGGTCCTGGCCGTCGTGCTCGCGGTGCTCGCCCTCGTCGCCGCGCTGTGGTGGCGCCAGGAGCCGGTCACGCAGCCCGATCCGGCGGCGACCGCGCGGGAGATCGCGGCCGGACTGCGGTGCCCCACCTGTGCGGGCGAGTCCGCGGCGGACTCGGCGGCGCCGGCGGCCCGGGGGATGCGGGCGGTCATCGCCGAGCAGGTGGCGGCGGGCGAGAGCCCCGAGGAGATCCGCGCCTGGTTCGTGGGGCGCTACGGCGAGTGGATCCTGCTCGACCCGCCCCGGGAGGGGGTGGGCTGGGCGCTGGTCGTCCTGCCGGGGGTGGCCCTGGTGGGCGGGGTGGTCGCGGTCGGCGTCCTGGTCTCCCGCCGGCGGCCGGGCAGCCGAATCACGTTGACCGACGCCGACCGCGCGGCGGCCGAGGCCGCCGTGGCCGCGGCCGCCGCGCGGCCGGACCGGCTGACCGGGTCGGGCGACGACGAGCGCCTGGAGGCGGCCCTGCAGCTGCTGGACGACGTCCGGTCCGGGCCGCGGACGACCGCGCAGGCGCGCGCCGCGGAGGACGAGCTGCTGGCCGAGATCCTGCGGCTGTCGGCCCCCCGGCGGGAGCCGGTCCCCGACGACCTCGGTGAGGGCGGCGCCCCGGCTCCGGAGGAGAGGCCGGTCCGGGTGCGGCGGACATGGCTGCCGCGACCGGCGGTCGTCGTCCCGGTGGTCGCCGTGGCCGCGGCCGGCGCCGTCGCCCTGGTCGTCGTCCCCCGCGCCGCGGCGCCCGCCGCCGCCGACGCCGCCGAAGAGGGATCCGCACCGGTGAGCGCCCCGGGCGCGGTCGGCGCCGACCCCGCCGACGAGCTGCTGCGGCAGGCGCGGGCGCTGGACGACGCCGGGCACTTCGCCGAGGCGGCGACCGGCTACCGGGCGGTGCTCGAGGAGCGGCCGGGCGACCCGGCGGTGGCGCTCTCGCTGGCGTTCGCCCTGCTCCGCGACGATCGGCCCGGCGAGGCCCGCCCCGTGGTGGAGACCGTGCTGGCCGAGCACCCCGAGCACCCGGAGGCGCTGCTCATGCTGGGGTCCGCGCAGCACGCGCTCGCCGACGACGCGGCGGCCGCCACGCTGCGGCGGTTCCTGGAGCTGGCCCCCGACCACCCGGCCGCCGACGCGGTCCGCGCCCTGCTGGAGGAGCCGTGACCGGGCGCCGGGCGCACCGGCGGCTGGTGCCGCTTGGGCTCGCGGTCCTCCTCAGCGGGTGCGCGGCCGGGGCCTCGTCCACGGCACCGGCGGCACCCGCGCCGCCGGCCGCCGACCAGCGCGTCGGGCTGACCGAGTGGGAGATCGTGACCGAGGGGCGTCCGCTGCTCCCGGGGGAGATCCGGCTCGTGGTGACCAACGCGGGAGCGGCGCCGCACGACCTCGCCGTCCGCGTCGACGGCGACCAACGTGCCGTCACCCCGGTGCTCGACCCGGGCGAGGCGCACGAGCTGGCGTTCGCGGTGGCGGCGGACGAGCGCGTGGAGCTGTGGTGCACCGTGACCGGCCACCACGCCGCGGGCATGCACACGGTCCTCGACGTGGTGGCCGGAGGGCCGGCGCGGTGAGCGGCGCCCCGGTCCCCGGCAGCACGCTGGCCCACCCGCTCGGCGGGGGCGGCGACTGGTCGTACGCGACGATCGCCTTCCTCGGGCTGGCCGCGCTCGGCTACGCCTGCCTGCTGGCCTGGACCGCGCCCCGTCGTCGCTCGCCCTGGGCGGCGGCCGGACCGGGGGCGGCCTGGCTGCTCGGCCTGACCGCGCTCGGCGCCGCCCTCGCCTCGCCGCTGGAGCGGCTGGCGGAGGACTCCCTCACCGCCCACATGACGCAGCACCTGCTGCTGACCATCGTCGCCGCGCCGCTGCTCGTGCTCGCCGATCCGGTGCCGCGCGTGCTCACCGCGCTGCCGCCCCGGGCCCGCGAGGTCCTCGCCCGCCCGTGGTCGGCGGTGGCCCGGGGTGCCCGTCGTCCCGCCGTGGTGCTCGGGGTGGCCGTCGGCTACCTGACCGTGGTCCTCCTCTGGCACCTGCCGGGGGCCTACGAGGCGGCGGTGCGCTCGGAGGCGGTGCACGTCGCCGAGCACCTGACGTTCCTCGCCGCGGGTGTCGTCTTCTGGTGGTGCGTGCTGCGCGTCCCGCGCCGACGGCTCGGCCAGCTCGTGGCGGGGCTGGTCGCCGTGCTCGTGCCGGCGTTCGGCGAGGCCGTGCTCGGTGGCGTCATGATGCTCTCGTCCAGCCCCTGGTACGGGGTGTACGTCGAGCGGGCCGCCGACCACGGCTTCGACCCCGTGGCCGACCAGCAGGTGGCCGGCGCCGTCCTGTGGGCCGCCGGCACCCCGGTCTACCTGCTGGCCGCCGTCGTGCTCGTCCTGCGCCTCGTCCGATCCGCGCCCGCGGACGACGCGCCGCAACCGGCGGTGCCCCCGATGCCCGACCGGTCGCGGTCGCCGCGCCCCGCTCTGGACGCCGCGCGGCGCTGAGCGCCGCGGTGCCTCAGCCCGCGGCCGGGCGGCGGGCTGAGGCGATGCGGACGTCGTCGCGCAGGCTCTCCACCGTCTCGTCCGGGACCAGCGGCCACGCACGGCGCAGCTCCGCGAGCGCACCCCCGAGGAGCGCGCCGGCGCCACCGGCGAGGAGCCCGGTCGCCAGCGCGGCGGAGGTGGCTGGGCTCACCCTGCGGTCCAGGGCGCGCAGCAGGAGGGCCGTCGCGCTGCCGACGGACATCGCGCCGAGGACGCCGGCGGCGCCGAGGAGTGCGCCGGCGCGACCGGCCTGCTTGGCCTTGCCGGCCAGCTCGGCCTGGGCGTGCTGCAGCTCCTGCCGGACCAGGGCCGAGAGGTCGGTGCTCAACGACTGGAGCAGGTCGCTGGTGGAGTTGCTCCGGGTCGGTTCGCTCATGGGTGCTCCTCGCGCTGTGGCGGGTGGACCGGTGCGGCACCACGTCCGCTACCCGCGGCCCCCGGGGTCCGAACCCGGGGCGCGCGAACCGGGGCGTCGGGCCGCGGGGGGCCGCAACGGGGGCCCGGTGCGCACGCCGAAGACCTCCCGCAGCGCCACCCGTGCCGCGTTGTCCCCGCACATGCCGTGGACGGCGGGTCCCGGTGGGGTGGCTGACGAGGCCAGGTAGGTGCCCGGCACGGGCGTCTTGTAGGTGTTCCACCGGGGCACCGGGCGGGCGAGCATCTGCCGGAGGGACGCCTCGCCGTTGGAGATCTCCCCGCCGACGTAGTTCGGGTTGTACGCCTCCATCTCGGGTGCGCGCATGGTGTGCCGGGCCAGGATCGTGTCGCGGAACCCCGGGGCGAACCGCTCCACCTGCGCCTCGATCCGGTCGGTCATGTCGACGTCGGACCCGTTCGGCACGTGCGCGTAGGCCCACAGCACGTGCCCCCCGGACGGTGCCCGCGTCGGGTCGGCCACGGTCGGCTGCACGGCGATCACGAACGGCCGGTCGGTGTCGCGTCCCGAGGAGGGGGCGGACTCGGCGGCAACGGTCTCGTCGAGGGTGCCCGACAGGTGCACGGTGCCGGCGCGGCGGACGTCGGCATGAGTCCAGGGCACCGGTTCCGACAGCGCCCAGTCGATCTTGAAGACGCCTGGGCCGTGGCGGTACCGGGAGACCCAGCGGCGGTACCCCTCGTGGACGCGGTCGCCGGCCAGCCGGACGAAGGCCTGCGGGGTGGTGTCCAGCAGGACCGCGGGGACGCCCTCGAACTCGCGCAGGTCGGTGACCTCGTGCCCGGTGACCACCTCACCTCCCTGTTCCCGGAGGGCGACGACCATCGCGTCGGCCAACCGCTGCGAGCCGCCCTCGACCACCGGCCAGCCGCTGTGGTGAGCCAGCATCCCCTGCAGCAGGCCGAGCCCGCCGGTGATCGCGCGGGTGAGGTCCAGCGTCCCGTGCGCGGCGGCCCCGGCGAGCAGTGCGCTCGGCTCCTCGGTGCGGAACCACCGGCGCGCCAGCCAGCGGACGTCGGGCAGGCCGTTGACGGCGAACGAGGCCATCGCCGGGAGGCTCCGGGTGGGGATCCGGCGCAGCGCGCTGCCGAGGAAGAAGTCCACCAGGTCGTCGCCCGCGTCGACCAGCGGGCCGAGCAACCGGCGGTAGGCGGGGCCGTCGGGCCCGAACCCGTCGGCCGTCTGCTCCAGCGACCGGTGGGCGACCGCGGCCCGGCCCTCGTCGAGGGGGTGGGCGTACGGGACCTCCGGGTGCAGGAGCCGCACGCCGCGGGACGGCAGGTCGAACTCGCGGAAGAACGGAGCGGCGGCCGCCATGGGGTGCACCGACGCGCACACGTCGTGCGCGAAGCCCGGCCGGGTCAGCGCCGCCGTGCGGATGCCCCCGCCCGGGGTCGCCGCCCGCTCGAGGACCTGCACCCGCAGGCCGGCGGCGGCCAGCCGCAGGGCCGCGGCCAGGCCGTTGGGCCCCGAACCGACGACGACGGCATCCGGCTTCCCGCTCACCGTCCCCATGCTGGGCGACGAGCCCGGCGCGGGCGAGCCGGCGACCGCCGCGCAGCGCGCGGACGTGCGGGCCGCGCGGGGGGTGGCTAGGGTCGGATCCGGCAGCTGAACGGGCCGAGGTGTGCGACCGAGACCGTGCCTGCACGCCCGGCGACCCGTCCGCCCCTCCCGGCGGCGCGGGCTCTGCAGGAGGGGCGCATGAAGACCTGGCTCGACGCCTGGCCGGTGGTCCGGCAGCTCACCGGGAACGATCCGCTCGGTCGTGGCGACGCCGTCCGGAGCAAGCGCACGAACTCCCTGACCCCCCGCACGGCCACCGCCGACCGGGTGGTGCAGAGCGTGTGCCCCTACTGCGCGGTGGGCTGCAGCCAGCGGGTGTTCGTCCAGGACGAGAAGGTCACCCAGATCGAGGGTGACCCCGACTCGCCGATCAGCCGCGGCCGGCTGTGCCCCAAGGGGGCGGCCAGCAAGAACCTGGTCACCAGTACGACCCGTCAGACCAAGGTCCGCTACCGCCGTCCGTACGGGACGGAGTGGGAGGACCTCGACCTCGACACCGCGATGGACATGATCGCCGACCGGGTGATCAGGACCCGCCGCGAGACCTGGCAGGACGAGGTCGACGGCAAGCGGGTCAACCGGACGATGGGGATAGCGAGCCTCGGAGGGGCGACCCTCGACAACGAGGAGAACTACCTCATGAAGAAGCTCTACACCGCCCTGGGCGCGGTCCAGGTCGAGAACCAGGCGCGCATATAGCACTCCTCCACGGTCCCCGGTCTGGGGACCACGTTCGGTCGCGGCGGCGCGACGATGCCGCAGCAGGACCTGGCCAACTCCGACTGCATCGTCATCCAGGGCTCCAACATGGCCGAGGCCCACCCCGTGGGCTTCCAGTGGGTGATGGAGGCCAAGGCGCGCGGCGCGACGGTCATCCACGTCGACCCGCGGTTCACCCGCACCAGCGCGCTCGCCGATCTGCACGTGCCGCTGCGGGCGGGCAGCGACATCGCCTTCCTCGGCGGGCTGATCAACCACGTGCTGTCCAACGGGCTGGAGTTCCGGGAGTACGTCGCCGCCTACACCAACGCGGCGGCCATCCTGCGGGAGGACTTCCAGGACACCGAGGACCTCGACGGCCTGTTCTCCGGCTACGACCCCGAGAAGGGGCAGTACGAGGAGAAGTCGTGGCAGTACGAGGGCGCTCCCGTGACCGCCGCGGCCGGTCAGCGCCAGGGGCCCAAGCCGGGGGCCTCCGGTTCCCGCGACGGTCGGCAGCCCGGGACGGCGCCCGACCCGGAGGAGCACGCGGAGGGCAGCTCGGAGGAGTCGGGCAGCGGCGGCCTGCCCGTCGGCGGCAAGCCGCAGCGGGACGAGACCCTCCAGCACCCGCGGTGCGTCTTCCAGGTGCTCAAGCGCCACTACGCGCGCTACACCCCCGAGCTGGTCCAGGAGGTCTGCGGCATCGAGCCGGCGGTCTTCCGCAAGGTCGCCGATGCGCTGACCAGCAACTCCGGCCGGGAGCGCACCAGCGCCTTCGTCTACTCGGTGGGGTGGACCCAGCACACCGTCGGCGTCCAGTACATCCGGGCCGCGAGCGTGCTGCAGGCCCTGCTGGGCAACATGGGGCGCCCCGGGGGCGGCATCCTGGCGCTGCGCGGGCACGCCAGCATCCAGGGGTCGACCGACATCCCGACGCTCTACAACCTGCTACCCGGGTACATCCCGATGCCGCACGCCCGCGAGGACCGTGACCTGGACGACTTCGTCGCCGAGGCCTCGGGCTCGGTCGGCTACTGGGGCAACATGCGGAAGTACGCGGTCAGCCTGCTCAAGGCGTGGTGGGGCGACGCCGCGCAGCCGGAGAACGACTTCTGCTTCGACCACCTGCCCCGGTTGACCGGCGACCACAGCAACTACTCGACGATCGCCGAGCAGATCCAGGGCACCGTCCCCGGGTACTTCCTGGTGGGGGAGAACCCGGTCGTCGGCAACGCGAACGGGAAGATGTCCCGCCTCGGCCTGGCCAACCTGGAATGGCTCGTCGTCCGCGACCTGCAGATGATCGAGTCCGCCACCTTCTGGGAGAACGGCCCGGAGATCGAGACCGGTGAGCTGATCACCGAGCAGATCCCCACCGAGGTCTTCTTCCTGCCCGCCGCGGCGCACGTGGAGAAGGACGGCTCGTTCACCAACACCCAGCGGCTTCTGCAGTGGCACTCCCAGGCCGTGGAGCCGCAGGGGGACTGCCGCAGCGACCTGTGGTTCTACTTCCACCTCGGCCGAATCATCCGCGAGAAGCTCGCCGGCTCCACCGACCCGCGGGACCGGCCGATCCTCGATCTCACCTGGGACTACCCGACCCACGGTCCGCTGCAGGAGCCCAGCGCGCACGCGGTGCTCCGCGAGATCAGCGGGACGGGGCCGGACGGCACGGCGGTGTCGGGGTACACCGAGCTGGCCGACGACGGCTCGACCAGGTGCGGCTGCTGGATCTACTCCGGTGTCTTCGCCGACGAGATCAACCAGGCCAACCGCAAGAAGCCGCACACCGAGCAGGACCTGGTGGCGCCGGAGTGGGGCTGGGCGTGGCCGATGAACCGCCGGGTGCTCTACAACCGTGCCTCGGCCGATCCCGAGGGCCGGCCGTGGAGCGAGCGGAAGAAGTACGTGTACTGGGACGAGGACGCCGGAAAGTGGACCGGGCCCGACGTCCCGGACTTCCAGGCCACCAAGCGGCCCGACTACACCCCGCCCGAGGGCGCCACGGCCGAGGACGCGCTGGCCGGCACGGACCCGTTCATCATGCAGGGTGACGGCAAGGCGTGGCTGTTCGTGCCCGCCGGGCTGGCCGACGGGCCGATGCCGACCCACTACGAGCCCGCCGAGTCGCCGGTGCCCAACCCGCTGTACGCGCGGCAGGCCAACCCGGCGCGCAAGGAGCTCAGAGGAGCGTGGAACCGGGCCAACCCCGCGATGAACGAGGTCTTCCCGTTCGTCGTCACCACCTACCGGCTCACCGAGCACCACACCGCCGGCGGGATGAGCCGCACCCTGGAGTACCTCGCCGAGCTGCAGCCCGAGTTCTTCTGCGAGGTCAGCCCCCAGCTGGCCGCCGAGCGCGGGCTGGAGCACATGGGCTGGGCCACGCTGGTCAGCGCCCGCAACGCCATCGAGGCACGGGTGCTCGTCACCGAGCGGATGCGCCCCCTGCGGGTCGCCGGCCGCGAGGTGCACCAGATCGGGATCCCGTACCACTGGGGCCAGAACGGCATCACCACCGGCGACTCGGCGAACGAGCTGCTCGGCGTGGTGATGGACCCGAACGTGCACATCCAGGAGTCCAAGGTCGCCACCTGCGACATCCGGCCCGGCCGCCGGCCCCGGGGGCCGGAGCTGGTCGAGTTCGTCGAGGACCACCGCCGCCGGGCCGGCGTCGCGAGCGGGCGGCTGGGACCGAACGGACGGGCCCCGATCGAGGAGCGGTCATGACGACCATCAGTTCAGCGAGCACCGCCTTCTCCGGGGACGACCCGCAGAACCGGTTGTTCGGCCCGGTCCCCGACGTCGCCGGCGAGCGCGGGTACGGCGACGACCACCCGCCCCGGGTCGGCTTCTTCACCGACACGTCGGTGTGCATCGGCTGCAAGGCGTGCGAGGTGGCGTGCAAGGAGTGGAACACGCTCCCGATGGACGACGCCGAGGGCAACCGGGCGCAGCTCGGGCTGACCGGGGCGTCGTACGACAACACCGGCATGCTCGGGGCCAACAGCTGGCGGCACGTGGCGTTCGTCGAGCAGAGCCGCGCGGTCGACCTCCCGATGCCGACGGTGGGAGCGCCGGGCGCGGTCGGCGGTCAGCGGCCGCTGCAGGACCCGCCCGTCGTCCACCCCCGGGTGCCGGCGTCGGCGACCACGGCCGAGCAGAGCGCGCCGCAGCAGACGCCGTCGGCGGACCGGGAGATCCGGTGGCTGATGAGCTCCGACGTCTGCAAGCACTGCACGCACGCCGCCTGCCTGGACGTCTGCCCGACCGGCTCGCTGTTCCGCACCGAGTTCGGCAGCGTCGTGGTGCAGGAGGACATCTGCAACGGCTGCGGCTACTGCGTGCCCGCCTGCCCCTACGGCGTCATCGACCAGCGGGAGGACGACGGGCGGGTGTTCAAGTGCACCCTCTGCTACGACCGGCTCACCGACGGGCTCCAGCCCGCGTGCGCGAGCGCCTGCCCGACCGAGTCGATCCAGTTCGGCGACCTCGACGAGCTCCGGGCCAGGGCCGACGCCCGGCTGGCGGCGCTGCAGGACAAGGGGGTCGAGGGCGTCCGGCTCTACGGGCGCGACGAGGACGACGGCGTCGGTGGCGCGGGCGCCTTCTTCCTGCTGCTGGACGAGCCGGAGGTGTACGGGCTCCCGCCGGACCCGGTGGTGACCACCCGCGACCTGCCGTCGATGTGGCGGCACGTCGCTGCCGGCGCGGCGATGGTGGTCGGCGTGGTGGCGTCGGCGTTCGTGGGGCGACGCCGGTGACGGCGGCCGACGGCGTCCCCGGGGCGGGCTGGCGCCGGGCGGACGGGCCACCGGCCGAGGACCGGGAGCGACGGCGTCGCGCTGGGGGCCGCCCGCCGCGTCCTGGCGAGTCGGTGGTCGGGGAGGCGGAGTTCACCTCCTACTACGGGCGGCCGGTGATCAAGCCGCCGGTGTGGAAGACCCCGGACGTGCCGCTGTACCTCTTCCTCGGTGGGGCGGCCGGCTCGTCGGCGCTGCTGGGGACGATGGCCGAGCTGACCGGCCGGCCGCAGCTCGCGCGGGTCGCGCACCTGACCGCCGGTGGCGGGGCGCTCTCGTCGGTGGCCTTCCTCATCCACGACCTGGGCCGGCCGGCGCGGTTCCTCTACATGCTGCGCGTGTTCAAGCCGACGTCGCCGTTGTCGGTGGGGTCCTGGATCCTGGCGCCGTTCAGCGCCCTGGCCACGGCGACGGCCGGCGCCCACCTGCTGGGTCGCTTCCCGCGCCTGCGGGTGCTCACCGGGGTGGGGGCGGCCGTGCTCGGCGGGCCGATGACCACCTACACGGCGGCGCTGCTCTCCGACACCGCGGTGCCCTCGTGGCACGAGGCGCACCGGGAGCTGCCGTTGGTCTTCGCCGGCTCGGCCATGGCCGCCGGGGGAGGCATCGCCACGGCGTGCACCCCGGTCGCGGAGGCCGGGCCCGCCCGGAAGGTCGCGGTCGCCGGTGCCGCGATCGAGCTCGGGATTATGCACCGGGTGGAGCACGGCCACGGGCTGGTCAGCGAGCCCTACCGCGCCGGCCGCCCGGGTCGGCTGCTGAAGGCGGCCCGGGCCTGCACGGTCGCGGGGACGGCGCTGACGCTGGCCTCCGGCCGGCGCCGGCTGCCGGCGGTGCTCGGGGGAGCCCTCCTGGCGGCCGGCTCCGCGCTCACCCGGTTCGGTGTCTTCGACGCCGGCATGGCCAGCGCGAAGGACCCGAAGTACACCGTCGAACCGCAGCGGACCCGGGCGGCCGACCGGGACGCGGCGAACGCGAGCGCGGAGGAAGCGCGCACCCCGTCCTGAGTTCGGCAGCACGGTGACTCCCGGGTGGGAGGGGCCCCGCCCGGCATGGAGGCCCGCCGTGCCGTATTGGCACGCGGGTCGAGCCGAGCCACCGGGCGTTGAACCGCGCCCTGACGCGGCTCAACGCCCGGCGGGGCGGCCAGACGTGCCCTTCCTGCGCACCACCTGAGGCCACCTGCTGCCGAACTCACGCCGTCCCGAGTTCAGCAGCAAGGTGAGATGTTCTGTGCGCAAGTCGCACGACAGCGCGTGACCTCCGCTGGGTCGAGCTGCAGGTCACGACCTGCCGGTGAGAAGGTCCTCCACCACATCGGCGAGTTCGGCTACCGGACGTCGCCCGTCGAGCTCCCGGCTGGCACCTCGGCGCAGGAGCGGCTCGACCTCGTCCAGGTAGCGGGCCATCTCGGCCTGCTGCTCCATCGTCTTGCCGTACGGGTTGTTCTGCCGGGTGCGCACCCGGTCCAGCAGCACGTCAAGCGGCGCGCTCAGGAGGACGACATGCTCGAAGCGGTCGTAGAAGCGGCCTTGGTTGTCCACCGTGCCGGAGATGACCACCTCAGGGTGCGTGGCCAGCAGCCGGTCCATGCGCTGTTCGTCCCAAGTGCCGTCGGGACGTTTCCACCCGCCGTAGTCGGTGTCAACGGTCAGGTGACCTCGGCGTCCCAGCTCGGCCAAGAGCGTCGTCTTCCCGGCGCCTGACATCCCCGTCACCAAGACTCGCGCCATCGCGAGCACCGTAGTCACTTGGCCGGTGAGCACGTATGGGGTCTGCGGGAAGCGCCGTCCTCCCGCCCCACGACGATGTCAGCACCGCCGCTGGGGACTTGCGCACATCTGTCACACCTTGCTGCCGGACTCACGCCGTCCTGAGGTCCGGACGGCCCGACTCCCACGGGACCAGCCGGCTCAGAGCCGGCCGGCTGTGTCCGATCCGGGTTGCTCGGCCGGGTGCGTCCCGCTGAGGTGCCGGGCGGCGTTGACCAGGCCGACGTGGCTGAACGCCTGCGGCACGTTGCCGAGCTGACGACCGAGCCGGGTGTCGTACTCCTCGCTCAGCAACCCGACGTCGTTGCGCAGCCCGAGCAACCGCTCGAACAACTCCGTCGCCTCGGTTCGGCGTCCCGTGCCGTTCAGCGCGTCGACCAGCCAGAAGCTGCAGGCGAGGAAGGCGCCCTCGGGACCGGGCAGCCCGTCGTCGGTGTCCTCGGCCTCCGGCCGGTACCGCAGCAGGAGGCCGTCCTCGTCCAGTTCGCGGCGGACGGCCTCGACGGTGCCCGTCACCCGGGGGTCGTCCCAGTCGAGGAACCCGAACCGCGGGATGAGCAGCAGGGCCGCGTCCAGACCCCGCGAGCCGTAGTACTGGGTGAACGTGCCGCGCTCGGCGTCGTAGCCCTTCGCGCACACGTCGGCGTGGATCTCCTCCCGCAGGGCCCGCCAGCGGTCCACCGGACCGTCGAGGCCCTGCTGTTCGACCGCCCGCACCGCGCTGTCGACGCCGGCCCAGGCCATGACCTTGCTGTGCACGAAGTGCCGACGCGTGGCGCGCACCTCCCACAGGCCGTTGCCGGGCTCGTGCCACGCGCCCTCCAGGTAGTCCAGGAGCTCCCGCTGCAGGGACCACGCGTCCGCGCTGTGCGGCATGCCGGCCTCGCGGGCCAGGTGCAGGCTGTCGAGCACCTCGCCCCAGACGTCGAGCTGGAACTGGTCGGCGGCGGCGTTCCCGATCCGTACCGGCGCGGAGCCCTCGTAGCCGGCGAGCCAGGGCAGCTCGTGCTCCGGCAGCCGCCGGGTGCTGTCGAGGCCGTACATGATCCGGAGGTCTGCAGGTCCCCGATCAGCGCGTAGTCCTCGATCCGCCCCGCCATCGGTCAGCGGTCGCGGCGCCAGGCGGCCACCGCCGTCGCCAGGAGACCGGCACCGGCCGCGGCGAGGGTGCCGTGGTGGCGGGAGGCCCAGATCTGCGGATCCCGGTCGCGGGTGCGGTGCCGGAAGCTGCCGCGGGCGCCGAAGTCGCGGCCGTCGGGCCCGTCGGCCGGCTTCCAGAGGTTCACCGGGTCGTCCGGAGAGGCCGGCTCACCGCGCTGCTGGCCCTCGTACCCGTTGCGGGCGAGGTACCAGTCGAGGAACTGCGGCCAGACCTTGTTGCCGAGGATCGTCCAGACGGTCGGGTTGCCGACCCACCACGCACGGCGCCGCGGGTGCTCGCTCGCGTGCACGAGGGCCTCGGCCATCATGTCCACCGGGTATATCGGCGGCACCGGCTGCGGCCGTTCGGGGAGCCTGTTGAGCACCCAGTCGAACTGCGGGGTGTTGACCCCGGGCAGGTTGACCATCGTGACGTGCACGTTGCTGCCGTCGTGCCGGAGCTCGGTCAGCAGGGACTCGGTGAAGCCCTTGATGGCGTGCTTGGCCCCGCAGTAGACGCTCTGCAGGGGGATGCCCCGGTACGCCAGGGCGGAGCCGGTCTGCACGATCACGCCGCGGTCTCGGGGCTTCATCCGCCGCAGCGCCGACATGGTGCCGTGCACGAACCCGAGGTAGGTGACCTGGGTGACGCGCTCCCACTCCTCGGCGGTGATCTCCTCGAAGGGCGCGAACACGGTGCTGAAGGCGACGTTGCACCAGACGTCGATCGGCCCGAACTCCTCCTCCACCTGGCTCGCCGCCGCGTCGACGGCCGCCGCGTCGGCGACGTCGACCGGGATCACCAGCGGGGTGCCGCCGGCGGCCCGCACGTCCGCTGCGGCCCCGGCCAGGCCGGTCTCGCCCCGGGCCAGCAGGGCTACCCGGTCCCCTCTGCGGGCGAAGGCGACGGCGGTGGCCCGCCCGATCCCCCCGCTCGCACCGGTCACGACGACGACCCGACCGGTCCCGGCTTCTCCCGTTGCGCGCACGGCAGCCCCTTCCGTGGTTGTCGCGGCGCGGGCGCGGCCCGGCCGCACGAACGCGGTGCCGCGACCGGGGAGGTGCGGCGACATCGGCCTCCTCCGGTGTGCACGACCCGCGGGGGCGGCAAACCCGTTCCGGCGGACGTTCCGGGCCCGCCGGGACCCGGAGGGGTCAGTCCGCCGCCCGGTCCGACGCGTGGTCGTTCCCGCCGAAGACCCGCGCGGCGACCTCGCGCCGAACCACGGTGGCCCACTCGTGCTGCCGGTTGGCCTGCTCGACCAGCCCGTCGAGCTGTTCCTTGTCGAGGCGGTCGTCGGCGTCGGCCACCTCCCGCAGGGTCTCGAATCCGCTGCGCTTGGCCCGGACCGCGGAGGCGAGGAACTCGAACTCCACCAGGTCGCTCAGCGGGGAGCGGGTCAGGAGGCGGCCGTTGAGCTTCAGCCGCGAGATCTTCTCGCCGATCCACAGCGCCACCTGCTTGTGCCGCTGGATCGGGAGGCCGAGGGCGTCCATGGTGGCGCTCAGCGCGGCCTTCTCCTCGTGCAGCTCGGCCAGCAGCTGCTCGAGCCTGGGTGCGTACTTCGTCCCCCGGTGCACGTCCAGCATCCGCCGGACCAGCTCGATGCCCCCGGTCGAGGCAGCCAGGTGGTCGTTGCAGTAGATGGCCAGCAGATCGACGTTGCGCAGGCCGGCGGACGGTTGGGACACGGGGGACCTCCAGGGGACGAGCGGCTGGTCACAGTGTCGTCGCGGGCGTGGCGTCGCGCGCGTCGCGGGACCGACACCGAGCTCCGGTGGCCGGCAGGTGTGACTCCGGTGCCCGGCAGGTGTACTGTAGGGATCACCGACGCGGGGTGGAGCAGCTCGGTAGCTCGCTGGGCTCATAACCCAGAGGTCGCAGGTTCGAATCCTGTCCCCGCTACCACGACGGAGGCCCGGTCACGCAGGTGACCGGGCCTCCGTGCGTCAGGCCCGTGGCATCCCGCGGCAGTGTGTTGTGTGTCACCCCGATTCTCTCTAGCGTGCGGGGCACGACCGCCGCCCAGGGAGGACCGCTCGTGTCCGTCGACGCCGCACCAGCACCGGGAACCGTGCCGCCCTCGCGCAAGGCGGGCGCCGCCGACCTCGGCATCGACCTGTCCGACCGCGACTTCTGGCTGCGCCCCCCGGCCGAGCGCCACGCCGTCTTCGACCGGCTCCGGGCCGAGCGACCGTTCGCGTTCTTCGCCGAGCCGGAGATCCCGAACATGCCGAGCGGTCCCGGCTACCACGCGGTCACCCGCTACGCCGACCTGGAGGCGATCAGCTGCCAGCCGGCCGTCTTCTGCTCGGGGGAGGGCGCGGTCTCCATCCAGGACATCCCGGCTGACCTGAACGAGTTCTACGGCTCGCTGATCAGCATGGACGACCCGCGGCACGCCAAGATCCGCCGGATCGTGGCGAAGACGTTCACCCCGCGGATGCTCGAGCGCGTGGTGGACTCCGTGGCCGGGATCGTCGACGACGTCCTGGCCGAGGTGCGGCGGAAGGCGGCCGCGGGGGACGGCACGTTCGACGTCGTGGCCGACCTCGCCGCACCCATCCCGCTGCGGGTCATCTGCGACATGATGGGCATCCCCGAGGCGGACCGGGCGATGGTGCTGGCGAAGTCCAACGTCATCCTCTCCGGCGGTGACCCGGAGCTCGTGGAGAACGAGGAGGACCCGCTCACCGGGGTGCTCATGGCCGGCATCGAACTGGCCGGGCTCATGGAGCGCCTGGCCGCCGAGCGGGTGGCGCGGCCCACCGACGACCTCACCACGGCCCTGGTCACCACCGACGTCGACGGCGAGCGCCTGACCCACCAGGAGATCGCCTCGTTCTTCATCCTGCTGCTGGTCGCGGGCAACGAGACCACCCGCAACGCCATCTCGCAGGGGCTGCTGGCGCTGCAGGAGCACCCGGACCAGCGGGCCCGCTGGCTCGCCGATCCGGGGCTCACCCGCACGGCCGTCGAGGAGATCGTGCGCTGGACCAGCCCGATCACCTGGATGCGCCGTACCGCGACCCGCGACGGGGAGCTCAACGGCTACCGGTTCGCCGCCGGTGACAAGTTCCTGCTCTTCTACGCCGCCGCCAACCGCGACCCCGAGGTGTTCGCCGAGCCGCACCGCTTCGACCTGGGGCGCGACCCCAACCCGCACGTCGGCTTCGGGTCGAAGGGGCCGCACTTCTGCCTGGGCGCCCACCTGGCCCGGCGCGAGCTGGCCATCACCTTCGCCCGGGTGTTCGAGCAGCTGCCGGACCTGGAGATCACCGGTCCGCCGGACCGGCTGCGGTCCTCGTTCGTCAACGGGCTCAAGCGGCTCCCGGCCCGGCTGGCGGGGAGCTGATGAGCCGGCTGGCGGCAGACCTGGAGCGCTGCGTGGGCGCCGGCGCCTGCGAGGCCCTCGCGCCGGACCTCTTCGAGGTCGGCGACGAGGGGACGGTGACGGTGCTGCGCCCGCACCCGGAAGGCGGCGAGCTCCGCGACGCCGAGGAGGCGGTGCGGCAGTGCCCGACCCGCGCCCTGCAGCTGGTCGAGGAACAGCCGGCCACCGCGGCCGGTTGACCGCTGACATGGAGACCACCGTCACCGACGTCCCCGAGTCCGACCGGTTCGAGATCCGCGACGGCGACCGCGTGCTGGGCGTGGCCGCCTACGAGCGCCGCGGCGACACCCTCGTGTTCACCCACACCGAGATCGACCCCGACGCCGGGCAGTCCGGGCTGGGCAGCACCCTCGTCCGCGCCGCCCTCGACGAGGTGCGCTCGCGGGGCGGTGCCGTGGTGCCGCGCTGCTCGTTCGTCGCCGGCTGGATCGAGCGGCACCCCGACTACGCCGACCTGGTGGCCGACACCGACCGCTGAGGCGCGGGACGGGGGCGAGGATCTCCTTTCCTCCGGATGCCCGGGCGACGTCCGGCTGCGAGGCTGGACGTCGTGCGTGTTCTGGTGGCGGGATGGTTCAGCTTCGACGAGGTGATCGCCACCGTCGGCGACGAACTGGGGGCCGACGCCGTCGCTGGGTGGCTGACCGAGCTGGGCATCGACCACGACGTGGCGTGGGCGCCCTACCTGGGGCGGGGCGTGCACTGGCGCGATGTCGACCCGGCGGACTACACGCACCTGGTCTTCACCACGGGACCGGTCGGGAGGGACCTCGCTCCGCTCCGGGAGCTGACGGCGACCTTCGCCACCGCCCGGCGGCTGGCGGTCAACGTCTCCGTCGTCGACGACGCCGTGCGGTCGATGTTCGACGAGGTCTGGGAGCGGGACGCCCCGGACATCACCCGGCCCGATCTCGCGGTGGAGGGCCCGGCACCGGAGGCGCCGGTGCTGGCGGTGGCGTTCGCGCCCGTGCAGGGCGAGTACGGCGACCGCAGCCGGGCCGACCGCGTCCGCGGCGTGATCGAGGAGTGGCTGGCTGCGCGCGCCCTGCCCTGGTTCCCCATCGACACCGACCTCTTCGACAAGCCCCACCCGCGGCGACCGGCGCAGGTCGAGGCGCTGCTCCGGCGTGCGGACGCCGTCGTGAGCATGCGGCTGCACGGCCTGGTCCTCGGTCTCAAGAACGACCGCCCGGTCATCGCCTGCGACCCGATCGCCGGCGGCGCCAAGGTGACCGGGCAGGCGCGGGCACTGGACTGGCCGCTGGTGCTGGACGCGGAGGAGGTCACCGCCGAGTCCCTGGACGAGGCGCTCGCCCGTTGCCTGTCCGGTGACCTCGCCGACGCGGTGACCCGGTCGCGCCTCCGGGGGGCCGCCGGGATCGAGGAGGCGCGGCGGTGGTTCAGCGCGCAGCTGGGGCGTCCAGCGGGCGCTGCGCACGGCTGAACCGGCGCTCGACGGCCGGAGGGACCGGTCGGCGTCGGCGCAGCACGGCCGGTAGCCGGCGCACCCACCCCAGGAGCGCTCGCCGGGCGGCCGGCTCGGTCACCGCCCGCCGGGCCAGCCGGGCGGTGGCGGCCAGCGCCACCGGGAGCGGCCGGCGCAGCCAGTCCACCAGCAGGTCGTTGCGCGTCTGCAGCGCCCAGCGATCGGCGGACACGGTGGCCGGCCCGGCGGGGTAGTGCCAGGCGACGACGTCGTCGGCGTAGACCTGCTGCCACCCGGCCGCGGCGAGGTCGAGCGCCAGCAGGTGCTCCTCCCCGCCGAAGAACAGCAGCGGCGAGAAGCCGCCGACCGACAGGTACGCGTCGCGGCGGACCACGGTGGCGAACGCCGGGTAGCTGAGCACGTCGGGGCCGGGGGCGCCCGGCGTCGTGCCCAGCACGGCGGCCCGGTGCTTGCGCGTGACCGCGTCGACCGACCCGTCGGCGGCCATCCGGACCTGCGCCGCGACGACGGCGACGCCGGGGTGGGCGTCCAGCAGGTCCGCCGCCCGGTCGAGGGCACCGGGCGCCCACCACGAGTCGTCATCGGCGAACGCGACGTAGGGCGTGGCGACCCGCTCGACGCCGGTGGTGCGCGCCACCGCCCCGCGGTTCACGGGCAGCTCGACCACCTGCACGGCGGGGTGCAGCTCGCGCACCGCCTGCGCCGTGCCGTCGGTCGACGCGTTGTCCACGACCACGACCGGCACCCCGTCGCGGTCCAGCCGGCCGAGCGACCGCAGCAGCGACTCGCGGCGGTCCCGGGTGGCGATGACGACGCTGACGCGAGGGGGGAGCACCTGCCTCCCGTACCGTGCCGCCGTGGTCCTCGAACATGCACCGTTGACCGTCCGGGACGGCGAGCAGGCGGCGTTCGAGGCCGCGTTCGCGCGGGCCCGGCACCTCATCGCGTCGATCCCTGGCTTCCGCGGGTTGCGGCTGTCCCGCTGCCTGGAACGGGGTACCGGCTACCTGCTGCTGGTGGAGTGGGACCGTCTCGAGGACCACACCGAGGGGTTCCGCGGCTCGCCGGCCTACCAGGAGTGGCGGGCACTGCTGCACCCCTTCTACGACCCGTTCCCCGTCGTCGAGCACTACACGACGGTGCTCACGGCCGACCCGCACGAGGAGAACCGTTGATCGAGCTGCGCACCCCCGGTGAGCTGGATGCCATGCGGGCCGCCGGCGCGGTCGTCGCCGACATGCACGCGGCGGTGCGGGCGCTCGCCGCGCCGGGCGTGCGGCTGAGCCAGCTGGACGCCGTCGCCCGCGACGTCCTGGCCGACGCCGGCGCCACTTCGCCGTTCCTCGGCTACGCGCCGCTGTCCACCACCCCGCCGTTCCCCGGCGTCGTCTGCCTGTCGGTGAACGACGTGGCCCTGCACGGGATCCCGACACCGCAGGTGCTGGAGGACGGCGACCTGTTGAGCGTGGACGCCGGCGCCGTCCTGGACGGTTGGGTCGGGGACGCGGCCATCACCTTCCCGGTGGGCACCCCGCGGCCCGAGGACCTCGAGCTCGTGGCAACCACCGAGCGCGCGCTCGCCGCGGGCATCGCGGCGGCCGTCGTCGGCAACCGGGTCGGCGACATCTCCGCCGCCATCGGCGCCGTCGGCCGGGCCGGCGGCTGCGGGATCAACACCGACCAGGGCGGCCACGGGGTCGGCCGGAGCATGCACGAGGCGCCGTCCGTGCCCAACGAGGGCCGCGCCGGGCGGGGGGTGCCGCTGCGTCCCGGGCTGGTGATCGCCATCGAGCCGTGGTTCCTCGCCGGCGGCAGCGACGACTACCGGGTGGACGCCGACGGCTGGACCCTGCGCAGCGCCGACGGCAGCCGCGCCGCGCACGTCGAGCACACGGTCGCCGTCACCGAGGACGGGCCCAGGATCCTGACCCTCCCGAGGTGAGTGCCGGTCGTGACGAGTGGGGGCCGGAGGCTCCCGCGAGGAACGACGCAGCGGCTCAGCGCGAGCGGGGGACGGCACGTGGCCGCGGTGTGATCCGGAGGATCACGAGGTCATGGCCTGCTCGAGGTCGGCGAGCAGGTCGTCCACGTCCTCGATTCCGACGGACAGCCGGACCAGGTCGGCGGGCACCTCCAGCGGCGAGCCGGCGGCGCTGGCGTGGGTCATCCGGCCCGGGTGCTCGATCAGCGACTCGACCCCGCCGAGCGACTCCGCCAGCGTGAAGAGCTTCGTCCGCTCGCACACCGTCAGCGCCGCGTCCTCGCCGTCGCGGAGCCGGAACGAGATCATCCCGCCGAAGCCGGACATCTGCTTCGCTGCGATCTCGTGGCCCGGGTGGTTTGGCAGGCCCGGGTAGAGCACGGAGGTGACCTCGGGCCGGCCGGCGAGGAACTCCGCGATCCGGGCGGCGTTGGCGCAGTGCCGGTCCATCCGGACGCCGAGCGTCTTGAGGCTCCGGAGCACCATCCACGAGTCGAACGGGCCGGCGACCGCACCCATCGCGTTGTGGTTGTAGGCCAGCTTCTCGCCGAGCGCGGAGTCCCGGGTGATGAGCGCGCCCCCGACGACGTCGGAGTGGCCGCCCAGGTACTTCGTCGTCGAGTGCACGACGACGTCGGCACCGAGCGTCAGCGGCCGCTGCAGGTAGGGCGAGGCGAAGGTGTTGTCGACGACGAGCAGCGCGCCGGCCTCGTGCGCGACCGTCGCCGTCGCCTCGATGTCGGTGATGTTGAGCAGCGGGTTGCTGGGCGTCTCGCACCAGACGACCCGCGTGGTCGGGCGGATCGCTGCCCGCAGCGCGTCGGCGTCGGCCAGGTCGACCGGCGTGTGCTCCAGGCCCCACTCCGACAGCACCCGGGAGATCAGCCGGAACGTGCCGCCGTACGCGTCGCCACCCAGGACGACGTGGTCGCCGGCCCGGCAGGTGGTGCGCAGCAGGGTGTCCTCGGCGGCGAGCCCCGACGCGAACGCCAGCGCCGTCGTGCCCTCCTCCAGCGCGGCCAGTGCGGCGTGCAGCGTGTCGCGGGTCGGGTTGCCGCTGCGGCTGTACTCGTAGCCGCCGCGCAGCCCGCCGACGCCGTCCTGCTTGTAGGTGGTGGTGAGGTGCAGCGGGGGGATGACCGCGCCGGTGGCCGGGTCGGGGTCCTGCCCGGCGTGGATGGCGCGGGTGTTGAAGCCCGGGAGCTCGCTCATGCGCCGACCGTAGGCGTGATGCCGGCCAGGTGCCCGAGCACGTCCTGCCGGGTGACCACACCGGCCGGTTTGCCGTCGACGTGCACCAGCAGCGCGTCCGCCGAGCCGAGCTGGGCGACGGCGGCGCTGACCGCCTCCCCGGAGCCGACGATCGGCAGCGGGGGCGACATGTGCTTCTCCACCCGGTCGGCGAGCGAGGCCCGGCCGGCGAAGAGCGCGTCCAGCAGCGTCTTCTCGTCGATCGAGCCGACGACCTCCCCGGCGGTGACCGGTGGCTCCGCCCGGACCACCGGCAGCTGGCTGACCCCGTACTCGCGGAGGATGTCGATGGCGTCGCGCACGGTCTCGTTCGGGTGGGTGTGCACCAGGGTCGGCGTCTCGCCGGACTTGGTGTGCAGCAGCTCGCCGACGGTCTCGCCGCCGGTGGCCTCGACGAAGCCGTAGTCGGCCATCCACGCGTCGTTGAAGATCTTGTTCAGGTAGCCGCGGCCGCCGTCGGGCAGCAGCACGACCAGGACGTCGTCCTTCGTCAGGCGCTCGGCCACGCGCAGCGCCGCCACCACCGCCATCCCGCAGGAGCCGCCGACCAGCAGCCCCTCCTCGCGGGCCAGTCGGCGGGTCATGGCGAAGGAGTCGCCGTCGGAGACCGCGACGATCTCGTCGGCGACGGCCGGGTCGTAGGTCGTCGGCCAGAAGTCCTCGCCGACGCCCTCGACGAGGTAGGGGCGGCCGGTGCCGCCGGAGTACACCGAGCCCTCGGGGTCGGCGCCGATGATCTGCACCCGGCCGCCGGAGGCCTCCTTGAGGTAGCGGCCGACGCCGCTGATCGTCCCGCCGGTCCCCGCGCCGGTGACGAAGTGGGTGATCCGGCCCTCGGTCTGCGCCCAGATCTCCGGGCCGGTCGTCTCGTAGTGCGAGCGCGGGTTGTTGGGGTTGGAGTACTGGTCGGGCTTCCACGCGCCGGGGGTCTCCCGGCTGAGCCGGTCGGAGACCGAGTAGTACGACCGCGGGTCGGCCGGGTCCACGGCGGTCGGGCAGACGACCACCTCGGCGCCGTAGGCCTTGAGCACGTTGATCTTCTCCTGCCCGACCTTGTCGGGGCAGACGAAGATGCAGCGGTAGCCCCGCTGCTGGGCGACCAGGGCCAGGCCGATGCCGGTGTTGCCGCTGGTCGGCTCGACGATCGTCCCGCCCGGCTTCAGCAGGCCGTCGGCCTCCGCCGCGTCGACCATGCGCACGGCGATCCGGTCTTTCACCGAGCCGCCGGGGTTGAGGTACTCGACCTTGGCCAGCACCAGCGGCGCGTCGGGTCCCAGGTGGCGGGTCACCGACGACAGCTTGACCAGCGGGGTGTTGCCGACCAGGTCGACGACGGACTCGGCGTACTGCACGGTGGCGCCCTCCTTCCACCAGGGCGCGGCTCCGTCGCCGTGCCCGGTCGTGATCATCTCAGCAGATGGACGGTCAGGGCTTGAGGACGACCTTGGTGCAGTCGTCCTCCTTGTCCCGGAACATCCGGTAGCCCTGCGGCGCCTGCTCCAGCGGCAGCGTGTGGGAGATCAGGAACGTCGGGTCGATCTCGCCGTCGCGGATCTTCTCGTAGAGCGGCTTCAGGTAGCGGTGGACGTGCGCCTGGCCGGTCCGCACGGTCAGCGACCGGTTCATCAGCGAGCCGACCGGGAACTTGTCCATGAGCCCGCCGTAGACGCCGATGATCGAGACGGTGCCGCCGTTGCGGCAGGCCATGATCGCCTCGCGCAGCGCGTGCGGCCGTTCGGTCTCGGCCATGACCGCGGTCTTGGCCCGGTCGTAGGCGTCCACCACGGCGGTCGGGTGGGTGGCCTCCAGCCCGGCGGCGTCGATGCACCCGTCGGGTCCGCGGCCCGCGGTGAGCTCGTTGAGCGCGTCGAGGACGTCGACCTCCTCGTAGTTGAGGACATCGGTGGCGCCCGCCTCCCGCGCCTTCGCCAGCCGGTAGTCGAACCGGTCGATGGCGATGATCCGCTCGGCCCCGAGCATCTTCGCGCTCGCGACCGCGAACAACCCGACCGGCCCGGCGCCCCATACCGCGACGACGTCGCCGCCGGAGATGTCGCACATCTCCGCGCCCATGTAGCCGGTCGGGAAGATGTCGGTCAGGAACAGCACCTGCTCGTCGGTCAGGTCGTCCTCGACCTTCAGCGGACCGACGTCGGCGAACGGCACGCGGGCGTACTCGGCCTGGCCGCCGGGGTACCCGCCGACCAGGTGGGAGTAGCCGAAGATCCCGCAGGGGGAGTGGCCCCACAGCTTCTCGGCCATCCCGGCGTTCGGGTTCGAGTTCTCGCAGACGGAGAAGAGCCCGCGCTCGCAGGCGTTGCAGGCTCCGCAGGCGATGGGGAACGGGACGACGACCCGGTCGCCGACCCGGAGGTTCGACACGCCCTTGCCGACCTCGACGATCTCGCCCATGAACTCGTGGCCGAGGATGTCACCCTTCTTCATCGTCGGGATGAAGCCGTCGTAGAGGTGCAGGTCGGAGCCGCAGATGGCGGTCGAGGTGACCTTCACGATCGCGTCCCGGTCGTTGAGGAGCTGCGGGTCGGGGACCTCGTTGACCTCGACGTGGTTCTTGCCCATCCACTGGGTGGCGCGCACGGGGGTGTCCTTCCGGAGACGGGGCGGGATCAGGAGCGGGGTGCGGCGGGCTGCTGCTTGGCCATCCGGCGGGCCAGCGGGCCCTCGGGCGTGCCCTCGGAGCGGACCACCTGCCCGGTCTCGAGGATCTGCTTGAAGCGGGCGAGGTCGTCGCGGATCTGCTGGTCGGGGGCCTCGCCGAAGAGCTTCGCGACCGCCTTGCCCAGCTTCCCGGCCGGCTGCGCGTAGGCCAGCCGGACCCGCACCTCGGTGCCCTGGCCGCCGGGGGCGGGGCGGAACTCGACCACGCCGGCGTTCTCGATGTCGGCCCCGGGCAGCGACCGCCAGCGGATCCGCTCGCCCGGGGACTCCTCGACCACCTCGGCGTCCCACGCCACGGTGCGCCGGCCCGGTGCCTCGGCGACCCAGTGCCAGCGCCCGATGCCGGCGGGGCGGACCTCGCGCACGTGGGCCATGAACTCCGGCAGCCGGGAGAAGTCGTGCCAGCGGGCGTAGACCTCCTGCGGCGGCTTGTTCACCGTGGCGGCCGCCGAGACGTCGATCGCGCTCGTCCAGGGCGGGGAGGCGGGCAGCAGCTCCCGCGCGGCGCTGCGGCCGCCCTGCCGCGCCGACCGCACCGCCGTGAGCAGGTCGAGCGCGGCCAGCCCGGCGACGGCGATCGTGGCGTTGCGGAGCCGCCGGTGGCGGTCGCCCTCGCGGTGCGACAGGGCGATGCCCAGAGCGGTGAGGTCCATCGCGTCGCCGGCCACGCGGGTCCAGGCCCAGCCTGGCCGGCCGGCCAGCAACCCGACGGCGTGCACCAGCTCGCGGGCCCCCACGGCGGGGATCAGCGACCGGGCGGTGGCGGAGTCGTCGACCCCGGAGAGCCGGGCGACGCCGTCGGGGTCGCGCAGCATCACCACGCCCAGGCCGGTGCTGGCCAGGCCGAGGGCGCGGGCGGTGCGGCGCAGGCCGGGCCGGCTGCGGTGGGAGCTCATGGGATCCTCCGGTTCGGTCGGTCCGTCCTCGGACGTTCGTCCGGCGGTGGTCGCGCGGGTGACGTCGCGCGGGCCCGGGCGGCGGCCCCGGCGCCGGTGCAGCGCGGTGGGAGCACCCGGACGCCCTGCCCGGCTACCCCCGGCCCGCACCCGGAAACTCCCCGCGGCCGGCGACGGTGCGTGAGGACGCGGGCGCGGAGACGTGCCTCGGTACGCGCGTCGTGGGGTGCACGCGCCGAACGGCCCGCCGTCGCCCGTCCTCGCGGGGCGCGGTCGGGCCGCCCCGCCTAGCCTCGACCCGTGGGGATCCCGGGCGACGGTGGGTCCTCACCCTCCTCGCCGCGCCCCGGTCATCGGTACCGCAAGGTCCTGCTGGCGGGGGTGCTGGTCGCCGTCTACGCCGCCCTGGCGGTCGCCGTCCGCACCGGATCGCCCCTGGTGGCGATGGATGCCGCGGCCCTCCGCTGGCAGCCCGCGCTCCGCTGGCCGGAGTGGGAACCGCTGCTGTCGCACTGGGTCCTGCTCGGGCAGCGGATGGTCTGCCTGGTGGTCCTGGGCGGCTGGCTGGCCGTGCGGTTCCTCCGGGACCGCGATCCGCGCCCGCTGCTCGTGGTGGCTGCCGCGACGCTGCTGCTCAACGCCACGGTGGGCGCGGCCAAGATCGCCTTCGGGCGGCTCGGCCCGTTGCAGCTCGAGGAGGCCGCGCTCCGGCCCGGGGCCGCCGAGGTCTTCACCGACGGCATGGTGTTCCCGTCGGGGCACGCCGCCAACGCCGTCGTCATGTGGGGGCTCGTCGCGTACCTCGTCACGCGTCACCGGCGCCTGGCGGCGGTCGTCGCGGCGGTGCTCGCGGTCACGGTCGGCGCCACCACGGTCTACCTGGGCACCCACTGGGTCAGCGATGTCCTTGCGGGGTGGGCCGCCGGGGCGCTGGTGCTCCTCACGCTGCCCACGCTGTGGCGCCTCGCCGACCGTGCCTGCCGGCGCTGGTCCGCCGGTGCGCGGGTGCGGACGGTCCGCCCCGCCGGCGCGGTCCCGTCCGCGCGGCTGGGGCCCGCCCGCCCGCGACCTCCCGCTGCCGGGTCGGGGTGGGTGCGGGACGCCGCCTGAGCAGTGGCGGACGGCGCGACGCCCGGACGAGGATGCGGGCATGCCTGCCGCCACGCCGCCTGCCGTCGGTACCCGCACGCTCGGCCGCGACGGCCTGACCGTCTCCAGCGTCGGCCTGGGCTGCATGGGGATGAGCCAGATGTACGGCCCGGCCGACCGCGCCGAGTCGATCGCGACCATCCACCGGGCCCTCGAGCTGGGCGTGACCTTCCTCGACACCTCCGACGTCTACGGCAGCGGCCACAACGAGCAGCTGGTGGGCGAGGCGATCGCCGGGCGACGGGACGAGGTGCAGCTGGCGACCAAGTTCTCGCTGTCCCGCCGCCCGGACGGCGGCATGACCATCGACGGCCGGCCGGAGAACGTGCGGGCCTGCGCCGAGGCCAGCCTGCGTCGGCTGGGCGTCGAGGTGATCGACCTCTACTACCAGCACCGGGTCGACCCACGGGTGCCGATCGAGGACACCGTCGGTGCCATGGCCGGGCTGGTGACCGAGGGGAAGGTCCGTCACCTGGGCCTCTCCGAGGCGAGTGCGGCGTCGATCCGGCGCGCCGTCACCGTCCACCCGATCGCCGCGCTCCAGAGCGAGTGGTCGCTGTGGACACGCGACCTGGAGGAAGAGGTGCTGGGGGTCGCCCGCGAGCACGGCATCGGCATCGTGCCGTTCAGCCCGCTGGGCCGGGGGTTCCTCACCGGGGCGATCAGGGGCCCGGAGGACTTCGACGCCGACGACTGGCGGCGGGGCCACCCCCGCTTCACCGGGGAGGCGTTCGCGGCCAACCTGCGCCTGGTGGACGCCGTCCGCGAGCTCGCCGCGGAGAAGGGCGTGGCGCCCGGTCAGCTGGCGCTGGCGTGGGTGCTGGCCCAGGGCCACGACGTCGTCCCCATCCCGGGGACCAAGCGCCGGCGCTACCTGGAGGAGAACGTCGCCGCCGTCGGGGTCCAGCTCGACGACGACGACCTCGCCCGGCTGGACGCCATCGCGCCGCCGGGCGCTGCGGTCGGCGGGCGGTACGTGGACAGCAGCTACGCCTACGGGGACAGCCCGGAGCCGGCCGCGTGAGCGCGGCCGCCGACATGCCGGGCCCCGGCCCGCTGGGAACCGTCGGCAGTCGATGAGGACGGGCCTCTTCCTCGGGGCGGACCTCGGCACCAGCGGGCTGAAGGTGGTCGTGCTGCGCGACGACGGCGCCGTCGTGGCCGAGGCCGAGTCCCCGTACGCGTACGACCGGCCGGCGCCGGACCGGGCCGAGATCGACGTGGCGGTGTGGCGGGGCGCCCTGGACGCGGCCCTGGACGAGCTCTCGCCGGTCCTGCGGGGTTCCCGGGTGCGAGCGCTCGGGCTGTCGGGTCAGATGCACGGCACCGTCCTGGTGGACGACGCCGGTGCGCCGCTGCGGCCGGCGGTGCTCTGGCCGGACACCCGCGCGGTCGACGAGCTGGCCGGCTGGCGGCAGCTCGCCACGGCCGACCGGGCCGCGCTGGCCAACCCGCTCGTGCCTGGGATGACCGGGCCGGTGCTCGCCTGGCTGGCCCGGCACGAGCGGGAGGTGCTCGGGCGGGCGGCGGCCGTCCTGCTGCCCAAGGACGCGCTGCGGGCCGCGCTCGTGCCCGGCGGCTCGCCGGTCACCGACCGCAGCGACGCCTCCGGCACGCTGCTGTGGGACGTCCCGGCGGACGGGTGGTCGAGTGCCGCGACCGCTGCCGCCGGGGTGCCGGCACGGCTGCTCCCCATGGTCCGCCCCGGCACGGAGCTGGTCGGTGCGGCTGCCCTGCCCGTCGGGGAGGTGCCGGTCGTCGTCGGCGCGGCGGACACCCCGCTGGCCCTGCTGGCGGCGGGCACGGACACCGGCCTGCAGGTGAACCTGGGCACCGGTGCGCAGGTGCTGCGCCCGGGCTGGTCGCCGCGTCCGGTGGTGGACCCCCTGGTGCACGGCTACGCCGACGCGCAGGGCGGCTGGTACGCGATGGCGGCCCTGCAGAACGGCGGCTCGGCCTGGGCCTGGGTGTGCGGTGTCCTGGGCCTGTCCTGGGCCGAGCTGTTCGCGGCGGCCGCGTCGGTGCCCGACGCCGGGGGAGCGGTCTTCCGGCCCTTCCTCACCGGCGAGCGGGGCGGGGTCGCCGGACCGGAGGACCGCGCCGGCTGGGACGGGCTGCACCCGGGAACCAGCCGGGCGCACCTGGCGCGTGCGGCGGTGGAGGGCGTCGTCGGGGCGGTGGCCGCCGCGACGGGGCTGCTCGAGCCACCCGACGACGACGTCCCGGTGGTGCTCACCGGTGGCGGGGTGCGGTCCGCTCCGGTGCCGCAGCTGCTCGCCGACGCCCTGCGGCGCCCGGTCCAGGTCGTGCACCTGCGCAGCGCCTCGGCCGTCGGTGCGGCGCTGCTGGCCGCGCGCGGTGTCGGGGTGGACGTCGTCCCGGTGCGCGAGGCCGGGCCGGTGGTCGATCCGTCGCGGTGCTGATCAGTGGAGCTGATCAGGAGGGCGGGACCGGCGGGGCGGAGGTCAGCGGGTGGACCGTCTCGCCCGCCCCCAGCCGCTCCAGGGCGGCGTCGTGCAGCTTGCCGTTGGTCGCCAGGGCGCTCCCGCCGGCCGGGCCCGGAGCGCCGGAGACGTCGGTGAACCGGCCGCCGGCCTCGCGCACGATCACGTCCAGCGCGGCGAGGTCCCAGATCGAGACCTCCGGCTCGCAGGCGATGTCCACCGCCCCCTCGGCCAGGAGGACGTAGCTCCAGAAATCGCCGTAGGCACGCGTGCGCCACACCGAGCGGGTGAGGTCGAGGAAGCCGTCGAGCTGCCCCCGCTCCTCCCAGCCCGAGAGGCTGGAGTAGCTGAGGCTGGCGTCACCGAGCCGGGCGACCTCCGACACGCGGCAGCGGGTGGCCGACTCCAGCCGGCGTCCGGTCCAGGCGCCGACGTCCTTCGCCGCCCACCACCGCCGGTTCAGCGCCGGCGCCGAGACCAGCCCGACGACCGGTTCGTCGCCGTCGAACAGCGCGATCAGCGTGGCCCACACCGGCACGCCGCGGACGAAGTTCTTCGTGCCGTCGATGGGGTCGAGCACCCAGCGGCGGGACCCGTGGCCGGTCGTGCCGAACTCCTCGCCCAGCACCGCGTCGCGGGTGCGTGCCCGGCTCAGCGTGATGCGCAGCATCTCCTCGACCGCCCGGTCGGCGTCGGTGACCGGGGTCAGGTCGGGCTTGGTGTCGACCGTCAGGTCCTGCGCCTTGAACCGCTCCATGCTGATCGAGTCGGCCTGGTCGGCCAGCACGTGTGCCAGCCGCATGTCCTCTGAGAAGCCCCGACCCGACGTCATGGGCACCCAACCTAGCGGGGAGTCAGTCGAAGACGGCGGAACTGACCCCGCTCGGGCCCTCGTACTCGCGGTCCTCGATGTTCCTCAGCGCGTCGAGGACATCCTTGTCGCCACCGTGCTGCTCGGCGTGCTTGACGATGTCGTCCTTGCCCGCGGGGTAGTCCATGCCGGACAGGGCCTTCTGGATGTCGATGGGGCTGACCATGGTCGGGGTCCTACCCCGCACCCGGGCACCGATGCACGGATACCGTCGGGTGCGTGGACGCAGCGACGATCGCGGGGCTGCTCGCCGACCCGGTGCGGCTGAAGGTCGTGGCCGCGCTGGCGCTGGGCGCCACGACCATCGAGGAGGTGGCCGCGGCGTCGGGGCTGTCGTTGAAGGAGGTCGCGCTCGCCGCCCGGCGGCTGGCCCGCGGAGGGCTCGTCGCCCGCGACGGGCACTCCCTGGCGCTGCGCACCGAGCGGTTCGGGGCAGCCGCCCGCGCCGCGGCGGAGGCCGCGCCGCCACCGGAGCCGCTGTCGGACGACCCCGCTGCCGACGCCGTCCTCACCGCGTTCGTCCGCGACGGCCGGCTGACATCGATCCCCGCCCAGCGCAGCAAGCGGCTGGTGGTCCTCGACCACCTGGTGCGCGTGTTCGAGCCCGGCGTCCGCTACCCCGAGCGCGAGGTGAACGCGCTGCTGGCGGTCTGGCACCCCGACGTCGCCGCGCTGCGCCGCTACCTGGTCGACGAGGGCCTGCTCAGCCGCGATGCGGGGGTCTACTGGCGCAGCGGCGGCTACGTGGAGGTCTGAGTCACCTCGTCGACGTGTCGACCTGTCGACGAATCCGTTCGACGACCCGCTGCCGGCCCCCGCAGACTGCCGGCGTGGCCCCGACCCCGTCCGCCGATGCCTTCGCCGCCCTCGCGCGTTCCTCGCCGTGGCGGTGGACGACGCTCCGCTTCACGGTGTCCTGGCCGGGCGACCCGTGGCGGGCCACGCCCGTGCGGGCGTGGCTGCGCCGGCCCGACTCCCTGCGGGTGGAGGACCTCGACGGCGCGGTGCTGCAGGCCGGCCGTGATTCGCGCCTGACCGTGCCCGCTGCCGCGCCGGTGTGGCGGGCCGACGGTCTGGTGGCGGAGCGGCCGTGGGGAGTGCTCCACGACGACCCGATGTACGAGAACTACTTCTGGATCGCGATGCTGGACCCGGCCGAGCTCGCCGACTCGCACACGGATGCGGAGCCCGGCGAGCCGCCCCTGCTGGTGGACACGGTGGTCACGACCGAGCACGGCGGACGCCCGGCGTGGGAGGCCGTCGCCCGGGTGACGCCGGCCTACGAGCCGCGCTGCGGGTGCTGCTCGCTGCTCCGCTCGCGGGACGTGGACGTCGTCGAGTACCGGGACCACCCCCAGCAGGTGCTGGCCACCTACCCCGAGGCGCACCGGGTCCGCCTGGACCTGCAGACCGGTGCCTGCGTGCTGACCGAGGCCCTCGGGGGCGACGTGGCGGGTCAGGGCCACGACCTGCAGATCGAGGCGGTCGACGAGCCGATGGCCGACGACCTGTTCACCGAGCCGCGGCGGAGCTGGTTCCGCCGTCAGTAACCGGGGCCGACCTGGCCCACCGCACCCAGCAGGACGCGCAGGGCGGCCAGCTGCTGCTCCCGGGCCGGCGGTCCCGCGGCGGCCCAGGCGTCGAGCGCGCACTCGGGGTCCTCGGCGGTGTGCCCGCAGCCCGGTGGGCACTCGGTGGCGGCCTCGGCGATGTCCTCGAAGGCGGCCAGGACGTCGTCGGCGGTGACGTGCGCCAGGCCGAAGGACCGGATGCCGGGGGTGTCGATGACGGTGCCCCCGCCGGGGAGGTCGAAGAGCACGGCCGACGACGACGTGTGCCGGCCCTTGCCGATCTTGCTCACGTCGCCGGTGGCGCGAAAGGCGTCGGGCACCAGCCGGTTGACCAGCGTCGACTTGCCGACGCCGGACTGCCCGACGAACACGCTCATCCGGTCCCGCAGCCGTTCGGTCAGGTCGTCCAGCGGCAGCTCCAGCGACATCGGGACGGCGTCCAGGCTCAGCCCGGCGTAGCGGTCCAGCAGCGGCTGCGGTGACGCCAGGTCGGTCTTGGTGAGGCACAGCAGCGGCTCGAGCCCGCCGGCGTACGCGGCGACCAGGCAGCGGTCGAGGAAGCCCAGCGCCGGCTCGGGGTCGGTGACCGAGGTGACGATGACGAGCAGGTCGGCGTTGGCCACCACCACGCGCTCGGTCGGGTCGGTGTCGTCGGCGGTGCGCCGCAGCGAGGTCGTGCGCTCCTCGATCGCGACGATGCGGGCAAGGCTGTCGGTGCGGCCGCTGGTGTCGCCGACCACCCGCACGCGGTCACCGACGACGACGCCGTGCTTGCCGAGCTCGCGGGCGCGCATGGTGGTCACGTCGACGGCGCCGTCGGGCCCGTCGACCCGCACCGTCATGCGTCCGCGGTCCACGGCGATCACCAGACCGGGCACGGCGTCGGCGTGCGTCGGGCGGGTACGCGTGCGGGGGCGGGAGCCACGGCGGCTCGGCCGGACCCGGACGTCGTCCTCGTCCATGCGCCGGGCGCCGCGCTGCGCGCTCACGAGAGGGCTCCGCCCGGCCCGCCCAGCAGCCTCGACCACCGCTCACGGAAATCGGGCAGCGTCTTGGTGACCGCGCCCGGGTCGGCCACCCGGACCCCCTCGACGGCCAGGCCGAGGACGGCGGCCGCCATGACCATGCGGTGGTCGGCGTAGGAGTCCAGCAGGGCCGGCCGCTGCGGGCCGGGCGCGATCTCCAGTCCGTCGGGCAGCTGCCGCACCCGGGCGCCGACGGCGGTGAGCACCTCGTCGAGCGCCTGCAGCCGGTCGGTCTCGTGCCCGCGCAGGTGGGCGATCCCGGTCAGCCGGGAGGGGCCGTCGGCCAGGGCGCACAGCGCGGCCAGCACCGGCGTCAGCTCGCCCACCTCGCCGAGGTCGGCCACGAGCGGGCGGACGCCCGCCCCGCCGGTGACCCGCAGCGCGCCGTCGGGGGTCCGCTCGACGGAGGCGCCCATGGCGGCCAGCAGCCGGTCCAGCTGCGCGCCCGGCTGGGTGGTCACCGCCGGCCAGTCGCGGACCGTCACCCGCCCGCCGGTCACCAGCGCGGCGGCGAGGAACGGGGCGGCGTTGGAGAGGTCGGGCTCGACGACGCGGTCCAGCGCCGCGACCGGCCCGGGGACCACCCGCCAGCCGCTCCCGGTGCCGGTGACGTCGACGCCGTGCTCGCGCAGGGTCGTCACCGTCATCTCGACGTGCGGCATCGACGGCACCCCGCCGGTCAGGGCCAGGTCGATGCCCTCGTCGAAACGGGCCGCGGCGAGCAGCAGCCCGGAGACGATCTGCGAGGACTCGCTCGCGTCCACGGTGACCGCGCCCCCCCGCACCCGCCCCGTGCCGTGCACGGTGAACGGTGCCCGGCCCCGGCCGTCGTCGTCGACCTCGACCCCGAGTGCCCGCAGGGCGCCGATCAGCCCGGCGTTGGGGCGCTCACGCAGCCGCGGATCGCCGTCGACCGTCACGTCGCCGTCGGCGAGGGCGGCCACCGGCGGCAGGAACCGCAGGATGGTGCCGGCCAGGCCTGCGTCGACCGTCACCGGCCCCCGCAGCCCGCCCGGGGTGACCAGCCAGTCCTCGCCGTCCTCGTCGACCCGCACCCCCAGTGCCCGCAACGCCGCCGCCATCAGGTCGGTGTCCCGGGCGCGCAGCGGGCGGACCAGCCGGCTGGGGCCGTCGGCCAGGGCGGCCAGCACGAGCGCCCGCGCGGTGAGGGACTTGGAGCCGGGCAGCGTGACGACGGCGTCGACGGGAGCCGGGTGGTGCGGCGCGGACCAGACGTCTGACACGTGATCAGTCTGCCCGGTCACCCGCGCCGCACCGTGGCCCCGTCCCGAGGCTCGCGCCGAGCGTGCGAGGCGAGAGGAGGACGGGGTCCTTCCATCAGCCCGCCTGCGGCTTGTCGGCCTTCTTGACCGGCACGGTGCGCAGCAGCCGCCGGTTGGCGAACTCGAACATCGCCAGCTCGGAGAGCTCCCGGCCGTAGCCCGAGCGCTTGATGCCGCCGAACGGCAGCTCGGGGGAGGAGCCGGTGGGCTGGTTGATCCACACCATCCCGGCCTCCAGCCGCTCGGCCACCGCGCGGGCGCGGTCGAGGTCGCTGCTCATCACCGTGGCGCCGAGGCCGAAGGCGCTGTTGTTCGCCAGCTCGACCGCCTCGTCGGCGTCCTTCACCTTGTAGACGACGGCGGCCGGGCCGAACAGCTCCTCGCTGTAGGCGCGCATGTCCGGGGTGACGTCGGTGAGGATCGTGGCCTCGACGAACGCACCCGGGCGGTCGGGCCGCCGGCCGCCGGCGACCACGGTCGCCCCCTTGTCGATCGCGTCCTGGATCTGCGCGTGCAGGTCCTGCGCGGCCCGCTCGCTGGACAGCGGCGCCAGCGACGTCGAGGAGTCGGCCGGGTCGCCCGGGGAGAAGGTCGAGAACGCCTGCTTCAGCCCCTCGACGAACGGCTCGTACAGCTCCTCGGTGACGATCAGCCGCTTCGAGGCGGTGCACGCCTGCCCGGTGTTCTGCATCCGGCCCATCGTCGCGGCCTTGACCGTCGCGGCCATGTCGTCGGCGTCGAGCACGATGAACGGGTCGCTGCCGCCGAGCTCGAGCACCGACTTCTTGAGGTGCTTGCCCGCCAGCGCGCCGACCGCGCTGCCGGCGCGCTCGCTCCCGGTGAGGGTCACGCCCTGGATGCGGGGGTCGGCGATGACCTGCTCGACGTCGGAGATGCGCAGGAAGGTGTTGGTGAAGACGCCCTCGGGTGCACCGGCGTCGGCGAACAGCTGCTCGATCGCCACCGCGCACTGCGGGGTGATCTCGGCGTGCTTGAGGATGACGGTGTTGCCGAGCACCAAGTTCGGGCCGGCCACCCGGACCACCTGGTAGAAGGGGTAGTTCCACGGCTCGATGGCGAGCAGGACGCCGATCGGGCGGGTCTCGATGACCGCCTCGCCCTTGCCCATCAGCGGCTGGATCGGCGTCGGCTCCAGGAAGCCGGGGCCGTTGTCGGCGTAGTACTTGAGGATCATCGAGCAGAGGTACAGCTCACCGGTGGCCTCGTCGCGGCGCTTGCCCATCTCCGTGGTGATGAGCTTCGCCAGGTCCTCGCGGCGCTCGTCCATCAGCTCGGCGGCTCGGCGCACCACGGCGGCGCGGTCGGCGACCGGGAGCTCGCGCCACTGCTGGTAGGCGGCGTGCGCCCGCTCGATGATGCCGTCGATCGCCTCGGTCGGCGTGAAGTCGAACTCCTTCTCCGTCTCGCCGGTGAAGGGGTTGACCGTCGCGTAGCGCCGGTCGGCGCTGTCGCTGGCGGTCTTCGGGTGGTCGGTCGGTGGGTTCTGCGTCGCGGTCACGCGGTGATCCTCGTCTCTCGTCGAGCGTTCCGACAGGGGGCCCCTACCCGGTGGTCGCTGGCACACGCACGGGCGCCGGCTCGTCGGTGGCCGCACCTACAGTGCTGGGGGAACAGCCCCGTGCCCTCGAGGAGGCGTCATGTGCGGTCGCTACGCGGCCAGCCGCAAGCCCGAGGACCTCGCGCTCGAGTTCGAGGCGGTCCCGGCCGGCGGGCAGCCGCCGCTGGCCGCCGACTACAACGTGGCGCCGACCAAGGACGTCTACGTCGTCCGGCACGCCCGCGAGCGCGACGCCGAGGGCGTGCCGACCGGTGGAGGGTTCCGCGAGCTGCGGGCGGTGCGCTGGGGGCTGGTGCCCTCGTGGGCCAAGGACGTGTCGGTCGGCAACCGGATGCTCAACGCCCGGGCGGAGTCGCTGACCGAGAAGCCGGCCTTCCGCAGCGCGGCGCGCTCGCGGCGGTGCCTGGTCCCGGCCGATGGCTGGTACGAGTGGGCCAAGCGCCTGGACTCCCCGGCCAAGCAGCCCTACTTCATCACCCCCGAGGACGGGTCGGTGCTCGCCATGGCCGGCCTCTGGGAGGTCTGGGGAAAGGGGGAGGACCGGCTCTACACGTGCACCGTGGTCACCTCCCCGGCCACCGGTGCGCTCGCCGAGATCCACGACCGGATGCCGCTGGTGCTCCCGCGGGAGCGCTGGGCGGAGTGGCTGGACCCCGCACGCGAGGACGTGGTGGAGCTCGCCCGGTCCACCCCGCCGGAGCTCGTCGCCGGCCTGGAGCTGCGGCCGGTGAGCCCGGCGGTCAACAGCGTGCGCAACAACGGCCCCGAGCTGCTGGCCCGGGCGGACGGCGTGGACGCCCCCGCCGACCAGCCGGCGCTGTTCTGACGTGGCAGCGGACGAGGCATCCGCCGGTGCTCCGGTCGACACGCCGCCGCCACCCCCACCACCGGGCGGCGCGCTGCCGGCCTGGGTCGCGGCGGGGCTGACCTTCCTCAGCTCCGGCGCGGTCCTCGTGCTGGAGATCGTCGGCCTTCGGCTGATCGCGCCCTACGTCGGCGTGACCGTCCAGACGAGCACCGCCGTGATCGGCTTCGCCCTCGCGGCGATCGCCGTCGGCGCGTGGCTGGGTGGTGCGACGGCCGACCGCACGGACCCGCGCCGGCTGCTGGCGCCGCTGCTGATCGCCGGCGGGGCCCTGGTCGTCGCCGTGCTGCCGCTGGTCCGGTTCACCGGCTCGCTGCTCAGCGGGGCCGACGCCGGAGGCGTGCTGCTGCTGGCCGCGGTCGCCGTGGTCGTGCCCGCGGCGCTGCTCTCCGCCGTCCCGCCGATGGTCGTGAAGCTCCAGCTCGCCAGCCTGGACGAGACCGGCGCGGTCGTCGGGCGGCTGTCGGGCATCGGCACGCTCGGGGGGATCGCGGCGACGTTCGCCACCGGGTTCGTGCTCGTGGCGGTCCTGCCCAGCAGCGTCATCCTCGTCGCCACCGGTGCGGTTACCGTGCTCACCGGCGTGGCGGTCGGCGTGGTCCTGCGGCGCGGTGGCGGGCCGCGCACCGTCCCGGCCGGGCTGCTCGTCCTGGCCGTCGTCGGCGCCGGCCTCGCCGCGGTCGCCCCGACCCCCTGCGAGGAGGAGACGGCCTACCACTGCGCGCGGGTGGTGGCCGATCCGGAGCGGCCCTCGGGCCGGGTGCTGATGCTCGACACCCTCCGGCACTCCTACGTCGACCTCGCCGACCCGACCCACCTGGAGTTCGCCTACATCCGGGCGGTCGCCGCGGTGACCGATGCCGTCTTCCCCACGGGCGAGCCCATCTCCGCACTGCACGTCGGGGGTGGTGGGCTCACGCTGCCGCGGTACCTCGCCGAGGTGCGGCCCGGCACCGAGAGCGTGGTGGTGGAGGTCGACCCCGGCGTGGTCGCGATGGACCGCGAGCAGCTCGGGCTGGAGACGTCGGCCGACCTGCGGGTGCGGGTCGCCGACGGCCGGGTCGGGCTGGCCGAGGAGCCGGCGGGGCAGCGCGACCTCGTCGTCGGCGACGCCTTCGGCGGGCTCTCCGTGCCCTGGCAGCTGACCACCCGGGAGGCGCTGGAGCTGGTCGACCGGGCGCTGGCCGACGACGGCGTCTACGCGGTCAACCTCATCGACCACCCACCGCTGTCGTTCGTGCGCGCCGAGCTGGCCACGATGCGCGAGGTGTTCGAGCACGTGGTCCTCCTGGCCCGCGCGCCGGTCCTGGCGGGGGAGGACGGCGGCAACGTCATCGCGGTGGGGTCGCAGCGGCCGCTGCCCGCCGAGGAGATCGCCGCCGCGCTGACCCGCCGGGACCTGGCCTGGCAGGTGGCGGAGGGGGAGGAGCTGACCCGGTTCATCGGGGACGCCCGCGTGCTGACCGACGACTTCGCCCCGGTCGACCAGCTCCTGACGCCGTACGCGGCGCCCTGACCTCAGCGTCCGATGGAGGCGGTGCGGGCGCGCGTCAGCCGCACCAGCTCGGCCGGGGGCAGCTCCAGCTGCAGCCCGCGCCTCCCGGCGCTGACCAGCACCGTCGGGAAGTCCAGGGCGGAGGCGTCGACGACCGTGGGCAGCGCCTTGCGCTGCCCCAGCGGGCTGATGCCGCCGAGGACGTAGCCGGTGGCCCGCTCGGCGTCGACCGGGTCGGCCATCGCCGCCTTGCGTCCACCGGCGGCGGTGGCCAGCGCCTTGAGGTCGAGGGTCCCGCTGACCGGCACCACGGCGACGGTGAGGACGCCGTCGACCCGGGTGACCAGGGTCTTGAACACCTGCCGCGGATCAGCCCCCAGCGCGGCGGCCGCGGCCTCGCCGTGGCCCTGGTCGGCCGGGTGCTCGGGGTCGTACGGGTGCAGCGTGTGGGCCACGTTCGCCTGCTCCAGGACCCGTACCGCCGGGGTTGCCGCCACGGCGCCGCAGCGTAGCGAGCACGGCCTGTCGGGAATGGCCGCGGCCGCCGGTGCCGTTGCACCGGCCGTGAGCAGCAGCGTCTCCACCACTCGCGCACGGGCTGTGCACCGGCGTCCCCCGGGCCGTCCGGACGCCGCACGGCTAGGATTGACCGACGTGGTGCCCCGCGTCCGGGGGCCCCGGAGAGGACGGTCGGTGCCTGAGGATTCCGTGGTCGACAACCCCGGTCAGCTGCCCGAGGGCGCGCCGGTGGAGGTGCCCGAGGCCCGCGAGGGCGGGAGTCGCACGGAGCTCGCCGAGACCCGCGCCGAGCGGGACGCCCGGTTCGAGCGCGACGCGCTGCCCTACCTGGACCAGCTCTACCCGGCGGCCCTGCGGATGACCCGCAACCCGGCCGACGCCGAGGACCTGGTGCAGGAGACCTTCGTGAAGGCCTACTCCGCGTTCCACCAGTTCGCCGAGGGCACCAACCTCAAGGCCTGGCTGTACCGGATCCTCACGAACACCTACATCAACAGCTACCGCAAGAAGCAGCGGCAGCCGCAGCAGTACCCCACCGACCAGGTGCAGGACTGGCAGCTCTACGCCGCCGAGGAGCACACCTCCTCGGGCCTGCGGTCGGCCGAGATCGAGGCGCTGGACCACCTGCCGGACTCCGACATCAAGGAGGCCCTGCAGCAGCTGCCGGAGGACTTCCGGCTCGCGGTCTACCTGGCCGACGTCGAGGGGTTCGCCTACAAGGAGATCGCCGAGATCATGGGCACGCCCATCGGCACGGTGATGTCCCGGCTGCACCGCGGTCGCCGAGGGCTGCAGAAGCTGCTGGCCGACTACGCCCGGGAGCGGGGCTTCGTCCGCGCCGGGGCCGGTGAGGAGGCGACCCGCCCGTGAGCGACCAGCAGGGGGCCGGTGAGCCCCTCGACATCAACTCGTGCGACGACGTCCTGACGCACGTCTTCGAGTTCCTCGACCACGAGACCTCCGACGAGCGCCGGGGCGTGATCGCCGAGCACCTCGACGAGTGCTCGCCCTGTCTGCGCCAGTTCGGCATCGAGCAGGAGTTCAAGGCGCTGGTCCGGCGACGCTGCGGTGGCGACAAGCCGCCGTCGGGTCTGCGCGACCGCATCAAGATGCAGCTGACGAGCGTCTCGTTCGAGGAGGACGGGACCCAGGTCAGCGTCGAGCGGCTGACGATCGAGCACTCGGAAGAGCGTCCCACCGCCTGAGTGGGGGGCGAACGCCAGAGGCCCAGAACCCGACGGGTTCTGGGCCTCTGGCGTCCGGCCCCGTTCAGGGGCCCACCCTGAGCCTGCGAAGGGTGGGGAGGACGGGGTCCTTCTAGGCGTTGGGGCGCTTGCCGTGGTTGGCCTTGTTCCCCTTGCGGGAGCGACGCTTGCGTCCGCGCTTGGACATCGCTGCCCTCCTCTCATACTTGCTGGTGGGCCGGGCGGCCCGTGGGTTGTGCGGGGGGCCGGAGCCGGCGCACGCGGGGTGCGCCGCGCTGACGGACCCGCCAAGCTGACCCGGCAAGCCTCTCACGGGGAGAGCCGGCCGTGCGCCGGGCAGGGCGAACGCAGGAGGAGCAGCAGTGCCGCAGCTGGGGATCGAGACCGTCCTCGTCGCCGGACGGGGACCCGCTGGGTGCGCCGTGGTCCGGGCGTGCCAGCGGCTCGGCCTCAAGGCGGTGGCGGTGCACAGCGAGACGGAGCGCTCGGCACGGCACGTCCGCCTGGCCGACGACGCAGTGCTGCTGGGGCCTGCGCCGGCCGCCGAGTCCTACCTGGCCGTCGACCGGATCGTGGAGGCGGCCCGGCGCAGCGGAGCCGACACGGTGCTCCCGGTTCCTCCCGCCCTGGCCGGCAACGCGCGACTGGCCGCCGAGGTGGTCCGGGCGGGGCTGCGCTGGGGCGGTCCCGATGCCGAGGTGCTGGAACGCCTCGGTGGTGACGGCGTGGAGCCGGCCAGCGAACGCGGCTTTCTCGCTTGGGTCACCGCCGACGGACTGCGTTTCGCCACCTCGGTGGCCCGGGATCGTGCCGCCGGCATCGCACGGGTGTCCTGGACCCCCGGCGAGCCCCGGCAGCTGCCCGCGGCCGCGCACCGCCTCGCCGAGGTGGGCTGGCGCGGGCTGGTCACCGTCGGCATCGCCCCCGACGGCGAGCTGGCCGAGGTCGCCGCGGGCTTCTCGCTGGACATGGCGGTGCTCGAGCGGTCGCACGGCGTCGACGCCGTCGAGCTGGCGCTGCGCAGCGCCGTCGGACCCCGGGTCCCCGGGCCGGGCCCCGTGGCCCGCAGCGAACCGCGGGCGGCGGTCGTCGCACAGCTGCGCGCCACGCTCCCGCCGGGGAGAGCCGGCCGGATCAGCGGTCGCCTCCCCGGCTCCGGGCGCCCGCCCGCGGCCGAGGGCGGCGTCGACCTGGTCGCGGTCAGCGGTTACGACCCCGGTGACCGGCTGGACGGCTGGTACGACGCGCTGCTGGCCACCGTGAGCGCCGGCGCGGACGACGTCGCGGCGGCGGCGCGTGCGGCCGGCCTGGCGCTGTCCGGGCTGGCCGGGGCCGGGGTGCCGCACGACGGCCCCGAGGTCTGCGCGGTGCTCGGCGGGCTGGCCGAGGGGCGCGCCTTCCCCGGAACCTGACGCCCGGGGCCCGTGCTTGGATGGGGGCTCATGATCGGGCGGGCGCGGGAGGTTCCGGTGGCGGTCGAGGAGATCCACGCGGAGATGGTCTCCAGTGTCTGGAAGGTCCTGGTGGAGCCCGGTGCGCGGGTGTCCGCCGGTGACACGCTGGTGATCCTGGAGTCCATGAAGATGGAGATCCCGGTGCTCACCGAGCGCGCGGGGACCGTGCAGGAGCTCCACGTGGTCGAGGGCGAGGTCCTCCAGGAGGGCGACCTCATCGCCACCGTCGCCGACGCCTGAGAAAGGACCCCGTCCTCCCCACCCCTCGCAGGCTCGGGGCGGTCCCCTGGACGGGGCCTCAGACGTCGCGGGTGTAGACGAGCAGGTCGACGCCGGGGGCGGGCGTCCAGTCGCGCGCCGGCAGCCGGGTGAAGCCCAGCCGCTCGTAGAGCCGGTGGGCCGCGCGCATGCGCGTGCCGGTGGAGATGACGACGCGCCGCCGGCCCGCCGCGCGGGCGCGGGCCAGGCACGCCTGCACCAGGGCGGCGCCCACTCCGCGGCCCTGCGCCCGCGGGTCGACCACGAGCATGCGGAAACCGGCCTCGTCGGGGGACTCGAGCACCTCGCCGAACTCGCCGCCCGCCACGAACGCCACGCTGCCGATCAGCCGGCCGGCCTCGTCGCGGGCGACCAGCAGCTCGGCCAGCCGCGCACGACCGGCCACGTCGGCCAGCTCGGCGGCGTACCCCGCCGACGCCAGGCCGCCGCGCACGTACACGTCCACGGTGAGCGCGGCGATGCGGTCGTGGTCGGCGGGGGCCGCCGGCTCGATGCGGACGGCGGGGAGGGGAGGCACGCGGTGCAGCGTAGGAGAGGACCCGGTCCCGCTCGCCCGCTCGGGGTGGGCCTCGGGACGGGCCATAGGCTCGGGGCACCATGAGCAGCCTCTCGGAGCGCCTCACCCGTGGCACGGCGTCCAGCCCCGCCCAGATCGACCACGCCCGGCGGCTGGTCGCCGACTGGCAGCTGCTGGCCGACCTCGCCTTCGCCGACCTGACGCTCTGGGTGCCGCTGTCCTCGGGATCGTGGTGGTGCGTCGCCCAGGTCCGCCCGCTCACCGCGCCGACCAGCCGACCGGAGGACATGGTCGGCGTCGAGGTGGACGCCGACGCGGCGCGGTCGTTCACCGCGGCGCTCCGCGACGGGCGGCCGGTCACCGACGGGGAACCGGACCGGTCGGGGACGCCCCCGCGCCGGCGCGAGGTCATCCCCGTGCGGCACGAGGGCGTGGGGATCGCCGTCCTGGCCAAGGACACCAACCTCGCGGTGACGCGGGCGCCGTCGACGCTCGAGCTCACCTACCTCGACATCGCCGCCGACCTCTGCCTCATGGTGTCCGCGGGCACCTTCCCGCCGGTCAGGGCGCAGGACGCGGAGATGAGCCCGCGTGTGGGGGACGGGCTGGTGCGCCTCGACGGGGCGGGCAGGGTCACCTACGCCAGCCCGAACGCCCTCTCGGCCTACCGCCGGATCGGGGTGGTCGGCGACCTGGCCGGCGCCGTCCTCGCGGAGGTGACGTGCCGCGTGGTCACCGACCGCGTGGCGGGGGAAGCGGCGGCCGCCGGCATCACCGCGGCGATCGCGGGTCGCTACCTGGACCCCATGGACGTCGAGGCAGCCAGCGCGACGCTGCTCCTGCGGGCCCTGCCGCTGCACGCCCCCGGCGCCGAGCCCGGGGCGCTGGTGCTGGTCCGCGACGTGACCGACGTGCGGCGTCGGGACCGGGCGCTGCTCACCAAGGACGCGACCATCCGGGAGATCCACCACCGGGTGAAGAACAACCTGCAGACGGTCGCCGCGCTGTTGCGTCTGCAGGCCCGCCGGATGACCGAGCCCGCGGCCCGGGCGGCGCTGGAGGAGTCGGTGCGCCGCGTGGCGTCCATCGCGGTCGTGCACGAGACGCTCGCCGGCAGCCGGGAGGACGTCGTCGACGTCGACGACGTCCTGGACCAGGTGCTCCCGATGCTCGGTGACCTGACCTCCGTGGGGCCCGCGGCCCGCACCCGCCGCACCGGCTCGTTCGGCGAGCTGCCCGCGGCGGCGGCGACCCCGCTGGTCCTCGCCGTGACCGAGCTGCTGCACAACGCGGCCGAGCACGCGTTCCCCGAGGGGGAGCCGGGGGTCATCGAGCTGGTCGCCGAGCGCGAGGGGGACGACCTGCGGGTCCGGGTCCGCGACGACGGGCAGGGCCTGCCACCGGACTTCGACCCGGCGACGAGCGACGGGCTCGGCCTGCAGATCGTGCGGACGCTGGTCACCAGCGAGCTGGGCGGGAGCCTGACGATGGGGACGCTGGAGGGCCGGTCGGGCACCGAGGTCGTGCTGACGTTGCCCTGCACCGCCCGGCCGCGGCGGTGAGAGCTGCACCGTCCCGGACGACGCCGAGGCCGGTCCGGGAGGACCCGGACCGGCCTCGTGGCGGTCGGTGCGTTCGCGGTGGTGCGGTGGGCCGCCGGTGAACCCCGGCGGCCGTCGTGGTGGTCCGGGATCAGGCGGTGTGGACCCGGGTGCGAGCCTGACGCCGCTTCAGCGCGCGCCGCTCGTCCTCGGAGAGCCCACCCCAGACACCGGAGTCCTGGCCCGAGCGCAGGGCCCAGTCCAGGCACGACGAGACCACCGGGCAGCGCTGGCACACGGCCTTGGCCTGCTCGATCTGGACGAGAGCGGGGCCGGTCGTCCCGATCGGGAAGAACAGCTCCGGGTCCTCGTCCCGGCAGAGCGCGCGGTGGCGCCAGTCCATGGCGTTGTACTCCTCGATGTCGTCTGCGGTCGGTGCGTCAGTCGCCTTGCTCGGTCTGCGATCGCCGGGCCGACACCGGTCACCCAGCGTCTTGGCGGCAGCGACTGCCTGCTTTGTTACCGGCAGGTTGCGTCCCAGCAGCGATGTTTTCACGTGCCGGACGCCTGTCAAGCGAATCGGGGTCGACGCTGACCCCCGCGTGAGCAACCTCACCACGCCCGTGCTAGGCCCGCCACCCGGCGGGGGGAAAAGCCGTGCCGATCGCTCAAGAGCCGATCGCTCAAGAAGAGCCGTCAGGCGATCACGCGCAGGGCGTGCGGGACGTCCGTGATCCGGACGCCGGTAGCCGTGCCCAGGTGGTCGCCGTCGACCTGCCAACCCTGCGGCCGGACGGCGGTGATCGTCAGCTCCCGGAGGTCGTGCCACCGGTGCAGGCCGCGTCCGCGCAGATCCGGCTCGGGCCGCATGGTCTGCCGCAGGGCGCGCAGCATCCGGGCGGCACCCATGCGGCCCAGGGCGAAGACGTCCAGCCCGGTGTCGAAGGAGGCCTGCGGCGTCGGGTTGACCGGTCGCGCCCCCAGGTAGGTCCAGGGGCTGACGTTGGACACCAGGCAGAGGAACAGCTCCTCGACGGGTGGCTCGCCGGGCACCTGGAGCGTCATCGCCGGGCGTCGCCGCTCCCGCCCGAACAGGAAGGCGCTGGTGCCCTCCCGGACGTAGAGCGCGCCGGTCGACCGGCGCCCCCGGGCGCGATGGGCCTCCACCCGGGCGATCACCTCGGCGTCGAACCCGAAGCCGGCGGCGAACACGAACCACCGGGGGGCGGTCCACCCCGGGCCGTCGGCGTCGGCGTCGGCCCGGGCGACCGCCTCTGCCGCCTCCGGCGCGACCCCGGTGACCGCCGCGGTGCTCGTGCCGGTGGCGCTCGCGGTGCCCAGCGACACCGACCGCGTCCGGCCGGCGCGCAGCGAGGCGAGGATCTCGGCGGTCGCCTCCACCGGGTCGCGCGACCGGCCGAGGGCCCGGGAGAACACGTTGGTCGACCCGCCCGGCACGACCGCCAGCGTCGGCACGGCCGGTCCGGGCCCGTCGGTGAGCAGGCCGTTGACCACCTCGTTCACGGTGCCGTCACCGCCGAGGGCGACGACGACGTCGATGCCCTCGGCGGTCGCCCGAGCGCCCAGTTCACGGCCGTGCCCCCGGTGCGTCGTCTCGGCGACGTCCACCTTCAGCTCGCTGGCCAGCGCGCCGACGAGCACGTTGCGCATCTTGGCGGTCGTGGTCGTGGCCGCAGGGTTGACGACCACGAGCGCGCGCATGCCGCCAGGCTATCCAGCGGCCCGGCGTGGATGCGGCAGGACGTCCGGTGGGCACCGCAGCCCGGGCCCGGGCGTAATCTCGCCGTCGTGACCGAGGACCGCGGAGCGCCCACCCCGCCGCCCCGTCGCCTCGCCGACCGGCTGTTCGGCGCCACCGCCGCCCAGCCGGCGCCGCGCCCCGCCGGGCCGGCGACGGAGGCGCCGCCGTCACTGCGCCGGGCGGCCCTGGCGGTGGCCCTGGAGGCCGTGGCGTTCGCGGTGGGCGCGCTGGTGCTGCTCTACCTCACGTTGACCGGCGCCCCGCAGAGCGTGTCCCGCGCGCTCGCCGAGGTGGTGCTGGCCGCGCTGGCCGCCGGCGTGCTCGGGGCCGCCGCGCGAGGGCTGTGGCGGGTCGCCGGCTGGGCCCGGGCGCCGGTGGTGGCGATGCAGCTGTTCCTGGGGCTGACCGGCTTCACGTTCGCCTTCTCCGCGCAGCAGCCGCTGATCGGCCTGCCGATCCTGGCGCTGGTGGGCGCGGTGCTCTACCTGCTGGCCGCGCCCGACTCGCGGCTCGCGTACGACGGCCGCTGAACGAGGACGTCCGTCCCCCCGCCCCTGTCACGCTCGGGGCGGGCTCCTGAAGGGGGCCGGTAGGGGGTTGGGCGACGGGGTTCTTCTTCAGACCAGGTCGATCACGTCGGCGATGGAGTCGAGGACCCGGCTGGGCCGGAACGGGAAGCGGCTCACCTCGCTCGCGGAGGTGGACCCGGAGAGGACCAGCACCGTCTCCAGGCCCGCCTCGATACCGGCGACGACGTCGGTGTCCATGCGGTCGCCCACCATGATCGTCGACTCCGAGTGCGCCTCGATCCGGTTCATCGCGCTGCGGAACATCATCGGGTTGGGCTTGCCGACGAAGTACGGCTTGGCGCCGGTCGCCGCGGTGATCATCGCGGCCACCGAGCCGGTGGCCGGCAGCGGACCCTCCGGCGAGGGGCCGGTCACGTCCGGGTTGGTCGCGATGAACCGGGCGCCGCCCTCCACCAGCCGGATCGCCCGCGTGATCGCCTCGAACGAGTACGTGCGCGTCTCCCCGAGGACGACGTAGTCCGGATCGGTGTCGGTCATGACGTACCCGACCTCGTGCAGCGCGGTGGTCAGCCCCGCCTCGCCGATGACGTACGCCGAGCCGCCGGGCAGCTGGGTGGCGAGGAAGTCGGCGGTCGCGAGTGCCGAGGTCCAGATCGCCTCCTCGGGTACGAGCAGGCCGGTCCGGCTGAGCCGGGCCGCGAGGTCGCGGGGCGTGAAGATGGAGTTGTTGGTCAGGACGAGGAACCGGCGCCGTCGCTCGACCAGCCGGTCGAGGAACTCCTTGGCACCCGGCAGGGCGTTCCCCTCGTGGACGAGGACCCCGTCCATGTCCGTCAGCCAGCACTCGATCGGTCCGCGCTCGGTGGTCACGGGTCGAACGCTAGCGCCGCGCGGTCAGGTTCGGTCGTCGGAGGCGAACGACGCGAGCGCGTCGTCGGTCAGGCGGAACACCGTCCACTCGTCCATGGGGACGGCGCCGGCCGCCCGGTAGAACTCGATCGACGGGGTGTTCCAGTCCAGCACCGACCACTCCAGCCGGGAGTAGCCGCGCTCGACGCAGACCTCCGCGAGCGTGCGGAGCAGCTCCTTGCCCAGGCCGGTGCCCCGGTGCCGCGGCTGGACGTAGAGGTCCTCGAGGTAGATGCCGTGGGTGCCGCGCCAGGTGGAGAAGTTGAGGAACCACAGGGCCATGCCCACGACCTGACCGTCGCGCACGGCCACGTGACCGAAGAGGGCCGGGGACTCGCCGAACAGGCAGTCGGTGAGCTGCTCCTCGGTCAGCCGGACCTCGGAGAGGGCCCGCTCGTACTCGGCGAGCTCGCGCACCAGGCCGACAACGGCGGGGACGTCGGCGGGCCGGATCGGCCGCACGCTCACGACAGGGCCTCCTTCAGCCGTCCGGGCACCAGCCGGCCCAGCGGGGAGAGCACCGGGACGAGCACCGGGGCGAGCAGGTAGCCGTAGGCCAGCAGGCACCCGGTGACGACGGGGAACAGCGCGAAACCGATCACCAGCAGCACAGCCGTGGCGACCAGCCCGTAGGGGCGACCGCTCTTGGGGCTGACCAGCGAGCGGAAGGACCGGAACCGGATGTTGGTCACCATCAGCACGGCCGGGACCGCGACCACCAGCAGCACCCAGAGCCGGTCGCGGCCCTGCATGTCGTCGCCGAACGCGAACACCGACGCGAGCACGACACCGGCCGCACCGGGGCTGGGCATGCCGATGAAGTACCGCTTGTCCGCCGTCGGGTCGATGGTGGTGTTGAAGCGGGCGAGCCGGATGGCCGCGCACGCCACCCAGAGGAAGCAGACCACCCAGCCCACCGGGTCCCACTCGTCGCGGCCCTCGGAGAACAGCGTGAACGCCAGCAGCGCCGGTGCCAGGCCGAAGGAGACCAGGTCGGCCAGCGAGTCGAACTGCAGGCCGAAGGGCGTCACCGCGCCCACCAGCCGGGCGACGGCGCCGTCGGTGATGTCGAACAGCACCGAGAGCCCGATCAGGACGGCGGCGAGGGTGTACTGACCGCGGATGGAGACCAGGATCGCGCCGAAGCCGCACAGCATGTTGCCGAGGGTGAACAGGCTGGGCAGCGTGGCCAGCGCGCGGCGCCGGCTTCCCCGCACGGAACCGCGGACGAACTCGACGGTGGCCGTGCGACGGGTCTGCGGACGGCGCTCACCGGACGCGGAGCTGGGCACGCCGATGCCCTCAGCCGGCCGAGGGCCAGCGGGCGATGACGGTCTCGCCGCCGCGCACGCGCTGCCCCTTGGTCACGGTGAGGGTGCACTCGCGCGGCACGAAGACGTCCATGCGGGAGCCGAACTTCATCAGCCCCATGCGTTCCCCCGTCGCCAGCGTGCGGCCCGGCCCGGTGCGGGTGACGATCCGGCGCGCCAGCACCCCGACGATCTGGCGGAAGACGACCGTGCGGTCGCCGTCCCGGAGCCGCAGCTCGCTGCGCTCGTTGCGGTGCGCCGATTCCTTGCGGTAGGCCGCCAGGAAGCTGCCCCTGCGGTAGGAGCTCTCCACGACCTCGCCGCGGTAGGGGGAGCGGTTCACGTGCACGTCGACCACCGACAGGAAGACGCTGATCTGCTGCCAGCCGCCCTCGGGGGCGTCGTCGGGCGCCACCCCTTCCTGGGGCTCGCCGGCGACCATGACCACGCCGTCGGCGGGGGAGAGGACGTCGTCCGGATCGGCCGGCACGGTGTCGCACCGCCGGTCGGGATCCCGGAAGAACAGGGCCATGTAGGCCGAGAGGGCCAGGAACGGCCAGACGGCCCACCGGCGTCCGGCCACGCCGAGGCCGGCCGCGGGAAGGAGGGGTCCGGTGATGAAAGGCCACCCGGCCCGGTCGATGCGCATCGTCCTCAGACCGTACCGGCCCCGGCCCGGGATGGTCCGGACGCCGGGTTCAGGCAGGGGGCGAGGTGATGTCAGGGTCGGCCCCCTGCTCGGTGGTGCGCGACCGGGGCGGCCCGCCGTACCAGTCGAGGCAGATCATCGTGGCGTCGTCGCGGAGGTCCCCGCCGGTCTCCTTGAGCACGGCCCGGCCGAGGGCGCGGACCACCTCACGCGGGTGAAGGTCGGCCGTGTCGGCGAGAGCCCTGGCGACGTCCAGGTCGACGGCGTTGCGCTCCTGCATGCCGTCGGTCAGGAAGACGATCCGGTCCCCGGGCTCGAGCGGGAAGGGCTGGACGCCGAAGGACTTGCCGGGCACGACGCCGAACGGCGGTTCGACCCGTAGTTCGATCTCCTCCACCCGGCCGTCGCGCAGCCGCAGTGGGAGGACGTGCCCGGCGTTGACGACGGTCGCGGTGCCGGCGTGCAGGTCCACCTCCACCAGCTGCCCGGTGACGAACTGCCCGGCGTCCGCGTTCTCCGCCAGGGAGTCGTTGGCGTACCTGGCCTGTTCGGCGAGGTCGAGGCCGCGGCGTCGGCCGTTGCGCAGGGCGCCGACCAGGAGTGTGGCCAGCAGGGCTGCCGAGACCTGGTGGCCGACGGCGTCGGTGATCGACAGCTGGAGGCGGTCGCGGTCGAGCGTGTAGTCGAAGGTGTCCCCACCGACCGAGCTGGCCGGCTCCAACCAGCCGGCGAGGGTGAACTGGCCGGCCTCGCACGTGTAGGACGCCGGCAGCAGTCGGCGCTGGATCTCCGCCGCCAGCGCGAACGGCGTCGTGCGCTGGCCCCACTCGAAGACGTCGGTGTGCCTGCGGGCGGCGATGACGACGTAGGCGAGCGCGTGCGCCGCGTTGCGGACGTCGGCCATCTCCTTCTGGGAGGGGTATCGGGCCAGCTCTATCTCGATCACGCCGATCGCGTCGCCCCGGTCGGTGACCGGCACGACCATCACCGCCCCGCCGGCGGACTCCCGGACGTCGGCCTCCTGCGTCCGCAGGACCTGCTCGTAGACCGTGCCGTCCAGCGGCAGCGTCTCGGCCTGCTCGGCCCCGCGCTCGCGCGCGCCCTCGACGGGCACGGCGGATGTCAGCCGGACGACGGCCCGGCCGGTGAAATCGGCGATCAGCAGGGTCACCCTGCGGGCCTCGACCATTGCGCCCAGGGCGTCCGTCACGGCCTCCACCGCCTCGATGGGCGGCGCGGCCTCGACCTTCTCCAGGAGGGCCCCGACGTCGATCACGAAGTCCTCCGAATCACGCATGGGCAAACCCTAGGCGCAGGCCCGGCGCCGCCAGGCCCGAAGGGCTGCACGAGACGTGGCTGCCGGGCCGCCCACGTGGGCGGCCCGGCAGCCGAGGGGTCCTGCGGGAGGCTCAGGCAGCGGCCTTGGTCTCCCAGAAGATCTTGTCGATCTCCGCGATGTAGTCGAGCAGCTTCTGGCCCTCGGCGGGGTCCATGCTGCCCTTGCCGCCGGCCGCACCTGCCTGCTTCGTGGCCTTGTTGAACAGCTCGTGCAGGTGCGGGTACTTCTCGAAGTGCGGCGGCTTGAAGTAGTCGGTCCACAGCACCCACAGGTGGTGCTTGACCAGGTCGGCCCGCTGCTCCTTGATCATGATCGCGCGGGTCCGGTAGACCGGGTCCTCGTTGCTCTGGTACTTCTCCTGGATGGCCTTGACCGATTCCGCCTCGATGCGGGCCTGGGCCGGGTCGTACACGCCGCAGGGGAGGTCGCAGTGCGCGGTGGCCTCCACGGCGGAGAACATGCGGAACAGACGCATGAGAGGTGCCTCCGGGTTCGTGGGGTTGGATCTTCTGCGACCCTACCCCCGGTGATCAGCGCGAACACGTCGGGCGGTCGCGGTCCGGAGGGCGTTCCCGGGCTGCCGGCGCGCTGGGTGCTGGCCCGGGTGGCCGGCCCGTCGATGTCACCCACCGTCCGGCACGGGGACCGGCTGGTCGTGCGGCGGCTGCCCGTCGGGTGGCCGGTCCGCCCCGGTGACGTCGTGCTGGCCCGCTTCCCGGCCCGACCGGAGCTGCTGGTGGTCAAGCGGGTGCGCCGCGCCGTCGACGGCGGGTGCTGGGTCGAGGGGGACAACCCGTTCCTGACCGACGACAGCCGTTCCTTCGGTGTCGCCGTCGCCGTCGGCCGCGTCGTGGGCCGGCTCTGGCCGCGCCCCGGCCGGCTCCCGGACGCCCCTCCGCCGGGTCCGCTCTCAGACCTCGCGTAGCTGGGCGTACCGCGCGGCGCACTCGGCCATGGTCGGCAGCAACCCCTGCTCGCGCGCCTCGGCGAGGGTGGGCGCGTTCCGGTCCTTGGCCGACAGCTGGAGATCGAGGCCCGACGGCCAGGGCAGGTCCAAGTCGGGGTCCAGGGGGGAGATGCCGAACTCCCGGCCCGGGTCGTAGGCGGAGGAGACCAGGTAGGTGACCGAGCTGCGGTCGGCGAGGGCGACGAACGCGTGGCCCAGCCCCTCGGCCAGGTAGACCGCGCGCGGCTGCTCGCTGTCCAGCAGCACCGCGTCGTGCACGCCGAAGGTGGGGGAGTCGACGCGCACGTCGACGACGACGTCGAGCACCCGGCCGGAGGGGCAGTAGACGTACTTGGCCTGACCGGGGGGCACCAGGGCGAAGTGCACGCCGCGCAGGGCGCCCGCGCTGGAGACGCTGTGGTTGGCCTGCGCCAGGGTCAGCGGGTGTCCCACTGTCTGGGACAGCAGGTCGGCGCGATACCACTCGGTGAAACTGCCCCGCGTGTCCCCGTGCGGCGTCAGATCGATGACGTAACTGTCGGGCACGGCGAGCTCGCTGATCTCCACGTGCGCACCGTAGCGACAGGGCGGCCTCCGGCCGTGGTTACGCTGCTGTGCCCATGAGCGGAAATCCGGCCTCCGGGGACCACGTCGGCACCGACCGCTTCGCCGCCGATCCGGCGTTCGCGGTGCACGAGGGCGGGAAGCTCTCCGTGTCCTCCACCCGCTCGATCGGCTCCATCGCCGACCTCGCCCTCACGTACACGCCGGGCGTCGCCCGGGTGTCCAGCGCGATCGCCGCCGAGCCGGAGCTGGCCCGCCGGTTCACCTGGGCGCCCCGTGTCGTCGCGGTGGTCTCCGACGGCACCGCCGTCCTCGGGCTCGGCGACATCGGCCCGGCCGCGTCCCTGCCGGTGATGGAGGGCAAGGCCTGCCTGTTCAGCGAGTTCGCCGGTCTCTCCTCGGTGCCGATCGTCCTCTCCACGACCGACGTCGACGAGATCGTCGAGACGGTCGCCGCCATCGCGCCGTCGTTCGGCGGGATCAACCTCGAGGACATCAGCGCCCCCCGCTGCTTCGAGATCGAGGCCCGGCTGCGCGAGCGCCTGGACATCCCCGTCATGCACGACGACCAGCACGGCACGGCGATCGTCGTGCTCGCCGCGCTGCGCAACGCCGCGGCGGTGGTCGGCCGGGAACTGGGGGACCTGCGGGTCGTCGTCTCGGGCGCCGGCGCCGCCGGCGTCGCCTGCACCAAGATCCTGCTCGAGGCGGGGGTGGGAGAGATCGCCGTGGCCGACTCGCGCGGCGTCCTGCACCTCGGCCGCGACGGGCTGACCGGCACCAAGCGGTGGCTCGCCGAGAACACCAACCCGTCGGGGTTCGCCGGCTCCATGGTCTCGGCGCTGCGCGGGGCCGACGTCTACCTGGGGGTCTCCGGGGGCTCGGTCCCCGAGGAGGCGATCGCGTCGATGGCGGAGAACTGCATCGTGTTCTCCCTGGCCAACCCGACGCCCGAGGTGGATCCGCAGATGGCCGCCAAGTACGCCGCCGTCGTCGCCACCGGCCGCAGCGACCTGCCGAACCAGATCAACAACGTGCTCGCCTTCCCGGGGGTCTTCCGCGGCGCGATCGACGCCGGCGCGACCAGCATCACCGAGGAGATGAAGCTCGCGGCCGCCACGGCCATCGCCGGCGTCGTCGGTGCCGACCTGCGGCCCGACTACATCGTGCCCAGCCCGCTGGACCGCCGGGTGGCGACCGCCGTCGCCGAGGCCGTGGCGGCCTGTGCGCGCGACCAGGGCGTCACCCGCTGATGGAGGACCTCGTCCTCCCCGCCCTTCGCACGCTCAGGGCGGGCCCCGGGACGGGGCCGGAAGGACATCAGGGCCGGTAGACCCGGCCGAGGACGCCGGCCAGCAGCCGCTCGGCGACCGGTCGGGGCAGCGCCGCGACCAGGGCGTGCACCGGGGCCATGCGCTCGGGGAGCGAGCCGCCGGAGATCCCGGCCAGCTCGAGCAACGCCTCCACCTCGGCCACGGTCAGCGCCGCGGGGTCGATCGTGGCGGCCGCCGCCACCAGCTCGGGATCGGGCACGGGGCGGGGGAGCGCGGCGGCCGCCCGTGCCGCGTCGCGGAGATCGGCCAGCAGGGCCGTCACCCGGTCGGCGGTGGCCGCCGTGACGGTGAGGTGCAGGGTGGCCGGGAGGTCCCCATCGTCCTGGGTGAAGGGCGGCTGCGGCTGCAGCAGCCAGCCGCGGGCGGTCATCTCGTCGGCGAGGTTGAGGACGTCCACGCCGTCCGGGCCGTCCGCGGCCAGCGCCACGAGCGTGGTGGCGGGGCGCCCGACCACGCGCACCCCGGGGATGTCGCCCACGCCCTCGACCAGGGCGCACGTGGCCCGGCGCGCGCGGGCGGCGAGCTCCCGGTAGCCGTCGTCGCCCAGCCACCGGTGCACCGCCCAGGCGGCCGCCATGGCCCCGGCCGGGCGGGTGCCGGCCAGGGTCGGGTTGACCACCGGGTAGCCCGGCCAGCCGGCGGTGGTGAACCAGTGCGCGTGCCGGAGCTCGGGGGTGGCGGTCAGCAGGACCGAGACGCCCTTGGGCGCGTAGCCGTACTTGTGCAGGTCCACCGACAGCGACGTCACCCCCGGTACCGACAGGTCGAAGGGCTCCGGGACGTCGTCCAGGAAGGGCAGCACCCAGCCGCCGATGCAGGCGTCCACGTGGCAGGGCACCCCGGCGCCGGCCGCGAGCCCGGCGATCTCCCCCACGGGGTCGAGCACTCCGTGCGGGTAGGACGGCGCGCTGACGACCGCCAGCACGGTGCGCTCGTCCAGCTGCCGCACCACCGCCGACGGGTCGGCGCGGCAGGTCTCCGCGTCGACGGGGATGTCGACGACCTCCACCCCGAACAGGTGCGCGGCCTTGCGGAAGGCCGCGTGGGCGGTGACCGGCAGGAGCAGCCGGGGCCGTCCGGCCCCGCCCCGCGCCCGCCACTGCTCGCGCGCGGCGAGGACGGCGAGCTCGCAGCTCTCGGTGCCGCCGCTGGTCAGCGTCCCCACGGCATCAGGCCCGCCGCCGAGCAGTCCGAGCGCGGCGCCGACCAGGTCGTTCTCGATGCGGGCCACGCTGGGGAAGGCGGTCGGGTCCAGCGCGTTCGTCCACTGGAACGCCGCCTGGGCGGCCGCCGCCAGCTCCTCGACCTCGGCCCGGCCGGAGTCGTAGACGTAGGCCATGGTGGCGCCCCCGTGGGTGGGCACGTCGCCGGCCTGCAACGCGGTGAGCTCGGCGAGCACGTCCTGCGGGTTCACGCGGGGACCTCCTGGGCGGTCGCGGGGGTGAGGCGGTAGCGGGCGAGCACGGGCAGGCTGGCCAGGACGAGCACGGCGGGCAGCACGCTGAAGCCGAGCCGGACGGCGGTGAGCGCGGTCGAGGACTGGGTCACCGTCTCCCCACCGGTGGAGGAGACGTAGCCGGCCAGCGCGAGCAGTCCGCCGAGCAGCCCCGGGCCGATCGCGAGCCCGAGGGTCTCGGCCGCCGTCCAGACCCCGGTGAACACGCCGGCCCGTCGCCGGCCGGACGCCGCCTCGTCGGCGGCGATGACGTCGGGCAGCATGGCGAGCGGGAACATCTGCATGCCGGCGTAGCCGATCCCCACGAGGACGACGAGGGCCAGCACCAGCCCGGTCCCGCCCGCGTCGCCCACCGCCAGGCCCGCCGCCGCGGCCGCGAAGAGAGTGGCCGAGGAGAGCAGCCCGGCGCGCTTGCCCACGGTGCGGCTGACCCGCAGCCACAGCGGCATGACGAGGATCGCCGGGCCCACCAGCGCGGCGAACAGCAGCGATCCGGCGGCCGGGTCGCCGAGGACCTGGCGCGAGTAGTACGGCACCCCGGCCAGCATCACGCCGATCCCCAGCGCCTGGACGACGAACCCGGTGAGCAGCACCCGGAACGGCCGGGACCGCCACGCCAGCGCCAGCGCGGCGCCCAGCCGCTCCTCGCTGCGCACCTGGGTGAGCGTCGGCGCCCGCCGGGTCCCGGCGACCGCGCCCAGCATGCCGACCGCCAGCAGCACGGCCACGAAGACCGCCATCGCCAGGTGACCGCCGCGCCCGCCGCCGGCCAGGTCGACGACGGCGGGCGCCCCGGCGCCGGCGAGCAGGATGCCGACGGCGAGCGCCGCCACGCGCCACGACATCAGGGTGGCCCGCTCACCCGGGTCGTCGGTGATCTCCGCCGGCTGGGCGACGTAGGGCACCTGGAACAGCCCGTAGGCGGTGGCCGCCAGCAGGAAGGTCACCGCGACCCAGGTGGCGGCCACCCAGGGCGGGGCGCCGGGGCCGGCGAACACGAGCACGAACAGCGGGGGCAGGGTGACCCCGCCGGCCAGCATCCACGGCCGGCGGGGCCCCCAGCCGCTCACCGTGCGGTCCGACCGGCTGCCGATCCACGGGTTGAGCCAGACGTCCCACGCCTTGGGCAGGAACACCACCAGACCCGCGACCCCGGCGGCCACGCCCAGCACGTCGGTCAGGTAGTACAGGAGCAGCAGCCCCGGCACCGTGCCGAACGCCGCCGTCCCGATCGAGCCCAGCGCGTACCCGAGGTGGACGCCCCGGTCGAGCCGGGGACCAGGTGAGACGGCCGTCACAAGTGCTGCACGGTAGCGGCTCAGTCGCCCTTCACGTTCACCAGCTGGCGCAGCGTGTGGCGCACCTCCACCAGGTCGGCCGCGTCGGCCATGACGACGTCCACGTCCTTGTAGGCGGCGGGGATCTCGTCGAGGAACGCGTCGCTGTGCCGCCACTCGATGCCGCGCATCGACTCCTCCAGCTGGGCCCGGGTGAACGTCTTGCGCGCCTTCGTGCGCGAGAACACCCGGCCGGCGCCGTGCGGCGAGCTGTTCAGCGACTCCGGGTTGCCCAGGCCGGTGACGACGTAGCTCGCCGTCCCCATCGAGCCGGGGATGAGCCCCGCCTGCCCCTTCTCCGCCTGGATCGCGCCCTTCCGCGACACCCACAGCTGCTCGCCGAAGTGCTTCTCGTGCTGGCTGAAGTTGTGGTGGCAGTTGATCCGCTCGAGCTCCGGCGTGCTGTCGGCCCGCATGTGCCGGGCCAGGCAGTCGGCGACCCGGTCCATCATCTCCTCGCGGTTGAGCAGCGCGAAGTGCTGCGCCCAGCGCAGCTCGGCGACGTACCGGTCGAACTCCGGAGTGCCCTCGTCGAGCCAGGCGAGGTCGCGGTCGGGCAGGTCCAGGCCGTCCCGCCGGGCCCGCTCCTGGGCGATCGCGATGTGCTTCTGGGCGATCTTGTTGCCCACTCCGCGGCTGCCCGAGTGCAGGAACAGCCAGACGCGGTCGCGCTCGTCGGCGGTCACCTCGATGAAGTGGTTGCCGGAACCGAGGCTGCCCAGCTGCATCGCCCAGTTCGGCGCCGTCGTCGTGACCGAGGCCAGCACGCGGTCGCCGAGCTCCTCGGCCTTCGCCTCCAGCTCCTCCACCCGCCGCCGGGCGGTCGCGGTGAGCTTCTTGTTGTACCGGCCCGCCGACAGCGGGACCGCCCGCTCGATGTCCCCGCGCAGCGGCGCCAGGGGGCCACGTGCCCGCACCTCGTCCACCGACCAGGGTGTGCGGACGGCGATCATGCCGCAGCCGATGTCGACGCCGACCGCCGCCGGGATGATCGCCGCGCGCGTCGGCAGCACCGACCCCACGGTCGCGCCCTTGCCGAGGTGCGCGTCGGGCATGAGCGCCACGTGGGGGTCGACGATGTCGAGGGAGGCGGTGCGCTCGGCCTGCCGGCGGGTCTCGTCGTCGAGGATGCTCGCCCAGTTCAGGAGCTTGTCGGACAGTCTTTCCACCCCTGGAGTCTGCGGGTCCCGGCCGATCACGGCGAGCGGTTTGTCCCAGGGGCCGATCGTGGGTACCGAACCGCGCATGGGAGCCAGCAGGGCGGCCGTCGCCGCCTCGGGTCAGTGGGTCGATCCCGACGACGGGATCCGGTACCCCGCCGGGGAGGTGCACGCCTGGGAACGCGGGCGCAACGAGACCTCCTGCGGGCTGTCGCTGCACCGCTCGCGGCTCACCCGCTTCCCGCACGTCGGCTGGCCGGACGTGCAGCCGGAGTCGGGCCGGCACGCCGAGGAGGTGCAGGAGGTCTGCCGCCGCTGCCGGGCCGCCCAGGGAGCCCGGCGGGACGACCGAGGGTGGACGCGCACCAACCCCCGCCCGTGAGCTGTGCCCAGCCGGTGCCGAGTTCGACAGCATGGTGTGCTGCGCCGTCCGCACGCCCTGACCCCCGCTGACAGCGTCGCCAGGTCAACGTGAGCGCTTGGCGGCCCTGCGTTCGGCCTTGCGTTCGGCTTTGCGTTCGGCCTTGAGTCGGGCCTTCCGTGCGCGGGCCTCGACGGCCTGGCGGGTGGTGCGGCCGTCCCTGCGGCCGAGCAACCAGCCCAGCAGCCGCGCGAGGGCCAGGTCGGGTCCGGCGTGGTTGCCCGGGGTGCCCTGGGACTGCTCGCCGAGGAAGTTCGGGTCCGGGGCGTGCCAGGGGTCGTGGCGGGGATCGGGACGAGGCATCGCGGACCTCCGGGTGTGGTGACGTCGACGGTGGGGCGCCAGTCGCTGCCCGGGGCGCCCGGCTCGGCGGGGAGCTGCGGAGTGTTCCCGCAGATGGCGAGGTGCTCGGCCTCGGCGAGCGCGCAGCCGGCGGACGGCTCCGGTGCCGGCGTCCGGCGCCGGTCCGGCCCGATGGCCCCGCTCGGACCTCCGCACACCTGGCGCACCGTGCTGCCGAACTCAGCCGGCGGTGAGCAGTCGGTCGACGGCCAGGTGCAGCTCGGTGTTCGTGTAGGCGAGCACGACGGTGGCGACGACGAACAGCGGCACCAGGGCCACCCGCTCCACGGTCGCGCCGGTGCGGATGGGGGAGAGCGCGAGCCGCTTGCGCTTCCCCAGCCAGAGCAGCGGCACCGGCACCCCGGCGGTGGTGATCGCGTCGCCGGCGATGTGGGTGAGCACACCGGCCGCGACCGCCCAGGGCAGCCAGGACGGGGAGGTGGTGTGGTCCAGCAGCAGCCAGGCGCCGCCCCACGACAGCACCAGGTTGCCCAGGATCGTGGTCTCGGTGCGACCGGGGATGACGAAGTGCAGGGCGCGCAGCGCCAGCCCGATGGCCAGCGCGAGCAGCAGCAGGCTGGACCAGAACGCGCCGGAGGCCGCCATGGCCAGCGCTCCGAAGGCGATCGGGGCGAGGACGGCGTCGTGGGTGCCCCAGCGGTGCCCGCCGGACAGCGCCCCGATCGCGCCCGCGGGCACGTCGGTGACCGGGCCCCACATGTCCGAGACGGTGGAGTTGCGGTGGTCGAGGTCGGGCAGCATCGCGAAGCCGCCGACGGCGGCGACCCAGGCCGCCTGGCCGACCGCTCCCTGCACGGGGGCCCACGGCAGGGTGGCGGCGCCTGCGGCCAGGCCGGAGAGCGCGTGGGAGTGACCGAGCACGTGCCCAGCGTGCCGCCGCGCCGAGCCGCGGCCGGGCAGGCGCTGCGGCGTGTCCCCGTCGATCAGTCGTCGAGCAGGTGGCGCAGCAGCCGCTCGGGCGCGGCGAAGAAGGTCTGCCAGTCGCGCACCAGGTCCAGCTCGGCCCACGGGCGCTCGGCGAACCCCGTCTCGTCCAGCTCGTAGACGCGGGCGCCCGGGAGCGCGGCCAGCACGGGGGAGTGGGTGGCCAGCAGCACCTGGGATCCGGTGCCGGCGACGCCGTGCAGCAGCGCCATCAGCCGGAGCGACGACCGGAACGACAGCGCCGACTCCGGCTCGTCGAGCACCCACAGCCCGCGCTCGAGGGTCCGGGACTCGAGGAAGGCCAGGAAGCCCTCGCCGTGGGAGCGCGCGTTGAGCGGCACGCCGTCGAAGGCGCGGGTGGCCGGGGAGGCGTCCATCCCGGCGAAGTGGTCGTGCATGGCCTCCGCCCGGAGCCAGACGCCTCCCTGCGGCCGTGGGCGCTGGCCGTCGAGCAGCAGGTCACGGTGCAGCTCCGAGTCGTCCACGGCCGGGGCCAACGGCCCCCAGTGCTTCACCTGCGCGGTGAGCGACGCGCCCCACGCACGGGCGACCGCCTCCAGCAGCGTGGACTTGCCGCTGCCGTTCTCCCCGACGACCACCGTCAGCGGAGCGAGCTCCATCCCGCCGGAGCGCAGCTGGGCGACGCCCGGCAGGTCCCAGAACCAGGCGTCGGGATCGGCGACGTCGGCCCGGACACGCACCCGCGACAGCGGGAGATCCGCGCCCGCGGCGGGGCCGGTCACTCGTCGAGGTCGTCGTCGTCCGTGCCGCCGCGGGCCAGCCAGGTGGCCAGCCGCTCCACGGGCACCTCGAAGTCGGGGTGCTGGTCGACGAACGCCTGCATCTGGTCGGCCAGCCAGGCCAGGGTCACCTGCTCCTCGCCGCGCCGTCCGGCCAGCTCCTCGAGGCCCCGATCGGTGAAGTACATGCCCCAGAACCTACGACGCCCGGTCCCCGAGCGGATCGGGGACCGGGCGTCGCACGGTCCGGTGCCGGCTCAGCCGGCCAGGTCAGCCGGCGAAGGCCTCGGCGACCAGCTTGCGCTGCTCGACCTCGTGCACCTTCGCCGAGCCGACCGCCGGGCTGGCCGACGCCCGGCGGCTGACCCGACGCAGCTTCCGCCCCTCCGGCAGCTCCTCGGGCAGGTTGACGGCCATGAACTGCCAGGCGCCCATGTTCGCCGGCTCCTCCTGCACCCACACCACGTCGGTGGCGTTCGGGTAGCGCTCCAGCTCGGTGCGGATCTGCTCGGCCGGCAGCGGGTACAGCTGCTCGACCCGCACGATCGCGGTGTCGGCGCGGCCGTCGGACTCCCGCTGTGCCATGAGGTCGTAGGCGACCTTGCCGCTGCAGAGGAGCACGCGCTTCACCGCGCCGGCGTCCAGGGCCTCCCCACCGACCCCCGTGTCGGGCAGCACCGGGCGGAAGTTCTGCTCGGTGAAGTCCGCGACCGGGCTGACCGCCGCCTTCGCCCGCAGCAGCGACTTCGGCGTGAAGACGACCAGCGGCCGGTGCACGTCCGACAGCGCCTGACGGCGGAGCAGGTGGAAGTAGTTGCCGGGGGTCGTGCAGTTGGCGACGGTCATGTTGTTCTCCGCCGACAGCTGCAGGAACCGCTCGATGCGGCCGCTGGAGTGGTCGGGACCCTGACCCTCCATGCCGTGCGGCAGCAGCAGGACGACGCCGGAGCGCTGGCCCCACTTGGCCTCGCCGGAGCTGATGAACTCGTCGATGACCATCTGGGCGCCGTCGACGAAGTCGCCGAACTGGGCCTCCCAGAGCACCAGTGCCTTGGTGTTGGCCACCGAGTAGCCGTACTCGAAGCCGAGCGCCGCGTACTCGCTCAGCAGCGAGTCGTAGACGAAGAACTTCGCCTGGTCCTCGGTCAGGTTGGCCAGGGGGGTGTACTCCGCGCCGTTCTCCCGGTCGATGAGCACCGAGTGGCGCTGCACGAAGGTGCCGCGGCGGGAGTCCTGCCCGGCCAGCCGGACGGGCACGCCCTCCATCAGCAGCGAGCCGAACGCCAGCAACTCGCCCATGGCCCAGTCGATGCCGCCCTCGCTGGCCATCGCGGCCCGCTTCTCCAGCATCTTCTGCAGCTTCGGGTGCGGCGTGAAGTCCGGCGGGAAGGAGACGTGCGCGTCACCGATGGTCTTGAGGACCTCCTGCGTGACGGCCGTCTGCACCGTGGACTCCTGCGGCGTGCGCGGGTCCATCACCGGCTCGGGCTTGGAGGAGTCCTGCGCGTCGTGGGTCTCGGCGAAGGCGCGCTCCAGCTGGCCGCGGTAGTCCTTGAGGGCCTCCTCGGCCTCCTCGAGCGTGATGTCGCCGCGACCGACCAGCGCCTCGGTGTAGAGCTTCCGGACCGAGCGCTTGCGGTCGATGATGTCGTACATCTGCGGCTGGGTCATCGAGGGGTCGTCACCCTCGTTGTGCCCGCGCCGGCGGTAGCAGACGAGGTCGATGACGACGTCCTTCTTGAACTGCTGCCGGTACTCGACCGCCAGCCGGGCCACCCGCACGCAGGCCTCGGGGTCGTCCCCGTTCACGTGGAAGATCGGGGCGTTGACCATCCGCGCGACGTCGGTCGAGTAGAGCGTCGAGCGCGCCGAGCCGGGGCTGGTGGTGAAGCCGACCTGGTTGTTGATGACGACGTGCACGGTGCCGCCGGTGCGGTAGCCGCGGAGCTGGGAGAGGTTCAGCGTCTCCTGGACCACGCCCTGGCCGGCGAACGCGGAGTCGCCGTGCAGCAGCAGCGGCAGGACCGTGAAGCCCTGCTCGCCCTTGTCGATCATGTCCTGCTTCGCGCGGACGATGCCCTCGAGGACGGGGTTGACCGTCTCCAGGTGGGACGGGTTGCTGGCCAGCGAGACGGCGATCTCGGCGTCGGTGCGGAACGGGTTGCGGAACGTCCCGGTGGCGCCGAGGTGGTACTTCACGTCGCCGGAGCCCTGGACCGTGCCCGGGTCGATGTTGCCCTCGAACTCACCGAAGATCTTGGCGTAGCTCTTGCCGAGCACGTTGGCCAGGACGTTGAGGCGGCCGCGGTGGGCCATGCCGATCGCGACCTCGTCGAGCCCGTGGTCGGTGCCGGCGATGAGCACCTCGTCGAGGATCGGGATGACCGACTCCCCGCCCTCCAGGCTGAACCGCTTCTGCCCGACGTACTTCGTCTGCAGGAAGGTTTCGAACGCCTCGGCGGCGTTCAGCCGGCCGAGCACGTGCTTCTGCTTCTCGCGGTCGGGCTGCTCGTGCTTGATCTCGATCCGCTGCTGGAGCCACTCGCGCTCCTCGGGATCGGTGATGTGCATGTACTCCACGCCGACCGTGCGGCAGTAGGAGTTGCGCAGCACGCCGAGGATGTCCCGCAGCGGCATGAGCCGCTCACCGGCGAAACCGCCGACCGGGAACGTCCGGTCCAGGTCCCACAGGGTGAGACCGTGCTGGAGGATGTCGAGGTCGGGGTGGGTGCGGACCTTGAACTCGAGCGGGTCGGTGTCGGCCATGAGGTGGCCGTTGCGCCGGTAGGACTCGATGACCTCGATGACCCGGGCTTCCTTGTCGATCTGCCCCTCGCGCGTGACCCGCACGTCCGGCATCCAGCGCACCGGCTCGTAGGGGATCCGCAGCGAGCGGAAGACCTCGTCGTAGAAGCCGTCCTCACCCAGCAGCAGCGAGTGCAGCTTGCGCAGGAAGTCGCCGGACTCCGCGCCCTGGATGATCCGGTGGTCGTAGGTCGAGGTGAGCGTGATGATCTTCGAGACGCCCATGTCCGTGAGCACCTCGGGGCTCATCCCCTGGAACTCGGCGGGGTACTCCATGGCCCCCACGCCGATGATCGCGCCCTGCCCGGCGGTCAGCCGCGGCACCGAGTGGTTGGTGCCGATCGTGCCCGGGTTGGTCAGGCTGATCGTGGTGCCGGAGAAGTCCTCCATCGTCAGCTTGTTGTTCCGGGCGCGCCGGATGATGTCCTCGTAGGCGGCCCAGAAGGCGGCGAAGTCCATCTCCTCGGCGGCCTTGATCGACGCCACCACCAGGGACCGCGAGCCGTCGGGCTTGGGCAGGTCGATGGCGAGCCCGAAGTTGACGTGCTCGGGCGCCACCAGCACCGGCTTGCCGTCGACCTCGGCGAAGGCGCTGTTCATGTTCGGGAACGCGTCGAGCGCCCGGATCAGCGCGTAGCCGATCAGGTGCGTGAAGGAGACCTTGCCCCCGCGTGCGCGGGCCAGGTGGTTGTTGATGACGATGCGGTTGTCGACCAGCAGCTTCGCCGGGACCGCGCGCACGCTCGTCGCCGTCGGCACGGTCAGCGAGGCGTTCATGTTCTTGACCACCGCGGCGGCAGCGCCGCGCAGCGGGGACTGCTTGCCGTCGCCGGCCGACGGCTTGGGCGCCGGCTTGGCGGCGGGAGCGGCCTTCTCCGCGGGGGCGGCCTTCTGCGCGGGGGCGGCGGGCTTCGGGTTGCTCTTCTGCACGGGTGCGCTCCCGGTCGGCTCGGACCCGGCGGCCGGGCGCTGGACGTCCGGCGCTGCCGCGCCGGCGGGCTCCGGCGCCGCGCTGGGCGCCGGAGCGGACTGCGGCGGGGACGCCGGTGCGGGGGCGCCCTTGGCGGGCGGCGCCTGCTCGCGGTCACCGCCACCGACGGGGCTGCCCGGCCGGTAGTCGGCGAAGAACTCGTGCCACGCCTGATCGACGCTGGACGGGTCGGCGAGGAACTGCTGGTACATCTCCTCGACCAGCCACTCGTTGGTGCCGAAACCGGCGACCGGGGACGAGGTGGACGACGGGCGGGATGAGTTCACGCTTGACACGGGGTCGAGTGCCTTCTTCGTCTTGGGGCTGCGTCTGAGGGGCGTCGCTGGACCGGGTGTCGAGTCTACGCCCGTGCCGGGTCGCCGACCCGGCACGGAGCGGGAACCGCGCGCCCGTCCCGCATGGTGGTCAGTGCGTCGCGCCGTGGGCCACGAGCAGTTCGACCAGGGCGTCGTTGCCGCTGGCCTCGTGCTCGTCGGCCCGCCGGTGCCGGGCCGCCGCCACGCGGCTGATGTCCAGCGCGCTGGCACCGTCGTGGGTGGTGGCGTTGACGTCGGCTCCCGCGTCCAGCAGCAGCCGGACGATCTCGGGCACGTCCCCCGTGGCGCCCGCCGCGACCGCCGCGTGCAGCGGCGTGCGGCCGGTGTCGGGATCCCGGCGGTCGACGTCCGCGCCGGCGTCCAGGAGGAGGCGCACCAGCTCCGCGCTGCGGCCGGTGGCGGCCGCGTGCAGCGCGCCGCCATCGGGGTCGGCGCCGCGTGCCAGCAGCAGCCGGGCGGTGCCGGCGGCGCCGCCGAACGCGGCCCACGCGAGCAGGTCGACCCCCGTGGCCGGGTCGGTCAGCGCCGCGCCGCCGTCGAGCTCGGCGGTGAGCCGGTCGACGTCGTCGAGGTAGGCCGCGCTGGGGGCGTCGACCACCGCGCCCAGCTCCACCAGCACCGGGACCAGCCCGGGCGCGTGCTCGAGCGCCAGGTGCAGCGGCGTGCGGTGCTGGTCGGTGCGGGCCGAGAGGTCGGCGCCCGCCCCGGCCAGCACGCGGACGACGTCGACCCGGTCGCAGGCGACCGCCAGGTGCAGCGGGGTCCAGCCGTCCTGGCCGTCGCGCTCGACGGTGCCCTGGACCAGCTGAGGCGACTCGGCGACCGCCGTCCGGACGGCATCTGTCTCCCCGTCGGCGATCAGCCGGCCGAGTCGTTGGACCGTCATGCGAGTGGTCACGCGTTCTCCGTTCTGCGTTCGGGGCTGCTGTTCGACCGGAGCAGGGGTCGTAGGCCTGCCGCTGGCGCCTCAGGCGATGTCGCGGCGGACCGCCAGGAAGGTGCCCAGGAACGCCGCCAGGAGACCGTAACCGAGCAGCAGGAGGCCGCCCTGCCACGGCGTCAGCAACTCGGGTGCCTCGAAGTCGGACGTGAGGGCCTGCACCGCCCCGCCGGGCAGCCACTTGTAGGCCGCCTGGATGGCCCCGACGGAGGCCACGATCGGCTCCACGACGTAGAGGTAGACCAGCGCACCGACGATCGCGCCGACCTGGTTGCGCAGCAGCGCGCCGACCCCGACGCCGATCACGGTGAACAGGACCAGCACCAGACCCGACAGGGCGATGGTGCGCAGGTTGTCCCCGGCCAGGGACGGCGTGGCCCCGCGGGCACCCGCGTAGACGACCGCGACCAGGACGTTGACCGCCAGGACCACCAGCGCGAACGGGAGGGCGACGAGCGCGTACGCGAGCAGCTTCGCGCCGACCACCCGGCCGCGGTGCGGGGTCGTCAGGAAGGTGGGGGTCGCGGTGCGGTGCCGGTACTCCTGGGTCATCCCGATGATGCCGAGGATGAGCAGCAGCACGCTGGCGTTGGAGCCGACGGAGAAGATCAGCTCCTCGTAGGCGGGGGTGCCGACCGCCGGCAGTCCCGGCTGGCCCTGCTGCTCCACGCCGGCCAGGGCGGTGAACAGTGCCGTGAAACCGCCGGCCAGGACGCAGGCGCCGATCAGCAGCCCGATCCACACCCGGGTGGTGAAGAGCTTGGTCCACTCGGCGCGGACGAGGTCGGTCATCGGGAGACCTCCGGGGACGTGGCGCCGGCGGCGTACTGCTCCTGGCCGGCCGTGAGCTGGAAGTAGATCTCCTCGAGGCCGCTGGTGCGGGAGCGCAGCTCGTGCAGCTCCACCCCGGCGGCGAAGGCGCGGGCGCCGACCTCGGCGGTGGTCCGGCCGGAGACGGTCAGGGAGTCGCCGTCGAGGGTGACCGGCATGCCCGCGGCGCGCAGCGACTCGGCCAGCCGCGCGATCTCCGGGCTGCGCACCAGCACCGTGCCGCCGCTCTCGGCGCCGGAGCGGAGCTGCTCCATCGAGGCCTCGCGGACCAGCCGGCCGGCGCCGACGATGACGACGCGATCGGCGGTCTGCTCGACCTCGGCGAGGAGGTGGCTGGAGACCAGCACGGTGCGGCCCTGCTCGTGCGCGAGGTGGCGGAGGAAGCCGCGCAGCCACTGGATCCCCTCGGGGTCCAGCCCGTTGGCGGGCTCGTCGAGCACGAGGACGGCGGGGTCGCCCAGCAGCGCCGTCGCCAGACCGAGCCGCTGGCGCATGCCGAGGGAGTAGCCGCCCGCCCGGCGGCCGCCGGCGTCGGCCAGGCCGACCTGGGCCAGCACCGCGTCCGCGCGCTGCAGCGGCAGCCCGGCGGCGCGGCAGTAGACGCGCAGGTGGTTGCGGCCGGAGCGGGCGGGGTGGAACGCCGTCTCCAGGACCGCCCCGACGGTGCGGATCGGCTCCCGCAGGCCCGCGTACGGGGTGCCGTTGAACGTGGCGGTGCCCGCGTCGGGCTGCACGAGCCCGAGCAGCATGCGCAGCGTCGTGGTCTTCCCCGCGCCGTTGGGGCCGAGGAACCCGGTGACGGTGCCCGGCTCGACGGTGAACCCGAGATCGCTCACCGCCCGGACGGCGCCGAAGGACTTGGTGAGCCCCTGGACCTCGACCCGCACGGGGCCGGTCGTGGGGGCGGGGGCGGTGGAAATGTCGCTCTCCTCGTCTGCTGGCCCGTGTTCCCCACCCATCCAAGCGCACGCGGGTGACCTTCCGGGAGCCCGTGGGTGCACGTTCCCCGCCACGTGGTCGACTGGGTGCGTGGGACCGGTGCGGCTGGGGCGTGCGCGGCTGGCGGTGACCGTCGTCTTCGCGGCGAACGGTGCCCTCTTCGGGAACTGGGCGGTGCGGATCCCCGCGGTCAAGACCGCCCTCGGGCTCTCCGACGCAGCACTCGGCGGCGCCCTGCTCGTGCCGGCGGTCGGGGCGCTGATCGCCATGCCGCTGGTCGGTGCGCTCAGCGCGAGGCTCGGCAGCCGGACGACGACGGTGGCCACCGCGCTGGCCTTCTTCGCGGTCCCGGTCCTGCTGGGGCTGGCGCCGTCGCTGCCCTGGCTGGTCCCGGCGCTGCTGGTGTTCGGGCTGGCGTTCGGCGGCCTGGACGTGGCCATGAACGCCCAGGCCGTCACGGTGGAGCGGGCGCTCGCCCGGCCGGTGATGTCGTCGTTCCACGCGGCGTTCTCGGCCGGGGCCCTGGTGGGGTCGCTGACCGGTTCGCTGGCCGCGGCGGGGGACGTCGGGCTGCCCTGGCACCTGGGCGGCACCGGCCTGGCGCTGCTGCTCCTGACCGCGCCGCTGTTCCCGGCGCTGCTGCGGGAGCAACGAACCGAGGGGGAGGCGGGGCCGCTGTTCGCGTGGCCCCGCGGCCGGCTCCTGCCGCTGGCCCTCATCGCGCTGGTCGTCCTCCTCGCGGAGGGCGCGGTCGGCGACTGGAGCGCGGTCCACCTGCGCGACGAACTGGGTGCCTCCGCCGGGGTGGCGGGGCTGGCGTTCACCGCCTTCAGCCTGACGATGGTGGCCGGCCGGCTGGCGGGCGACCGCGTCGTCGCTGCGTGGGGGAGGGTCCGCACCGTCCGCACCTCGGCACTGGTGGCCACGGCCGGCGGGGTGCTGGTGGTCGCCGGTCCGACCGTCGCCGTGGTGCTGGTCGGCTTCGCCGCCCTGGGGGCCGGGCTGGCCTGCACGGTCCCCCTGGTCTTCTCCGCCGCGGCGGAGGGCGAGCCGGAGGCCGGGCCGGCGCTCGCCGCGGTGAGCACCCCCGGGTACCTCGGCTTCCTGCTCGGCCCGCCGGCGATCGGGGGCCTGGCCGAGCTGGTGGGGCTCTCCGCGGCGCTGGCGCTGCTGCCGCTGCTGCTCGCCGCGGTGGCGCTCCTGGCCGGCCGCACCGGCCCCGCCCGCGTGACCCCGGGCACACGGGCGGTCGTCGTCCCCTAGAGTGCCCGCCGTGAGCGAGCCCGTGACCGCCTACTCCACGGTCGTCGTCGGAACCGACGGCTCGCAGTCCTCGCTGCGCGCCGTCGCCCGGGCAGGAGCGCTGGCCGGCGCCTGCGGGGCGACGCTGGTCGGCCGGCTGCTGGGCTCCGTGCCGGCCGATGCCACCCGCGGTCGCGGTGCGCTGATCGTGCACACCACCGACTGAGGTCTGCGACGGGCATGGTTGATCCCGGGGAGGGTCCGGACCCCGGCGCCCGGGAGGCGCTGGAGCGGCTCCTGCTCGGCGGGCCGCGCCGGTACACCCGGCTGGAGGTCGGCCGGATGGCGGGTATGCCGCCGGAGCGGACCCAGCGGCTCTGGCGGGCGCTGGGTTTCCCCGACGCCGCCGACGACGACCCCGCCTTCACCGACGCCGACATCGCCGCTCTCGGGGTGCTGTCGACACTGATCGACTCCGGCTTCGTCGACCCGGAGAGCGAGGCCTCCATCGCCCGGGCGATGGGGCAGTCGCTGTCCCGGCTGGCCGACTGGCAGACCGACATGCTGGCCGACGCGCTGCTCCGCGGCGCGCAGGCCGGCGAGGACCCGGCCGCGACCACCGAGCGCGCGGTGGCGGCCGCGCAGGCGCTCCTGCCCCGGCTGCGCGAGGTGCAGGACTACGTCTGGCGCCGGCACCTCGTGGCCAACGTCGACCGGCTGCTCGCGGCCACCGGCCCCGGCGACCGGCGGGAGCTGGCGGTGGGGTTCGCCGACCTGGTCGGCTACACCTCCCGCAGCCGCGGCATGGGCGGCCGCGAGCTGGGCGCGATGGTGGAGGACTTCGAGAGCACCGCCGCCGAGGTGATCGCCCGGCACCACGGCCGCGTCGTGAAGACCGTCGGTGACGGCGTGCTGTTCACCGCCTGGTCGGCCACGGACGCCGCGGACATCGGACTGGAACTTCCTGACGCCTGGGCGGCCGCCGACCGTCCGCCGCTGCGGGTGGGAGCCGCCTACGGGGCGGTGCTCACCCGCCTCGGCGACGTCTACTCGCCGGTCGTGAACCTCGCCAGCCGGCTCACCTCGCTCGCCCGGCCCGGCGCGCTGCTGGTCGACCGGGACCTCGCCGACCGGCTGCGCGGGCTGCCGGACTACCGGGTGCGGCCGCTCCGCCGGGTCTCGGTGCGCGGCTACGACCACCTCCAGCCGTGGCTGGTCCGGCGGAGCAGGACGACGAGCGGCGAGGACGCCGACAGCGGCTACGGCGACGACGCCTTCGACGTCGAGGACGACCCGTCGGCGAGCCGGGGCTGACCCCGACCGGGCGGCTTGGCAGGCTGGAGGGGTGAGCGCCACCCTCGTCGCCCGCGGACTGGCGGCCGGCCACGGCGCCCGCGTGCTCTTCTCCGACCTCGATCTCGTCGTCGCCCCGGGCGATGTCGTCGGCCTGGTCGGGGTGAACGGCGCGGGCAAGTCCACGCTGCTGCGCACCCTGGCCGGGGAGCTCGCCGCCGAGGCCGGCAGCATCGCCCTCAGCCCGCCGACGGCCACCCTGGGCTACCTCCCGCAGGAGCACGAGCGGCGACAGGGGGAGACGGTCCTCGCCGCGCTCGCCCGGCGGACCGGTGTCACGGCCGCCCAGGCGGCCCTGGACGCCGCGACCGATGCGCTCACCGCCGGCGCGGCGGGCGCCGACGACGCGTACGGCGACGCACTCGAGCGCTGGCTCGCGCTCGGCGGCGCGGACCTCGAGGAACGGGCGGCCGAGGTGGTCGCCGAGGTGGCGCCCGGCGTCGCGCTGGACGCGCTGATGACCGGGCTCTCCGGCGGGCAGGCCGCGCGCGTGGGGCTGGCCTCGCTGCTGCTGTCCCGCTACGACCTCCTGCTGCTCGACGAGCCGACCAACGACCTGGACCTCGCCGGGCTCGACCAGCTGGAGCGGTTCGTGACCGGTTCCCGGGCCGGTGTCGTCGTCGTCAGCCACGACCGCGAGTTCCTCGCCCGCACGGCCAACCGGATCGTCGAGCTCGACCTCGCCCAGCAGCTGGTGCGGGTGCACGACGGCGGCTACGAGGCGTACCTGGCAGAGCGGGAGGTCGCCCGCCGGCACGCGCGCGAGGAGTACGAGGAGTTCGCCGAGACCAAGGCGGGGCTGGAGGCGCGCGCCCGGATGCAGCGCAACTGGATGGCCAAGGGTGTCCGCGACGCGGTCAAGAAGCAGAAGGACCCCGACAAGTTCATCAAGGCGCACAACCGGGCCTCGGCGGAGAAGCAGGCGGCCAAGGCCAAGCAGACCGAGCGGATGATCGAGCGGCTGGACGTGGTCGAGGAGCCCCGCAAGGAGTGGGAGCTCCGCATGGAGATCGCCGCCGCGCCGCGGGCCGGCGCCGTCGTCGCCACGCTGCGCGGCGCCGTCGTCCGCCGGGGCGGCTTCACCCTCGGCCCGGTGGACCTGCAGGTCGACTGGGGCGACCGGGTGGCGATCACCGGCGCCAACGGATCGGGGAAGTCGACCCTGCTGGCCGCTCTGCTCGGCCGCGTTCCCCTGGAGGAGGGGTCGGCGTCGCTCGGGCCGTCGGTCCGGATCGGCGAGATCGACCAGGCCCGGGAACGCTTCCTCGGTCAGGAGCAGCTGCTCGACGCGTTCGGCGCGGAGGTCCCCGACTGGCCGACGGCGGAGGTGCGGACGCTGCTGGCGAAGTTCGGCCTCACCGCCGACCACGTGCTGCGCCCGGCGGTCACCCTGTCGCCGGGGGAGCGCACCCGCGCCGCTCTGGCGCTGCTGCAGGCCCGAGGCATCAACGTGCTGGTGCTCGACGAGCCGACCAACCACCTCGACCTGCCGGCGATCGAGCAGCTGGAGCAGGCGCTGGCCGGCTACACGGGCACGCTGCTGCTGGTCACCCACGACCGGCGGATGCTCGCCGCCGTCGCCACCGACCGCCGGCTCGACGTCGACGGCGGGCGGGTCACCGAGCGCTGAGCCGGTCAGCCTGCGGGGGCCCCGAGCTCGTCGGCGATACCGACGGTGTCCATGCCCGCCCACGTGTCGGACACGTGGTGCGCCAGCACCATCAGGTCGCGCAGCTCGCCGCTGCGATCGCGGATGTGGTCGCGCAGCAGGGCCTCACCGCTGAAGCCGAGGTCGCTGAAGAGCGCCAGCGCCGCCCCCTGCTCGGCGACCACCTCGACGACGAGCTTCGACAGCCCCGAGGAGACCGCGCCGACCAGGGCCTGCCGGGCCAGCTCCCGCCCGAGCCCGCTGCCGCGGCGGGACGGGGCGACGACCAGGCGGACCTCGCCGACGTGGTCCGACCAGCCCGGCAGCGGCCGGACGGCGACGTAACCGGTCACCTCGTCGCCCTCGACCGCCACCCAGCGGCCGCCGGCGGAGTCACCGGTCGCCCACGAACGGACGGTCTCGGGGTCGGTGACCTCCTCCTTGATGAAGGTCAGGTCTCCCTCGGGGAGGTCACCGAAGAACCGCAGCAGCGCGTCGCAGCGATCGGGTCCCAGTTCCACCACCGTCACGTCAGGCCTCCTGGCTGGTCTCGTCGGCGTCGAGCGGGTCGCTGCGCCGGCGGACGAAGTCGATGATCGTGGGCACCGTGGTCTTCGCCGCGGTGCGCCCGACGACCAGCCCCATGTGTCCGGCGTCGAGGCAGAGCTCGTGCTTGTCGGGGGAGCCGACCAGGTCGATCAGCGGTGCGGTGGCGTCCGGCGGCACGATGTGGTCGCGGTTGGCCCGCACGGTCAGGAACGGCACGTGGATGTCGGCGAGGTGCACCGGGTCCCCACCCACGGCGAGCCGGTCGTCGACCATGCCGTTGTTCCGCACCAGCATCTCCGCCGTCTGCCGCGCGGCGGCGCCGGGGAAGGGCACGTGGTCGTCCGACCACCCCGTCATCGCCTGGTAGGAGGCGACGTACTCGTCGTTCCAGAGCCGCTCCCACAGGGTGACGTAGCGGGTCACCTCCGCCGTCGGGGTCAGCGCCCGGAAACCCTGGACGACGACCGAGGGCGGGACGTTGCCGTCCGCGTCGAGGACCGAGCCGACGTCCATCCCGCCGACGGCGAAGATGTCGGCGAGCGGCCCCATGTGCCGGAAGTCGACCGGTGTCGCCAGCACGGTGAGGCTGCGCAGCGGCGCGTCGGGGTGGTGCGCGGCGTAGAGCAGGGCCAGGTTCCCGCCGAAGCAGTAGCCGAACAGGTTGACCTCGTCGGCGCCGGAGAGCTCGAGGACGCGGTCGACCCCGGCGGGGATGTAGTCGTCGACGTAGTCCTCGAGACCGTTGCCCGCGTCGCGCTCGTCGGGCTCGCCCCAGTCGAGCATGTACACGTCGAAACCGGCCTTCAGCAGCTGCTCCACGAAGCTGTTGCCGGGCGTCAGGTCGAGGATGTAGCTCTTGCTGATCATGCTGAACACGATCAGCAGCGGTGGCCCGTAGCGGACGCCGCCATAGGTGTCGGGGTCGTTGCGGTAGTGCCAGAGCTGGGTGCGGCCCCGCTGCCAGACGACGTCCTTGGGGGTCTGCCCGACGCCGGGCCGGTCGACGCCGGCGACGAGCTTGATGCCGTTACGGGCGCGCAGGGTGTTGCGCTCGACGTCGCGCCGGACGCGGTCGAGCACCGTCTGCGGGCTGGGCACCGTCGGCATCGCTGTCCTCCGTGGTCGGGGCGGTCGTCGTTCGGGCCGGGCCGGGGCGCGACGGAGAGCCGCGTCGCCGCTCCTGCTCCAGCTGGATGGTCAGCCGGCGCACCTCGCGGTCCAGGGAGCCGATCTGCGCGCGCAGCCGGCTGATGTCGCTGCCCGCGGGCAGGTTGACCAGGTGCCAGGCGCGCGCGCTCAGGTCCCGGACGGAACTGCCCGCGACGGTCTGCGCGCGGCGCAGCAGCGCGGTGGCCAGGGAGAAGTACTCGCTGCGGACCAGGTCGTCGGCCCGGGGCGCGATCGCGCGCTCGGCGGCGTCGTAGGCCTGCCGCCACATCGGGGCGCTCACCGGCGCTCCCCGGTCGCCGGCGCCGCGCGGTCGAGCGGCTGCTGCGCGAGGTCGGTCATGGTCGGTCTCCCTGTGCCCGGTGTCTGGACCCAGCGCCCCTACCCGGCTCGACCGGTGATCTACCGCACACGGCCGATACGGTGGCGGGACACCCCATCGTCTGCGAGGAGATCCCCGCTCATGCCCGACCGCTCGATCCTCGACCTGTTCCGCCTCGACGACCGCGTCGCCATCGTGACGGGGGCGTCCTCCGGGCTGGGGGCGGTCTTCGCCCGCACCCTGGCCGAGGCCGGCTGCGACGTCGCCCTGGGGGCCCGCCGGGTCGACCGGCTGGCCGACACCCAGCGCGCGGTGGAGGCGGCCGGGCGGCGCGCGATCAGCGTGGCCACCGACGTGTCCCGGCCCGAGGACTGCCAGGCCCTCGTCGACGCGGCCGTGGCGGAGTTCGGCAAGGTCGACATCCTGGTGAACAACGCCGGTGTGGGCACCGCCGCGCCGGCGACCAGGGAGACGCCCGAGCAGTTCCGGCAGGTCATCGACGTCAACCTCAACGGCTGCTACTGGATGGCCCAGGCCTGCGGCCGGGTGATGCAGCCCGGCAGCTCCATCGTCAACATCTCCAGCGTGCTGGGGCTGACCACGGCCGGCCTGCCGCAGGCGGCCTACGCCGCGAGCAAGGCGGGGCTGATCGGGCTGACCCGTGACCTCGCCCAGCAGTGGACCGGGCGCAAGGGCATCCGCGTCAACGCGCTGGCGCCGGGGTTCTTCACCTCGGAGATGACCGACCAGTACCCCGAGGGCTACCTGGAGTCGCAGCTGTCCCGGGTCCTCGTCGGGCGGAAGGGCGAGCCCGAGGAACTCGCCGCTGCGCTGGTCTTCCTGGTCAGCGACGCCGGCGGGTACGTCACCGGCACCACCATCCCGGTCGAGGGCGGGATGCTCACCAGCTGAGCGACGGGTCCGCGGCGGCGAGGTCGGCGCGGGCGGTGCACGGGCGGACCCGGTCGGCGTCGGGGTCCGGTTCCGGCAGCGCGGCCGCCCCGCTGTCGCGCAGCGGTCGCGGGCGGCGGGGGTGGCGGCTGCCGCTCCCGCCGCCCCGGTGCGGGTAGACCAGGACGCCGTTGACCGGGTCGGGCGCGGCGTCGAGCGCCGCCCGCACCGCCGGTGCGTCGCGGAAGCCGTCGCGCTGGCCCTCCTCGTCGAAGACGAACTCCAGGACGACGCCCCAGCGGTGCTCGTGCTCGTCCCAGAACCGGGCGCCGGACGTCACCGCCGTCTCGACGAGCAGGTCGTGCCAGGCGCGCAGCCATCCCGAGGCGGGGGTGCCGCCGTCGAAGACCTCGATGGTGACCCAGTTCACAGTTGTCCGACGCTATGCGGTTCCGCCGGTCACCGGTAGGGCCGCCGGAGCGGCGGTTACGCTCGGCGTTCGACGCGCTCGATCAGCGCGGTGATCCGGTCGGTGAGCTGCGGCCAGACCTCGCGCGGCAGGTCGTGGCCCATGCCGTCGACGACCAGCAGCTCCGCCCCCGGGACCGCCGCAGCCGTCGCGCGACCGCCGGAGACGTTCACCAGGCTGTCCTGCTCGCCGTGGATCACGAGGGTGGGCACGGCGACCCGGGCGAGGTCGGCGGTCCGGTCGTGCGTGGTGAGGATGGCGGCCAGCTGCCGGGCCACGCCGGCCGGGTCGTACGCCCGGTCGAAGGAGAGCCCGGCCCGGTCGCGCACCGCGGCCTCGTCGAACTCGAAGCCAGGAGAGCCGATCACCCGGTAGGTGTCCACGACGCGCTGGATCGCGCCCTCGCGGTCGCCCGCCGGTGCGGCCAGGAGCACCCCCATCGCGGCCTCATCCGGGGCGCCCACGGCCGGGTCGCCGGTGGTCGACATGATCGAGGTAAGGCTGCGCACCCGGTCGGGGTGGGAGATGGCCACCAGCTGGGCGATCATCCCGCCCATCGAGGCGCCGACGACGTGCGCGCTGTCGAGGCCGAGGGTGTCGAGCAGGCCGACGGTGTCCTCGGCGAGGTCGGTCAACGAGTACGCGACCGAGGAGCGGTCGCCGCCGAGGATCGCCAGGACGTCCGGGGCGCCGGCGCCGTCGAGGTGGGTGGACAGCCCGATGTCGCGGTTGTCGAAGCGGATGACGAACAGCCCCTGCTCGGCCAGGCCGCGGCAGAAGTCGTCGGGCCAGCCGATCATCTGGGTGGCCAGCCCCATGACGAGCAGGACCGGCGGATCCGCCGTCTCGCCGAACGTCTCGTAGGCGAGCTCGAGATCGCCCACCCGGGCCATGTGGATGCCGCTGGTCTCCATGCAACGGACGCTAGTGCAGCCGTCCGGCACTCAGGTCGCGGCCCGGGCGGGCGAGGGGCTGTCAGGCCTGCCGTGTGCGCCGGGTCAGCGGTCCCGGTGCCCGTTCTCGGCGCGGTCCTCGACGTTCCCGTGGCGCAGCAGGCTGGCGACGGCCAGCACGAGGCCGCCCCAGATGACGACCATCGCCACCACCATCATCGCGATCGCCTCGGCGCTCATCGCCGGCCTCCCTCGTCGTGCCCGGTTCCCGGGCGGTTCGGGTCCGCCGCGGAGGTCGCGTGCAGCGGCGCCGCGGGGTCGGAGCCGGGTGGCGGCCCGTCCAGGTGGGTCCCGGAGCGCCACGGCAGCCGGGCGAGGAGGAAGCCGACCAGCGGGAGCGCCACAGCCATCAACCAGCCGAAGACCAGCAGCAGCCACGTCGGGTAGTCCCCGGCCCCGTAGGGCGCGGTGAGGTCCTCTCGCACCGTGAAGACGAGCACGATGGCCAGGCCCGCCGGGGCGACGACGCTGGTCAGCACCCGCCAGCCGGTGCCGACCCGCGGCCGGCCGTGGACGTTGAGGTGCTCGCTGAGACGGGGCAGAGCCCGCACCAGCCAGGAGACGACCAGCATGCTGACGAGCGCCACGACGAGGATGCCGTACTGGTTGACGAAGCGGTCGACGACGTCGAGCACGTAGATGCCGCTCGTCGTGCTGAAGAGCACCAGGCTCAGCACCGCGGCCGGCACGCCGACCGCGAGGGTCGCGGTGAGGCGGCTCGTGTCGAGCTTGTCGCGGACCGCCGAGATCACCACCTCGATCACGCTGATCAGCGAGGTGATGCCGGCGACGACGAGCGACCCGAAGAACAGGACGCCGAGGAGGGCGCCGGCCGGCGCCTCGCTGATGATCGTGGGGAAGGCGATGAAGGCCAGGCCGATCCCGCCGTCGACCACGTCGCCGACCGCGTCCCCGCTCGCCTGGGCCATGAAGCCCAGGGCGGCGAACACGCCGATGCCGGCGAGCAGCTCGAAGCTGGAGTTCGAGAAGCCCACGACGAGGCCGGAGCCGATCATGTCCTCGCGGCGGCGGACGTACGACGCGTAGGTGATCATGATGCCGAAGCCGACCGACAGCGAGAAGAAGATCTGGCCGAACGCGGCGGCCCAGACGGGGGCCGAGGTGAGCGCCGACCAGTCCGGCGTGAAGAACGCGTCGAGGCCCGCGCCCGCGCCCGGCAGCAGCAGCGCCTGCACGACGAGGGCGGCGAAGGCGAGCACCAGCACCGGGATCAGGACCAGCGACGTCATACCGACCCCGCGCTGGACGCCGAGGGCCATGATCACGAGGACGGCCAGCCAGACCAGCGCCAGGGGCACGAGCACCCCGGGCACCACGTCGGCGGTGACCTCGACGTCACCGGCCTGCAGGAACTCGCCGAAGAAGAAGCCTTCCGGGTCGGCGCCCCAGGCCTGGTCGAGCGAGAAGAGGGTGTAGCGCAGCGCCCAGGCGAGCACCGCGGCGTAGTAGACGGCGATGACGAAGCAGATGCCCACCTGCCACCAGCCGAGCCCCTCGGTGCCGCGGCGCAGCCGGGCGAAGGAGAGCGGCGCGGAGCCGCGGTGGCGGTGGCCGATCGCGTAGTCGAGCAGGAGGAACGGGATGCCGGCGGTGAGCAGCGCGACCAGGTAGGGCAGCAGGAAGGCGCCGCCGCCGTTCTCGTAGGCGACGTAGGGGAACCGCCAGATGTTGCCGAGCCCGACCGCCGAGCCGATCGCCGCCAGGATGAAGACGCGGCGGGAGCTGAACGCGCCGCGCCGGCGCTCCTCGTGCGTCTGCGGGGTGCCGTCTCCCGCTGTCGTGCTCATCTGACCTCCTGCGTGGTGGTCTGCCGATCCTGCGAGCACCTCGAACACCGGTCCCGATGGGCCGTCGGCGGGAGGTGCCAGAACTGGGGCCACGTCGAACGCCCGGACTCTAGCGGGCCGGGCCGCGGTCCGGGTCCTGATCCCCAGCGTCCTGGTCGTCGGCACCTGGAGCCGTCCTCCCGACCGGCCGCGGGGCGAGCACGGGGCCGCGCCGCACCGCAGAACGGGGTTGCGCCGGCGTCTCCCGGGGCAGCCCGGTGGCATGGAACCCGTGGTGCGCACCGCAGCCGAGGCCGAGACCGAGGTGTGGGACGACCCGGTCCGGGGCCACGTCGCCTTCCAGGTGCTGATCAGCCGGGACCGGACGCCGACGTCCTCGCTCTACACCGGCCTCGCCGAGCTGCCCCCCGCCGGCTGGCTCGGTCGGCACCGGCACATCCAGGCCGAGGTCTACCACGTCATCGCGGGCACCGGGGTCGTCGTCCTGGACGGGGTCGAGCACCCCGTGGCCGGCGGGTCGGCCGTCTTCATCCCCGGGAACGCCGAGCACGGCATCCGGAACACCGCGGAGGAGCCGCTGCGCTTCGTGTACGCCTTCGCGACCGACTCGGTCGAGGACGTGGTGTACCGGTTCTCCGGGGAGGAGTGAGCCGGCACGCCCGTGGCGTCGCGCGGCGGCGTCGGCCCGTCCGGAACGCGCGAGAGGCCCCGCTGGCACCCGTCTCCGGGGCCGGTGGGGCCTCTCCCGCTGTTCGTCCGCGGCCAACGGTCGGTCCACGCGGGCGACGGTCAGCGGCTGGTGGTGCCCCCGGCAGGATTCGAACCTGCGCACCCGCCTCCGGAGGGCGGTGCTCTATCCCCTGAGCTACGGGGGCTCGGTGGTGGGGCAGGGGAGAAGTTACCAGCCCCCGACCCCGCCCCGTGCGGCGGCTCCTGCGCCGCGGGTCACGGCTCGGGGAGGGGGGTTCCGCCCCGGGCCGTGAGCATCCGCGTCATCGTCGTCGTCTCCACGCCCTGCGCCTGCTCGATCGACCGGGCGAGGTCGCGCACGGCCTCCACATCGGCGTGCTCGGCCGCGTAGCGGGCCATGTCGAAGCCGCCCTGGTGGTGGCGGATCATCAGCTGGAGGAACCGGACGTCGAACTCCGTGCCCGACAGGCTCCGCAGCTCCGCCAGCTCCTCCGTGGACGCCATGCCGGGCATGTCCGCGGCGGTGTCCATGGCGCCCATGTCGTGACCGGCGTGCTCGTCCGCGGGCATCCACGTCATGGGCTCGCCGGACTGGGGCAGCCCCCAGAGCGCCAGCCAGCCCTGCATCCGCCCCGCCTGGTTGGTCTGCGCGGCCGAGATGTCGAAGGCCAGGTGCTCGAGCTCGGGGTCGTCGCTGCGCTCGTCGACCAGGTTGGCCATCTCGACGCCCTGCAGGTGGTGCCGGGACATGTCCCGGGCGAAACCGGCGTCGACCGAGTCGGCGGCCGGCGTGGGCGTGCCCCGCCCGATGCCCAGCGCCACGGCGAGCCCGCCGCCGAGCAGCACCAGCCCGACGGCGATGACGGCGAGCAGGGCGGTGCGCAGGCCGCGGGTGGGCGAGCGGTCGGGCGCGGTCACGGGGTCACCTCCCGGTGGACGGTGGCGGTCACTGGTCGGACGTCGCGCCTGCGTCCGCACTCTCCAGCAGCGGGTCGGCCAGGAAGGTCGGGCTCTCGCAGGTGGCGCCGGGCTCCGGGAAGCTGTCCGGCTTGTAGGTCATGAGGTCGGCGAACTGCTTGATCCGCTCGTCGTCGGCGCTGTCGACCTTCAGCTGGTGGCCCCACGACTGGACGCTGATCGGGGTGTCCTGCCCCTCGTACGGCGAGAGCATCCGGCCGGAGACGCCGTCGACCAGCTCGGCCAGCTTGTCCACGTCCGCGTCGGAGACCTCGTCGGGGTTGTAGGTGATCCACACCGCGCCGTGCTCCAGGCTGTGCACCGCGTTCTCGTGCCGGATGTCGACGTCGTAGACGGTGCCCGTGCAGTCGGCCCAGAGGTTGGCGTGCTCGCCGCCGACCGGCGGGGACTCGCTGTACTCGATGGGGCCGTCGTTGTGCAGGCCGCCCTCGTACTCGTAGGTCTGCGCGCCGGCGATCTCGTCGATCGAGTCCACGCGCGAGGCGTCTGCCGCCCGCACCTGGACGACGGCCCAGGTGATGACGGCCGCGGCGAAGACGACCACCGCCACCGCGGCGGCGATCAGCCCCCACGGCCGCTGCTGTGCCACGACCTGCGTCGGCGGCCGGGTGCGGCCACCGGTCGCCCGCCCACCGGACCGGGTGGCCCCACCACCGCTGGCTCGGCTCTTGTCGGGCGTGCGGTCCTTGGCCAAGGCCTCTCCTCGTTACGGGGCGCATCCGCGCCGCTGCGTTCCGGCGCGCAGGTAGGCCCCGCTCACCGCGGGCGAGTCTAGGTCGCGCGCCTGTGCGGAAGCTGGGAGCCGGGCGGCCCGGCGGGCCACCGGAAGCCGGTCAGTACGCTCGCCGGGTGACACCGGAGCAGCTTCAGGACGTCGTTCGTACCGCCGTGGCCGCGGTCGTCGAGCGAGGCGCGCTGCCCGTCGATGTCCCCGCGGAGGTCGTCGTCGAGCGGCCGCGCAACCCCGAGCACGGCGACTACGCCACCAACGTCGCCCTGCGGCTGGCCAAGCCCGCCGGTCGCCCGCCGCGTGAGGTCGCCGACCTGCTGGCCGCCGAGCTGCGCACGCACGCGGGTATCGCCGGCGTCGACATCGCCGGGCCGGGCTTCCTCAACATCACGCTCGCCCAGGGCGCGCTCGGCCTCATCGCCGTCCAGGCCGTGACCGCCGGGGACGCGTACGGGCGCACCGGGGCCCTCGCCGGGCAGCGGCTGAACGTCGAGTTCGTCTCGGGCAACCCGACCGGCCCGCTGCACATCGGGCACACCCGGTGGGCCGCCATCGGGGATGCGCTGTCCCGGCTGGTGGAGGCCGCCGGCGCCGAGGTGACCCGCGAGTACTACATCAACGATGCCGGCGCGCAGATCGACCGGTTCGGCCGCAGCCTGCAGGCCGCGGCCCACGGGCGGGCGGTGCCCGAGGACGGGTATGCCGGCGCCTACATCGACGAGATCGCCCAGCAGATCCGCATGTCCGAACCGGATGTGCTGGACCGCGACGATGCCGCCCAGCTGCACGTCTTCCGCGAGCGCGGCATGGAGTTGATGCTGACCGAGATCCGGCAGTCGCTGCTCGACCTCGGTGTCGAGTTCGACGTCTGGTTCAGCGAGCGGGAGCTGCACCGGTCGGGAGCCCTGGACAAGGCGCTCGCCCGGCTGCGGGAGCAGGGCCACGTCTACGAGGCCGACGGTGCGGTCTGGTTGCGGACGACGGACTTCGGCGACGACAAGGACCGGGTGCTGGTCAAGGCCGACGGCGAGACCACCTACTTCGCCTCCGACTGCGCCTACTACCTGGACAAGCGGGCCCGCGGGTTCGACCGGGTCGTCATCGTGCTGGGGGCCGACCACTCGGGCTACGTCGGCCGCTACAAGGCGCTCGTCGCGGCGACCGGCGACGATCCCGAGGCGAACCTGGAGATCGTCCTGGGCCAGCTGGTGAACCTGGTGCGCGACGGTGCCCCGGTCCGCATGAGCAAGCGGGCAGGGACGATCGTGCTGCTCAGCGACGTCGTCGACGCCATCGGGGTGGACGCGGCGCGCTACGCCCTGGCACGTGCCTCGATCGACCAGCAGATCGACATCGACGTCGACCTGTGGAGCCGGCGCACCAACGACAACCCGGTCTTCTACGTCCAGTACGCGCACGCCCGCATCTCCTCGGTGCTGCGCAACGCCGCCGACCTCGGGATCGCGCTGGGCGAGGCGGCCGATGTCGACGGCGCCGCCCTGGTGCACGAGCGGGAGAACGACCTGCTGCGGGCGATCGGCGAGTTCCCGCGGGTGCTCACCTCCGCCGCCGAGCTGCGCGCGCCGCACCGGGTGGCCCGCTACCTGGAGGAGCTGGCCGGCACCTACCACCGCTTCTACGACGCCTGCCGGGTGCTGCCCCGCGGCGACGAGGAGACCACCCCGCTCACCACCGCCCGGCTGTGGCTGTGCGCGGCGACCGCGGTGGTGCTGCGGAACGGCCTCGGGGTGCTCGGCGTCACCGCGCCGGAGCGCATGTGATGCGGGCCCACCCCGCAGGGCCGCTGCACGGGACCATCACCCCGCCGACGGCCGCCGGCGCGCCGCCGGCCGAGCTCGGGTCGCTCGACCCGCACGTCTGGCCCCGGACGGCGCGGCGGGTCGACGGCGAGCTGCACCTCGGCGGCCGTCCGGTGACCGATCTCGCCCGCGCGCACGGGACGCCGCTGTTCGTCCTGGACGAGGACGACTTCCGGGGGCGCGCCGCGGAGTTCGCCGGGGCGTTCGCCGACGCCGACGTCCACTACGCCTCCAAGGCGTTCCTCTGCGGCCAGGTGGCCCGGTGGATCGCCGACGACGGGCTGCACCTGGACGCCTGCAGCGGCAACGAGCTGGCGCTGGCCCTGGCGGCCGGCTTCCCCGCGGAGCGGATCGCGCTGCACGGCAACAACAAGTCCCTGGTCGAGCTGCAGCTGGCCGTCGACTCCGGCATCGGCCACGTCGTCCTGGACTCCTTCGACGAGATCGACCGGCTGGTGCCGCTCGCCGAGAAGCGGGTCGCCGATGGCGGGACGCCGGTGCCGGTGCTGATCCGCGCGACGGTCGGCATCGAGGCGCACACCCACGAGTTCATCGCCACCGCGCACGAGGACCAGAAGTTCGGCTTCTCCCTGGCCACCGGTGACGCGCTCACCGCGGCGGTGCGGGTCATCCGCGAGCCCGCGCTGCGGCTGACCGGCCTGCACAGCCACATCGGGTCGCAGATCTTCGACACCGCCGGCTTCGAGGCCGCGGCGCACCGGGTCGTCGGGCTGATGGGGCAGGTGCACCAGGCCACCGGCCAGGTGCTTCCCGAGCTCAACCTCGGCGGCGGCTTCGGCATCGCCTACCTGGCCGAGGACGACCCGGTCAGCCCGGTGGACGTCGCGACCCGGCTGCGCGCCGTCGTCGCCGCCGAGTGCGCCCAGCTGGGGCTGCCGGTGCCGCGCCTGGCGGTCGAGCCCGGTCGTGCGATCGCGGGCCCGGGCACGGTCACGCTGTACGAGATCGGCACGATCAAGCCGGTGCGGCTCGGCGCGAGCGGGGCCCCGGGCGCGCCCCAGGTGCGCAACTACGTGTCGGTCGACGGCGGGATGAGCGACAACATCCGCACCGCCCTGTACGACGCGGCCTACACGTGCGTGCTGGCCAACCGCGTCTCCGATGCCCCGCCGGCCCTGTGCCGGGTGGTCGGGAAGCACTGCGAGAGCGGCGACATCCTTGTCCGGGACCTGTGGCTGCCCTCCGACGTCCAGCCGGGTGACCTGCTCGCCGTCGCCGCCACCGGCGCCTACTGCTGGTCGATGGCGAGCAACTACAACTACCTGCTCAAGCCCCCGGTGGTCGCCGTCCGGGACGGCGCCGCCAGGGAGATCGTGCGACGTCAGACACTGTCGGACGTGTTCGCCCTCGACGCGGTCCTCGCCGACCGCCCTGCCCCCTCGCCGGCCATCGACCAGCCGGCGCCCGAGCACCCCGCGGGAGCGACCTCGTGAACGGACCCCTCAAGGTGGCCCTGCTGGGCTGCGGGACGGTCGGCGGCGCGGTGCTGCGGGCGCTGCAGGAGCAGGCCGACGACCTCGGCGCGCGGATCGGCCGCCCGGTGGAGGTGGCCGGCGTCGCCGTGCGCCGCCCGGCGCACCACCCCGACGTCCCGGCGCACCTGCTCACCACCGACGCGCACGGGCTGGTGACCCGCGACGACGTCGACCTCGTCGTCGAGGTGATCGGCGGCATCGAGCCGGCGCGCTCGCTGATGCTGGCGGCGTTCGAGGCGGGCAAGTCGGTGGTCAGCGCGAACAAGGCGCTGCTGGCCGAGGACGGCGTCGCCCTGCACGCCGCGGCCGCGAAGGCCGGGGTGGACCTCTACTACGAGGCCGCGGTGGCCGGGGCGATCCCGATCCTGCGGCCGCTGCGCGAGTCGCTGGTCGGTGACCAGCTGTCCCGCATCGTGGGCATCGTCAACGGGACGACCAACTACATCCTGTCGCGGATGGCCGAGACCGGCGCCGGCTTCGGCGAGGCGCTGGCCGAGGCCACCGAGCTGGGCTACGCCGAGGCCGACCCGACCGCCGACGTGGACGGTTTCGACGCCGCCGCGAAGGCCGCGATCCTCGCCTCGCTGGCGTTCCACACGCCGGTCTCGGCCGCGGACGTCCACCGGGAGGGCATCTCCACGGTGACCGCCAGCGACGTCGCCCGCGCCGCCGAGATCGGCTGCACGGTGAAGCTGCTGGCCATCTGCGAGCGCGTGCCCGCCACCGACGGCGACGGCGACTCGGTGGCCGTCCGGGTGCACCCGGCGATGATCCCGACCGTCCACCCGCTCGCCTCCGTCGGCGGCGCGTTCAACGCCGTCTTCGTCGAGGCCGAGGCGGCCGGGCAGCTGATGTTCTACGGCCAGGGCGCCGGGGGAGAGCCCACCGCCAGCGCCGTCCTGGGGGACCTCGTCGCCGTCGCCCGCAACCGCGTGGCCGGCGCCTCGGGCCAGGGCCCCACCGGCTACGCCGACCTCGCCGTCCGTCCCATGGCCGAGACGCCGACGCGCTACCACGTCAGCCTCGACGTGGCCGACAAGCCGGGTGTGCTCGCCGCCGTCGCGCAGGAGTTCGCGCAGCACGGCGTGAGCATCTCCACGGTCCGGCAGACCGGCCGCGGGGACGCCGCGACGCTGGTCATCGTGACCCACAGCGCCCCGGACGCGGCGCTGTCGGCCACCATCGCCGCGCTGCGGGAGATGCCCGCGGTCCGGGGCGTCACCAGCGTGCTGCGCGTGGAGGGTCTGTCATGACGGTCTCGTCGTCGGTCGTGTCCCCGGGCTGGCCCGGTCTCATCGAGGCCTACCGGTCCCGCCTGCCGGTCTCCGGCACCACCCCGGTGGTCACGCTGCAGGAGGGCGCCACCCCGCTGGTGCCGGCGCGCGAGCTGTCGCGGCGCACCGGCTGCGACGTCTACCTCAAGGTCGAAGGGGCGAACCCCACCGGCTCCTTCAAGGACCGCGGGATGACGATGGCCATCACCAAGGCGCTCGAGGAAGGGGCGCAGGCGGTCATCTGCGCCTCCACCGGCAACACCAGCGCGAGCGCCGCGGCCTACGCCGCCCGCGCCGGCATGACCTGCGCCGTCCTCGTGCCCCAGGGCAAGATCGCGATGGGCAAGCTGGCCCAGGCGCTGGTGCACGGCGCCAAGCTGCTGCAGGTCGACGGCAACTTCGACGACTGCCTGGCGCTGGCCAGCAAGCTGGCGATCGACTACCCGGTCAGCCTGGTCAACAGCGTCAACCAGTACCGGATCGAGGGGCAGAAGACCGCCTCCTTCGAGATCGTCGACGTGCTCGGCGACGCCCCGGACATCCACTGCCTGCCGGTGGGCAACGCCGGCAACATCACCGCCTACTGGCAGGGCTACCGCGAGTACGCCGACGACGGCCCCGCCACGCGCACACCGCGCATGTGGGGCTTCCAGGCCGCCGGCGCGGCCCCGATCGTCACCGGCCAGGTGGTGGAGAACCCGAGCACCATCGCCACCGCCATCCGCATCGGCAACCCCGCCTCGTGGACGAAGGCGCTGGCCGCGCGCGACGAGTCCGGCGGGCGCATCGACGCCGTCACAGACCGGGCGATCCTGTCGGCCTACCGGCTGCTGGCCCGCAGCGAGGCGGTCTTCGTCGAGCCGGCGTCGGCGGCGTCGGTCGCGGGCCTCCTCCAGGTGGCCGACGCCGGGGAACTCGAGCCCGGCCAGCGGATCGTCTGCACCGTCACCGGGAACGGTCTCAAGGACCCGGAGTGGGCGATCTCCGGCGCGCCGGCGCCGCTGACCGTGCCGGTCGACGCCGCGGCCGCCGCGGCGCAGCTCGGGCTGTGAGCGTCCTCGACCCGGACCGGGTGACGATCCGCGTCCCGGCGACCAGCGCGAACCTGGGGCCGGCGTTCGACTGCGCCGGCCTGGCGCTGACCCGCCACGACCACGTCTCCTTCGCGGTCGAGCCCGGCGGGCTGTCGGTCGAGGTGCAGGGCACCGGTGCGGGCGAGCTGCCCACCGACGAGTCGCACCTGGTGGTGCGCGCCTTCCGCGCCGCCTGCGCCGAGCTGGGCTGGACGCCACCGGGCCTGCGGGTGGTCGCCGAGAACGCGATCCCGCAGGGCCGGGGGATGGGCTCCTCCGCCGCGGCCGTCGTCGCGGGGGTCCTGGGGGCCTGGTCGCTGTGCCCGGACGTCGACACGGTCGACGGGAACGCCGTCCTGCGGCTCACCACCGAGCTGGAGGGTCACCCCGACAACGTCGCCGCCTGCCTGCTCGGCGGGCTGACGTTGTCGTGGACCGGTGAGCGGGGTGTCGGCGCGGACAGCCTGCCCGTGCACGAGGACGTGCTCCCCGTGGTCCTCGTGCCGGACGCGACGCTGTCGACGGAGGTGGCCCGCGGGTTGCTGCCGGACGTCGTGCCGCACGCCGACGCCGCCTTCAATGCGGGCCGGTCAGCGCTGCTGGTGCACGCCCTGACCTCGGGCACCTCGATGCTCGAGGCCACCGAGGACCGCCTGCACCAGCGGCAGCGCACGGCGGCGATGCCGGGCACCCTCGCGCTGATCGACCGCTTGCGCGAGGCCGGGCACGCGGCGGTCGTCTCCGGCGCGGGGCCGTCGGTCCTGGTGCTGGGCCGGCGGACGGTGCGGAGCGACGACCGGGCGGCCGGGGCCGAGGAGATCGAGGAGATCGCCGCGCTGGTTCCCGGGAACTGGTCGGTGCTGCCGCTCGAGGTGGACCCGACGGGGGCGCGCGTCGACCGCCCCGTGCGCCAGGTATCGTCTCGATAACGGGGAACACGCCGAGATCATCCGGTGTTGTCCTGCCCGTGAGCTGCGACTAGGCTCACGGCGTAGCCGCCCACTCGGGTGAGCCTCGCGCGGGGCCGAAGCAGATGTCCGAACCTCTTCGCCGCTGATCCGCCTCGCACCTCTCGACCTGTCTCCTGACGCGCACCCGCCCTCCGGGCCGGTCCGCCGGGGACCGGGCACCCCCTGCGCTGAGACGCGCAGGTCACCCGCAGGGAAGGACCTGTACGTGAGCGAAACCACCGACCTCGGCACGACCGGCGCGCCCGATGCCGCCGCCTCCGCCGAGGGCACTGCCGCTTCTGGGACGGCGGGCCGTCCCCGCCGCCGCGGCAACGGGCTGTCGGGCATGCTCCTGCCCGAGCTGCAGCGCCTGGCCGGCGAGCTGGGCATCCCCGGCACCGGCCGGATGCGCAAGAGCGACCTGGTCGCCGCCATCTCCGCCCGCCAGGTGGGCGCCGGCTCCGAGGGCGGCGCGCCTGCGCCGCAGACGGAGAGCGGCTCCACCGGCGGCACCGACGCCCCGGCCGGCGTCGCCGCGTCGGCGGCCCCCCTCGAGGCCCCGGTCAGCGGCGGCGCCAACGGCGGCCCCCTGACCACGGAGGCGCCGGTCCGCACGCGGCGTGCGGCCAGCCGCCCCGCCGGATCGCCCGGCGCCCCCGCCGAGGGCTCCGCCCCAGCGGTGGGATCGCCCGGCGCCCCCACCGAGGGCTCCGCGCCGGCGGTGTCCGCCCCGGCGGAGGCTCCCACCGAGGCCCCGGCGGTCCCCGCAGCTGAGTCGGCACCGGCCGGCCCGCGCGAGGACGAGCAGCGCGACGGCGACCGTCCGCAGCGCACCCGCGGCCGCAACCGCGGCGAGCGGGACGGCAGCCGTGACGGCGGCCGGGAGAACAACGACCGCGCCGAGCGGGGCACCCCCCGCGACGGGGGCGAGCGCGCCGGCAACCGCGACGGCGGCCGGGAGAACAACGACCGCGCCGAGCGCGGCGCCACCCGCGACGGCGGCGACCGCGCGGAGCGGGGCAACCGGGACGGCGGCGCCCGCGACGGCAACCGGGGCCCCGACCGGGACCGCAACGACCGGGGCGGTCGGCCGGACAACCGCACCGACAACCGCACCGACGGCGGCCGCAACGAGCGCCCCGCCGAGGACGACGACGAGGACTTCGAGGGTGGCCGCGGTCGCCGCGGTCGCCGGTACCGCGACCGCAACAAGCGCGGCGGCGGCAACCGGGACCGCTTCGAGGCGGGCGAGCCGACCGTCAGCGAGGACGACGTCCTGCTGCCCGTCGCCGGCATCCTCGACGTCCTGGACAACTACGCGTTCGTCCGGACGTCGGGCTACCTGACCGGGCCGAACGACGTGTACGTCTCGCTGTCGCAGGTGCGCCGCTACGGGCTGCGCCGCGGTGACGCCATCACCGGCGCGGTCCGCCAGCCGCGTGAGGGCGAGCGCAAGGACAAGTACAACGCGCTGGTCCGCCTCGACACGGTCAACGGGCTGGACCCGGAGCAGGCCCGCAACCGGCCGGAGTTCACCAAGCTCACCCCGCTCTACCCGCAGGACCGCCTGCGGCTGGAGACCGAGCCGCACCTGCTGACCACCCGGGTCATCGACCTGGTCATGCCGATCGGCAAGGGGCAGCGCGCGCTGATCGTCAGCCCGCCCAAGGCCGGCAAGACGATGGTGCTCCAGTCGATCGCCAACGCGATCACGACGAACAACCCCGAGTGCCACCTGATGGTCGTCCTGGTCGACGAGCGTCCGGAAGAGGTCACCGACATGCAGCGCTCGGTGAAGGGCGAGGTCATCGCCTCGACCTTCGACCGGCCGCCGGCGGACCACACCACCGTGGCGGAGCTCTCCATCGAGCGGGCCAAGCGCCTGGTCGAGATGGGCCACGACGTCGTCGTCCTGCTGGACTCGATCACCCGCCTGGGCCGCGCCTACAACCTGGCGGCCCCCGCCAGCGGGCGCATCCTCTCCGGCGGTGTCGACTCCACGGCGCTCTACCCGCCCAAGCGCTTCCTCGGCGCGGCCCGCAACATCGAGAACGGTGGCTCGCTGACGATCATCGCCTCGGCGCTGGTCGAGACCGGCTCCACGATGGACACGGTCATCTTCGAGGAGTTCAAGGGCACCGGGAACGCCGAGATCAAGCTGGACCGCCGGCTGGCGGACAAGCGGGTCTTCCCGGCGGTCGACGTCAACGCGTCGGGCACCCGCAAGGAGGAGATCCTCATGTCGCCCGACGAGCTGGCCATCGTCATCAAGCTGCGCCGGGTGCTCGCCGCGCTCGAGCCGCAGCAGGCCCTGGAGCTGCTGCTCGACAAGCTGAAGAAGACGCGCAACAACGTCGAGTTCCTCATGCAGATCCAGAAGACGACGCTGGGCCCCGGCGGGGAGTGACCCTCCCGCCCGCCGGCGGGGCTCGAGCATCAGGGATACTGAGCAGCTGAGCCCCGTCGGCGCGGCCGGAAATAGCCGTCCGGTCCCCGGCGTTCACAGCACTGAACGACACAGACTCCGCAGAAGAGGCGCAGCCATGAAGCCCGACATCCACCCGGCCTACAACGTCACCACCGTGACCTGCGGCTGCGGCAACACGTTCACCACCCGCAGCACGAGCCCGACCGGTCAGCTGACCGTCGAGACCTGTTCCGCCTGCCACCCCTTCTACACCGGCAAGCAGCGCATCCTCGACACCGGCGGTCGCGTCGCCCGCTTCGAGAAGCGGTTCGGCAAGCGCGCCGCCGGCGCCTCGACCGACGCCCAGTAGCACCCCCGACGGCGCCCGTCCCACCCTCGCGGTGGGACGGGCGCCGTCGTCATGTCCAGCTCCGTCCGGCTGCTCCACGGTGGTGGAGCACCCCCGTCCCGAGAGGCAGCAGCGATGAGCAGTACCGAGACGTCGGCGCCCGACCGGCTGGCCGGGCTGCTCGCCGAGCACGCGCGCCTCGAGCAGGAGCTGGCCGACCCGGCGGTGCACGCCGACCAGTCCCGCGCCCGCCGGATGGGTCGTCGCTACGCCCAGCTGGCTCCGCTCGTGGAGACCGCTCGCGCGCTCGACGAGGCGCGCGACGACCTCGGCGCGGCCCGGGAACTCGCCACGGAGGACGCATCCTTCGCCGCGGAGGCGACCGCGCTCGAGCGGCGGATCGCCGCGTTGACCGACCGGCTGCGCGAGCAGCTGCTGCCCAAGGACCCCGACGACGACAAGGACGTCATCCTCGAGATCAAGGCGGGGGAGGGCGGCGCGGAGTCGGCGCTGTTCGCCGGCGACCTGATGCGCATGTACCTGCGCTACGCCGAGCGGCGCGGGTGGTCCACCGAGGTGCTCGACGCCGTCGAGGCCGAGCTCGGGGGGTACAAGGACGTCGCGATCGCGGTCAAGTCCCGCACCGACGAGGGCATCTGGTCGCGGCTGAAGTTCGAGGGCGGCGTGCACCGGGTCCAGCGGGTGCCCGTGACCGAGAGCCAGGGGCGCATCCACACCTCCGCGGCCGGGGTGCTCGTGCTGCCCGAGGCGGAGGAGGTCGACGTCAGCGTCGACCCGAACGACCTGCGCATCGACGTCTTCCGCTCCTCGGGCCCGGGCGGGCAGAGCGTCAACACCACCGACTCCGCGGTCCGCATCACCCACCTGCCCAGCGGCATCGTGGTCAGCTCGCAGAACGAGAAGAGCCAGCTGCAGAACCGGGAGTCCGCGCTGCGCGTGCTGCGCGCCCGGCTGCTGGCGGCCGCCCGCGAGGAGGCCGCGGCGACCGCGAGCGACCAGCGGCGCAGCCAGGTGCGCACCGTCGACCGCAGCGAGCGGGTGCGCACCTACAACTTCCCGGAGAACCGCATCTCCGACCACCGGGTCGGCTACAAGTCGCACAACCTCGACCAGGTGCTCGACGGCGACCTCGACGGCGTCATCGACGCGCTGGTCAGCGCCCACACCGCCGAGCTGCTGGCGGCCGGCTCCTGAGCGCCCGCGCGCTGCTCACGGCGGCGTCCCGCCGCCTCGCCGAGGCCGGCGTCGAGTCGCCGCGGGTGGACGCCGAGCTGCTGCTCGCCCACGTCCTCGGGGTGGCACGCACCCGGCTGCTGACCCTGGACGCCGTCGACGACGCGGCCGCCGAACGGTTCGAGGAGCTGCTCGGCCAGCGCGCCGACCGGGTGCCGCTGCAGCACCTGACCGGCCGGGCGCCCTTCCGGTACCTGGAGCTCGCGGTCGGGCCCGGGGTGTTCGTGCCGCGGCCGGAGACCGAGCAGCTGGTGGGCTGGGCCCTCACGCGGCTGGCCGGCGTCGCGGCGCCCGTCGTCGTCGACCTCGGCTCCGGCTCGGGGGCGATCGCCCTCTCCCTCGCCCACGAGCACCCCGGCGCGCGGGTGACGGCGGTGGAACGCGATCCCGGGGCGATCGGCTGGACCCGGCACAACGCCGCTGCCCGCGCCGCGGCGGGGGACACCCCGGTCGACGTCGTCGCCGGGGACATGACCGATCCGGAGCTGCTGCGGGAGCTGGACGGCGCCGTCGACCTCGTGGTCAGCAACCCGCCGTACGTGCCCGACGGCGCGCGGGTGCCCCGGGAGGTCGCCGACCACGACCCCCCGCTGGCCCTCTGGGGCGGCCCCGACGGGCTGGACGTCGTGCGCGGGCTGCTGGTCACCGCGGCCCGGCTGCTGCGGCCCGGCGGCTGGCTGGGCATCGAGCACGCCGATCAGCAGGGGAAGGCACTGCCCGCCGTCGTCCGCGCCCACGGCGGGTTCACCGACGTCCACGACCACCCCGACCTCGCCGGCCGCCCCCGCCACACCACCGCTCGCCGCTCCGGCTGAGCCCTGCGGAAGACTGCATGTCCGTGGCCGACCTCTACGACTGCTCCGACCCCGAAGCCCGCGCCGCCGGCCTGGACGCCGCCGCGGCGGCCATCAGCCGGGGTGAGCTGGTGCTGCTCCCGACCGACACCGTCTACGGCGTCGCCGCCGACGCCTTCGCGCCCGCAGCGGTGACCCGGCTGCTGGCCGCCAAGAACCGGGGGCGGGCCATGCCGGTCCCGGTGCTCGTCGGCGAGGCCTCCACCCTGGCCGGGCTGGTGCTGCAGACCCCCGCGGTCGCCACGCGCCTGGCGCAGGAGTTCTGGCCCGGTGGGCTCACCCTCGTGCTCGAGCACGCCCCGTCGCTGGCGTGGGACCTCGGTGACGCCGAGGGCACGGTGGCCGTCCGGCTGCCCGACGACGAGCTCACCCGCGACCTGCTCCGCCGCACCGGGCCGCTCGCCGTCTCCAGCGCCAACCGCTCCGGTCGCCCCGCGGCGACCATCGCGGAGGAGGCCGTGCAGCAGCTCGGCGAGCACGCCGCGGTCGTGCTCGACGGCGGCCCGCGGGACAGCTCGGCGGCGAGCACGATCGTCGACTGCACCGGCCCCGCACCTCGGGTGCTGCGCGTCGGCGCCGTCCCGGTCGAGCGGCTGCGCGAGATCGCGCCCGAGCTCACCGACTAGGAGGACCCCCGTCCTCCCCAGCCTGCGCACGCTCAGGGCGGGCTCCGGGGGACGGGGCCGCTTCTCGGGTCACCTGTCCGCACGCGTCGGAGGGATACCGTGGAGCACTGACCGCCGCGCGCCCGGAGCCGGGTACCGCGGGCGCCCGCACGGACGTTCTGGAGCGCGACCGAGATGAGCACGCCCTACTGGGGACCGGACTTCGGGGCCCTGGCCGCCGTCGATCCCGACATCGCCGACGTGGTCACCGACGAGCTGGACCGGCTGCGCGGTGGGCTGCAGCTGATCGCCAGCGAGAACTTCACCAGCCCGGCCGTCCTCGCGGCGCTCGGCAGCACGCTGTCGAACAAGTACGCCGAGGGTTACCCGGGGCGCCGCTACTACGGCGGGTGCGAGGTCGTCGACCGCGCCGAGGAGATCGGCATCGCCCGGGCCAAGGAGCTCTTCGGCGCCGAGCACGCCAACCTCCAGCCGCACTCCGGCGCCAACGCCAACCTGGCCGCGTACGGCGCCTTCCTCCAGCCGGGTGACACCCTCCTCGCCATGGCGCTCCCCCACGGCGGGCACCTGACCCACGGCGCGAAGGTCTCCTTCTCCGGCAAGTGGTTCAACGCGGTGCAGTACGGCGTGGACCCGCGCACCGAGCACATCGACTACGACCAGGTGCGCGACCTCGCCCGGGAGCACCGGCCCAAGATGATCATCTGCGGCGGCTCGGCCATCCCGCGGCTGATCGACTTCCCGCTCTTCCGGGAGATCGCCGACGAGGTCGGGGCGATCCTGATGGTCGACGCCGCGCACTTCATCGGCCTGGTCGCCGGCAAGGCGATCCCGAGCCCGGTGCCCTACGCCGACGTGGTCACCTTCACCACCCACAAGGTGCTGCGCGGGCCGCGCGGCGGCGCGATCGTGTGCAAGGCGGAGCACGCCAAGGCCATCGACAAGGCGGCCTTCCCGATGATGCAGGGGGGCCCGCTCATGCACGCCGTCGCCGCCAAGGCGGTGAACTTCAAGGAGTGCCTCCAGCCGGAGTACCAGGCCTACGCCCGCCAGGTGATCGCGAACGCGCAGGCGCTCACCGAGGGCCTGGCCGCCGAGGGGCTGCGGCCGGTGGCCGGCGGCACCGACACCCACCTGGCGCTGCTGGACCTGCAGGAGACCGGGGTGACCGGTGCCGACGCCGAGGCCCGGTGCGGCGCCGCCGGCATCGTGCTGAACAAGAACGCGATCCCGTTCGACCCGCAGCCGGCCTCGGTCGCCTCGGGCATCCGGGTCGGCAGCCCCGCGGTCACCACCCAGGGCATGACCGAGGCCGACATGAAGTCGATCGCCTCGCTGATCGGTGCCGCGATCCGGGACGCCGACGGCAGCCGCACCGCCGAGGTGGCCGCGGGTGTCCGCGAGCTGGTCGGTGCCCACCCCGCCTACCCTCACCCGACCCGGCCGACTGCCTCCCCCGAGCCGACGCGGACCGTCTGACCCGTGCGCGAGTACGTCGTCGTCCTGCTCACCGCGGCGCTGGTCACCTTCCTGGCCACGCCCGTGGTGCGGATGATGGCGATCCGGCTGCGGATGATGGCGGCCCCGCGTGAGCGCGACGTGCACGTCATCCCGACCCCGCGGGGCGGCGGCGTCGCCATGTACCTGGGCGTGGTGGCCGCCGTCCTGGTCGCCTCGCGGCTGCCGGCGCTGCAGCGGACCTTCGACGACACCCAGGTCTACGCGGTGCTCGTCGCGGGCGGGCTCATCTGCGCGCTCGGGGTGCTCGACGACAAGTGGGGCCTGGACGCGCTGACGAAACTCACCGGTCAGATCGCCGCCGCGGGCGTGATGGTCCTCATCGGCGTGCAGCTGGCGTTCCTCTTCCTGCCGTTCGCCGACATCGGCACCGTCTCGCTCGGCCCGGACGTCGGTGTGCCGCTGACCATCCTGCTGACCGTGTTCGCGGTGAACGCGCTGAACTTCATCGACGGGCTCGACGGCCTCGCCGCGGGGGTCTCGGCGATCGCCGCGCTCGCGTTCTTCGCCTACAGCTACAACCTGGGGCTGACCGGCTACGGCGACGTCGCGAGCGCCCCGGCACTGATCACCGCGGTGCTGGCCGGGACCTGCCTGGGCTTCCTTCCGCACAACTTCAGCCCGGCGCGGATCTTCATGGGCGACTCGGGCTCGATGCTCGTCGGGCTCATGCTGTCGGCCGCGGTGGTCACCGCCACCGGGCGGGTGGACGCGCAGACCTTCGGCTCCGCCGCCAGCCTGCTGCCCCTGACGCTGCCGCTGCTCGTGCCGATCGCCATCCTCTTCATCCCCTTCACCGACCTGGTGCTGGCCGTCGTCCGGCGCACCCGCGCGGGACGCTCACCGTTCTCTCCGGACAAGATGCACCTGCACCACCGGCTGCTGTCGATCGGGCACTCGCACAAGCGCGCGGTGCTCGTCATGTACTTCTGGGCGGCCCTGCTCTCCTTCGGCGCGGTCGGGCTCTCGATCACCGGTGGGCAGGTCGAGCTGCTCGTGGCGATCGCCGTCCTGCTCGTCGTCGGCGTGGTCGTCGTGCTCAGCCCGCGGGCGCGCCGGGCGGCCCGGGAGGCCCGCGCCGCCGAGATGGAGGCGCAGCGCCGGCGCAGCCGGGCCGACCACCCGACCGCACGTGCCGCCGTCCCCCGGGCGGCGCCGCACCGCCGGGCCGCCGGGGTTGCACCACCCGCCGCTGGGACCAGTTCCCCTGATCCCCGGGAGACCGTCGGATGAGCACCTCACGCACCACCCCGCCGGCCACCGGCGGCACCTGGGACGTCTCCTTCCTCCGCGTCGGGGCCCTCGTCACCGCCGCCGTCGCGGTCGTCGCGGCAGCGCTGGCGTGGCTGCTGGGGGAGGGCAGCGACGCGGTGGCGGTGCTGGTCGGCGCGGTCATCGTCACGGCGTTCTTCGCCGTCTCCGGCCTGGCGGTGGCCTGGGCCGGCCGGATCGGTGACACGCTCACGCTCCCGGTGGCGCTGCTCGCGTTCATGGTGAAGGCGATGGTGCTCTTCGGCGTGCTGCGCGCCCTGCCCGAGGAGGGCTGGCTCGACCAGCGGACGCTCGCGTGGTCGGTCGTGGTCGGCGCGCTCCTCTGGAGCGGGATCCAGCTGCGCTGGGTGTGGACGCGGCAGGTGTTCTACGTGCCCCCGCCGGCACCACCCGGACGGGGGACCGTCGAGCACCCGCCGAGCGGCGGCGGGGACGGCTGATAGTGTCCGAGCCGATGGCCGACAAAACCTCCGGAGACGGAGGCGCTCGTCCACGCCCTGCGAGCCCGGCTCGTCAGCCCTCCGGGGCGGACGCTGGCTGGGCGGTCACCGGGACGATCCTCTCCGGGATGGCCGTGTGGGGCGGGGTCGGGTGGGTGCTCGACCGGTGGCTGGAGACGCGGTTCTTCCTGCCGGTGGGCATCCTTCTCGGAGTCGCGGTTGCCATCTACGTGGTCGCCGTGAAGTTCGGGGCCTTCGACCCGCTCCCCGGGTCGGAGGAGGCCAGCAGCACCCAGGGCGGGCGACGAAGCCCGCCCGGCAGGACGCAGAAGGGACGAAGGTGACCTCCAGCGCTTCCGCGCTCAGCGGCGTGCTCGCTGTGGAGAGCGATCCCGGCGGCGGTTTCACGCCCCCGGGGATCGGCGAGTTCTTCCCCGAGACCCTCTTCGGCTTCTCGTTGCTCGGCATCCAGTTCGACTTCGACCGGATCATCCTGGCGATGTGGCTGGCCACCGCCGCGATGCTGGTCTTCCTGGTGCTGTCGGCGCGCAAGGCGGCGATCGTCCCCGGCCGGCTGCAGTTCATCGGCGAGTCGGGCTACTCGCTGGTGCGCGACGGCATCGCCCGCGACGTGGTCGGCCCCAAGGGGCTGCCGTTCGCCCCCTTCCTGGCCTCGCTGTTCTTCTTCATCCTGGCCAACAACCTGCTGGCGATCATCCCCGGCATCCAGATCTCGCCGATGGCGCGGTTCGCCTTCCCGCTGGTCCTGGCACTGATCTGCTGGGTCGTCTACATCGGGGTCGGCATCAAGAACCAGGGCCTGTGGCCCTACTTCCGCGACATCATGTTCCTGCCGGGTGTGCCGAAGCCTGCCTACATCCTGGTGACGCCGCTGGAGATCCTGCAGAACTTCGTCGTGCGGCCGTTCACCCTGGCGATCCGGCTCTTCGCCAACCTCTTCGCCGGCCACATGCTGCTGGTCACCTTCGCGCTGGGCGCCACCTACCTGTTCACGGTGGGCAACTTCTCGGCCGTCTTCGGCCCGCTGTCGGCGCTCATGGCGATCGTGATGACGTTCTTCGAGCTGCTGATCATCTTCCTGCAGGCCTACGTCTTCACCATGCTGATGGGCACCTACCTCAACGGTTCCGTCGAGGCCGCGCACTGATCTGATCAGGTGGCCGCGCCGCGGTCGCCCCACGCACTGCACCACCCGCACGATCCCGCCAGCCGCCCGGTAGCTACCGGGCGACCGACACAGGAGGAACACCCCGCAATGGACGTTACGGCAGAACTGGTCGGCAGCATCGGCTCGGTCGGCTACGGCATCGCCACGATCGGCCCCGGCATCGGTGTCGGTCTGGTCTGGGCCGCCTACATCCAGGCCACCGCCCGCCAGCCCGAGTCGGCCGGCCTGACCCGTACCTACGCCTTCCTCGGCTTCGCCCTCGCCGAGGCGCTGGCCCTCATCGGCTTCGTCGCCCCCCTCGTCTACGGCACGGGCAGCTGATCCCTACCCGTCGCACGGGTACGGATCACCGATTCCAGACAGGGACGTGCAGAGCATGAGCATCCTGGCCGCCGAACAGCCGAGCGTGCTTCTCCCACCACTCGGCGAGATCATCATCGGGCTGATCGCCTTCCTGATCCTGCTGTTCGTGATCGCCAAGTTCGTCGCGCCCCGCTTCGAGCAGGCCTTCCAGGCCCGCCGCGAGGCGATCGAGGGCGGCATCGAGCGCGCCGAGGCCATGCAGGCCGAGGCGAAGGCGGCGCTCGAGCAGTACCGGGCGCAGCTCGCCGAGGCGCGCACCGAGGCCGCGCAGATCCGGGACCAGGCCCGCGCCGAGGGCCAGCAGATCCTCGAGGAGCTGCGGGCGCAGGCGCAGGAGGAGTCGGCGCGGATCGTGGCGCGGGGCGAGGAGCAGATCGCTGCTTCCCGCCAGCAGGTCGTGCACGAGCTGCGCGGCCAGATCGGTGCTCTCGCCGTCGAGCTCGCCGGGCGGGTCGTCGGGGAGTCCCTCGCCGACGAGGCGCGCCGGCAGGGCACCGTCGACCGCTTCCTCGACCAGCTCGACGGCATGGTCGGGACCGGTCGGCGGGGCGGCGCGACCGCCGAGAGCGCGCGCTGATGGAGGCCTCGAGCCGCGCCGCGCTCCTCGTGGCCCGTGAGCGACTGGCCGAGCTGACCCGGGACCCCTCGGGGCTCCTGGGCCGTGCGCGCGACCGGATCACCGGTCAGGCGCGGGCCACCTCCGCCGAGGACCTGCTCACGCTGGCCGGTGAGCTGTTCTCGGTCGCGCGACTGCTCCAGGCGCAGCCGTCGCTGCGGCGGGCGCTGTCCGACCCCGCGGGCAAGCCGGAGGAGCGGGCCGCCCTGGTGCAGCGGCTGTTCGCCGACCGCCTCTCCCCGGTCGGGCTCGACCTGCTCGGGGTCAGCGTGCGGCAGCGCTGGTCGCGTCCCCTGGACCTGGTCGAGGCCGCCGAGGACCTGGCGACCGAGGCAGCGCTGGACGCCGCCGACGTCCGGGGTGAGCTGGACGACGTGGAGGACGAGCTCTTCCGCTTCGGCCGGATCGTCTCGGGCGACCGTGAACTCTCGCGCATCCTCAGCGACCGGAGCGCCTCCCCGCAGGGCAAGGGGGAGCTGCTCGAGCGGTTGCTGTCCGGCCGGGTCAGCCCGGTCACCGAGCTGCTGCTCCGCAACGTCCTGACCGGCTCGCACGTCGGTCAGGCCGCGGTGGCCGTCGAGCGGCTCTCCGAGGCCGCCAGCCGCCGTCGTGGTCAGTCGGTCGCCCGGGTGACGACGGCGGTGCCGCTCACCGCCGCCCAGGAACAGCGGCTGACCGAGGTGCTCGGCCGCCTGTACGGGCGGACCATCGGGCTGCAGGTGACCGTCGACCCGACGGTGCTCGGCGGCCTCCTCGTCCAGGTGGGCGACGAGGTCATCGACGGCAGCATCGCGCATCGGCTGGAAGCCGCCCGACGGCAGCTCGCCGGCTGACCGCCCACCACCACTGATCACGACCCCGCAGGGAAGAGGACTCCACGCCATGGCCGAGCTGACGATCTCCGCAGACGAGATCCGCAGTGCCATCCAGAACTACGTCACCGAGTACTCGCCTGACGTGTCCCGCGAAGAGGTCGGGATCGTCACCGAGGCCGGCGACGGCATCGCCCGGGTCGAGGGCCTGCCCTCGGTCATGACCAACGAGCTGCTCGAGTTCGAGAGCGGCGTCCGCGGCCTGGCGCTGAACCTGGACACCCGCCAGATCGGTGTCGTCGTCCTGGGTGACTTCGCCGGGATCGAGGAGGGGCAGCAGGTCCGCCGGACCGGGGAGGTCCTCTCCGTCCCCGTCGGTGACGGCTACCTCGGGCGCGTGGTCGACTCGCTCGGCAACCCGATCGACGGTGCCGGCCCGATCGCCACCACCGGCCGGCGCGCCCTGGAGCTGCAGGCGCCGACCGTGGTGCAGCGGCAGTCGGTGCACGAGCCGATGCAGACCGGCATCAAGGCCATCGACGCCATGACGCCGATCGGCCGGGGGCAGCGGCAGCTGATCATCGGTGACCGGCAGACCGGCCGGACGGCGATCGCGATCGACACCATCATCAACCAGCGCCAGGCCTGGGCGACCGGCGACCCGAAGCAGCAGGTCCGCTGCATCTACGTCGCCGTCGGCCAGAAGGGCTCGACGATCGCCTCCATCCGCGCGGCCCTCGAGGACGCCGGCGCCCTGGAGTACACGACGATCGTCGCCGCCCCCGCCTCGGAGGCCGCCGGCGTGAAGTACATCGCCCCCTACACCGGCTCGGCCATCGGCCAGCACTGGATGTACGAGGGCAAGCACGTCCTGATCGTCTTCGACGACCTGTCCCGCCAGGCCGAGGCCTACCGCGCCGTCTCCCTGCTGCTGCGCCGCCCGCCGGGCCGCGAGGCGTACCCGGGTGACGTCTTCTACCTCCACTCCCGGCTGCTGGAGCGCTGCGCCAAGCTCTCCGACGAGCTCGGCGGTGGCTCCATGACGGGTCTGCCCATCGTGGAGACCAAGGGCAACGACGTGTCGGCGTACATCCCGACCAACGTCATCTCGATCACCGACGGCCAGATCTTCCTCGAGACGGGTCTGTTCAACTCCGGTGTCCGCCCCGCCATCAACGTCGGCATCTCGGTGTCCCGCGTCGGCGGCTCCGCGCAGATCAAGGCGATGAAGTCGGTCGCCGGCCGGCTGCGCCTGGACCTCGCGCAGTACCGCGAGCTCGAGGCGTTCGCCTCGTTCTCCTCCGACCTGGACGCCTCCAGCCGGGCCACCCTGGAGCGCGGTCAGCGTCTGGTCGAGCTGCTCAAGCAGGGCCAGTACTCGCCGTACCCGGTGGAGCGCGAGGTCGTGTCGCTGTGGCTGGGTACGACCGGCAAGCTCGACCGCGTCCCGGTCGCCGACGTGCGCCGCTTCGAGTCCGAGTTCCTGGAGTTCGTCGGCCGCGGTGACAACGCCGTCTTCGAGTCGATCCGCCAGACGAAGAAGCTGGAGGACGACGCCGTCGCCAGCCTCGAGCGGGCGGTGGAGACCTTCTACGGGCAGTTCACAACCTCCGAAGGGCAGTCGCTCGCGGGCAACGAGCCCGAGGCCGAGGCCATGGACGCCTCGGAGCGGGGCCAGGAGCGCGTCCAGGTCAAGCGGGGCAGCTGACCCATGGCCGCTTCTCTCCGCGCGCTGCGGCGCCGCATCCGCTCCACCCAGTCGACGAAGAAGATCTTCTCGGCCCAGGAGCTGATCGCCGGTGCCCGCATCGTGCGCGCCCAGGCCCGGGTGGAGGCGTCCAAGCCCTACGCCCGGGAGATCACGCGCGTGCTGTCGGCGCTGGCGTCCTCGGCGTCGCTGGACCACCCGCTGCTGACCGAGCGGGAGAACCCGCGCCGGGCGGCGGTCCTGGTGATCACCTCCGACCGCGGGTTCGCCGGGTCCTACAACGTCAACGTGCTGCGGCGGACCGAGGAGCTGCTCGCCCTGCTGCGGCAGGAGGGCAAGGAGCCGGTGCTGTACGTCGTCGGCCGGAAGGGGGAGACCTACTACTCCTTCCGCGACCGCCCGACGGCCGGCACCTTCACCGGGTTCTCGGAGCAGCCGGGCTACGCCGACGCCCAGGAGGTCGGTCGCGTCCTCATCGACGCCTTCACCGCGGGTGAGGACGACGACGAGTCCGGGGCCGGCGCCGACGGCGTCCAGGGCGTGGACGAGCTGCACATCGTCTACACCGAGTTCCGGTCGCTGCTCTCGCAGGTCCCGGTCGCCCGGCGGATGGCTCCGCTGGAGGTCGAGGAGGTCGACGAGTTCGACTACGAGCGGGAGGAGCGGGCGTCCGGCGGGGCCGGCGACACCGGCATCCCGACGTCGTACGAGTTCGAGCCCTCGGCCGAGGGGCTGCTCGACGCCCTCCTGCCGAAGTACATCACCACGCGCATCTACGCAGCGATGCTGGAGGCGGCCGCCTCCGAGTCCGCCTCGCGTCGCCGGGCCATGAAGTCGGCCTCGGACAACGCCGAGGAGCTGGCGAAGAACCTGTCCCGGCAGGCCAACCAGGCGCGCCAGGCGGAGATCACGCAGGAGATCAGCGAGATCGTCGGCGGCGCCGACGCGCTGGTCTCCTCCGGCGCCAACGACTGACCCCACCGAACAGCAGACACCCGAGCCCCAGGGCAGGAGAGCAGTACAGATGACCGTCACCGAGGACCGTCCGACCACCTCGCAGACCACCGGCACCGGCCGGGTCGTGCGGGTCACCGGGCCGGTCGTCGACGTCGAGTTCCCGCGCGACGCGATGCCCGACCTGTACAACGCCCTGAAGGTCGACGTCACGCTCGCCGACCTCGGCAAGACGCTGACCCTCGAGGTCGCCCAGCACCTGGGTGAGAACGTCGTCCGCACCATCTCGATGGCGCCGACCGACGGGCTCGTCCGGGGCGCCGAGGTCACCGACACCGGGAACCCGATCATGGTCCCGGTCGGCGAGGTGGTCACCGGGCACGTCTTCAACGCCCTGGGCGAGTGCCTCGACACGCCCGGCTACGCCGCGGACGCCCTGCGCTGGTCGATCCACCGGAGCGCACCGCGGTTCGACCAGCTCGAGGGCCGCACCGAGATGCTGGAGACCGGCATCAAGGTCATCGACCTGCTCACGCCGTACGTGGCCGGCGGGAAGATCGGCCTGTTCGGCGGCGCCGGGGTGGGGAAGACCGTCCTCATCCAGGAGATGATCCGCCGCGTCGCCCAGGAGTTCGGTGGTGTGTCGGTGTTCGCCGGCGTCGGCGAGCGCACCCGTGAGGGCAACGACCTGATCACGGAGATGACCGAGTCCGGCGTCATCGAGTCCACCGCGCTGGTGTTCGGGCAGATGGACGAGCCGCCGGGCACCCGGCTGCGCGTCGCGCTCTCCGCGCTGACGATGGCGGAGTACTTCCGCGACGAGATGAACCAGGACGTCCTGCTGTTCATCGACAACATCTTCCGGTTCACCCAGGCCGGGTCCGAGGTCTCCACGCTGCTGGGCCGCATGCCCTCGGCCGTGGGCTACCAGCCGACCCTCGCCGACGAGATGGGTCAGCTGCAGGAGCGGATCACCTCGACCCGTGGCCGGTCGATCACCTCCATGCAGGCGATCTACGTGCCCGCCGACGACATCACCGACCCGGCGCCGCACACCACGTTCGCCCACCTCGACGCGACGACCGTGCTCTCGCGGCCGATCTCGGAGAAGGGCATCTACCCGGCCGTGGACCCGCTGGACTCCACCAGCCGGATCCTCGACCCGCAGTACGTGGGCTCGGAGCACTACGAGATCGCCCAGACCGTGAAGCAGGTGCTGCAGCGCTACCAGGAGCTGCAGGACATCATCGCCATCCTCGGCATCGACGAGCTCTCCGAGGAGGACAAGGTCACCGTCCAGCGGGCCCGGCGCGTCGAGCGCTTCCTCTCGCAGAACATGTTCGTGGCCGAGGCCTTCACCGGTCAGCCGGGCTCGTTCGTGCCGCTGGCGGAGACGCTCCAGGCGTTCAAGGCGATCACCGAGGGCGAGTACGACAACGTCCCGGAGCAGGCCTTCTTCATGTGCGGTGGTCTCGAGGACCTCGAGAAGAACGCCGCGAAGCTCCGGAAGTAAAGGGATCCCGCTGCCCCCCACGCCACGCTCCGCGCGGCGTGGGGCCCCGCAGCGGGACTGATCCAGTACGTCCCGACGGCCGGGTTCCCGAGAGGGGGCCCGGCCGTCGGCGTTCCGGAGGTGGGGATCGCCCGATCGGGTGGTTCTGCGCTCCGGGGTCTGCGGAGAGGCCGCGCACCTGCCGACCATGCCGCAGGCGCGCCCGGGAGACGGGCGCCGGCACGAGGGGCGACGTGGAACGGGACAGGGCGCTACTGCCGTCCGGGAGCCGGAGTGCTCCCGACTGGACCTGGCCGCCGTGCGCGCCGGTGGACCGGCGGATCGCGGACTTCGACACCGAGCGCTGGGCGGCGGCCAGCTGCGTCCGGCACCCGTGGGTGCGCGTCGGCCGCTGGACGCTGCTCTACCGTCGCGCCGCCTGAGGAAGGACGCCTCTGCCCCCACCGCTCGCGGTCCGGGCAGGCCCTGGGCGGGGGCCACGCGCGACACGCCGGTACAGTGGCCGCATCGTCCGCCGTCCCGCCCGGGCCGGCGGAGCACGAACCGCAGCGCACCTCTTCCCCGGTGGAGAGGTGGACCCCGAGGAGTGTCGTGGCGACCCTGCAGGTCGAGTTGGTGGCCGTCGAGCGCAAGATCTGGTCGGGCGAGGCCACGCGCGTCATCGCCCGCACCACCGAGGGCGAGCTCGGTGTCCTGCCCGGCCACGCGCCGCTGCTCGGCCAGCTGGCGGACGGCGGCGTCGTCACGATCCGCACCGAGTCGGGCGAGGACATGGTGATCGCCGCCCACGGTGGCTTCCTCTCCGTCACCGAGCGGGGTGTCTCCATCCTGGCCGAGACGGCGGAGATCTCCTCGGAGATCGACGTGGAGCGCGCTCGCGAGGCGCTGCGGCGCGCCGAGAGCGACGGGGACTCCCCGGCCGCGCGCCGCGCGCAGTCGCGGTTGAGGGCGGCCGGCCAGGGCGACTGACCCGACCGGCGAGCGCGCGGGATGACCACCGCCCTGTGGGTGCTGATCGGCGTCCTGCTGCTGCTCGTCGTCGTGGTCTTCCTGCTGCGCCGCCGGTTCCTGCTCTCGGGGCTCGGCGCGGTCACCATGTGGCTGCGCCCCGAGGGGACGCCGCGCTGGTCGGTGGGTGTCGCCTGGTACGGCGGCGACGCCCTGCTCTGGTACCGGGCCCTCTCGCTCTCCGTGCGCCCGCAGCAGCGGCTCACCCGGGCCGGGTTCCGCGTGCTCGCCCAGCGACCGGCGGGACGCGAGGATCTCGCGCTGCCCGCCGACGTCCACGTGCTGTCGTGCAGCACCGCGCAGGGGCGCCGGGAGCTGGCCATGGACCGCTCCACGGTGACCGGCTTCCTGTCCTGGGTGGAGTCGGCGCCCCCCGGTAGCTGAGCGGGCGGCTCAGTCCTCCCGCGAGGCAGCGCGGCGCTGGGCGTGCACGCCACTGTGCGCCCCGGGCTCCCACAGGATGTCGCCCTCGGGGTTGGCCACCCGGCCGAGGATGAACACCAGGTCCGACAGGCGGTTCAGGTAGCGCGCGGTCTCGGGGTTGGTGCGCTCGGCGTCGCTCTCCAGGAGCGCCCAGACGCTGCGCTCGGCCCGGCGCACCACCACCCGTACCTGGTGGAGCAGCGCGGCCAGCGGGGTACCGCCGGGCAGGATGAAGCTGTCGAGCTTCGGGAGCGTCTCGTTGTAGGTGTCGCACGCCGCCTCGAGCCGCTCGGTGTAGGCGGCCGTCACCCGCAGCGGCGGGTACTGCGGCTCCGCCACGATCGGCGTGCACAGGTCCGCGCCCACGTCGAACAGGTCGTTCTGGATGCTGCGCAGGAGTTCGGCCAGCTCCGCTCCCGGGGCGCCGAGGGCCAGCGCCACGCCGATCGCGCTGTTGGCCTCGTCGACGTCGGCGTAGGCGACCAGCCGGGGATCGGTCTTGGCCACCCGGCTCATGTCGCCCAGGTGCGTCTGACCGGCATCGCCGGTCTTCGTGTAGATGCGGGTGAGCCGGACAGTCATGCCCGCAGCCTAGGAGAAGGACCCTCCTGCCCCCCACCCCTCGCTGACGCTCGGCGCGGGTCCCTGCGGAAGGGCCGTTCCAGCACGTCACCGGCGCTCGGAGCGAGTCCCTGCAGGAGGGCCGGGCCAGCACGTCGCCGGGCTCGCGGTGGGGCCCTGCAGCCGGGCCGCCGTAGGGTGGGCCGGTGGAGTGCTTCGAGGTGACCGGGGGAGCGAGGCTCGCGGGCCGGGTGCGGGTCACCGGTGCCAAGAACAGCGCGTTGAAGCTCATGGCGGCCGCGCTGCTGGCCGCCGGGCGCTCGACCATCGACGAGGTGCCCGACATCCTCGACGTGGCCATCATGAGCGAGGTGCTGCGCCGGCTGGGCTGCGCGGTCTCCTACGAGCGCACGCCCGGCAGTGGCGGCGGTGGCCGCCTGACGATCGACGTCCCGGACCAGCCCTCGACCGAGACCGACTACGACCTGGTGCGCCGCATGCGCGCCTCGATCAGCGTCCTGGGCCCGCTCGTCGCCCGCTGTGGCAGCGCGCGGGTGGCGCTGCCAGGTGGTGACGCCATCGGTTCCCGTGGGCTGGACATGCACATCTCCGGCCTGGAGCGGCTCGGCGCCACCATCGTCAGCGAGCACGGCTTCCTCGTCGCGACGGCGCCCCAGCTCACCGGGACGTCGATCTGGCTGGACTTCCCGTCGGTCGGGGCCACGGAGAACCTGGTGATGGCGGCGGTGCTCGCGCAGGGCACGACCGTCGTCGACAACGCAGCGCGCGAACCCGAGATCGTGGATCTCTGCCGGATGCTCTGCGAGATGGGCGCGCGCATCGACGGCGCCGGCACCTCCACCATCACCGTCGAGGGCGTCGACTCCCTGAGCCCCGTCGAGTACACGACCGTGCCCGACCGCATCGTGACCGGCACCTGGGCGATCGGGGCGGTGATGACCCGCGGCGACGTCGTCATCGAGCGCGGCGTCGCCGAGCACCTCACCGTGGCCCTGGACAAGCTGACCGACGCCGGCGCCACCGTCGAGGCGCTGCCCGGTGCCATCCGCGTCGCGATGGCCGACCGGCCCCGCTGCGTCGACGTCGTCACCCTGCCCTTCCCCGGCTTCCCCACCGACCTGCAGCCGATGGCGGTGGCGCTGGCCGCCGTCTCCACCGGCACGGCCCTGATCACGGAGAACGTGTTCGAGGGCCGCTTCATGTTCGTCAACGAGCTGGTGCGGCTGGGCGCCGACGTCCGGATCGACGGGCACCACGCCGTCGTCCGCGGCCGCGAGCGGTTCTCCAGCGCGCCGGTGCTGGCCACCGACATCCGCGCCGGTGCCGGGCTCGTGCTCGCCGGGCTGTGCTCCGACGGCATCACCGAGGTGCAGGACGTGCACCACGTCGACCGCGGCTACCCCGACTTCGTCGACCAACTGTGCGGCCTCGGCGCCGTGGTGCGGCGCACGGAGCGACCGGACTAGGGGCGAGCTCAGGCCTCGCCGAACGAGGCGGCCAGCGACCGGGCGCGCTCGGCGTCCTCCGGGAACACCAGCACCTCGGCGCGGTGGGCCGCCGGGTAGCGCACGGTGGAGCGGATGCCGGCGTCGGACAGCAGCGCCCGCAGCGCGAGGGCCGATTCGCGGTGGGTCAGCGTGGCCACGCGGGTGAGGAGCCCGTCGCCGGGTGCGCCGGCGCGCCGGCCCCCGGCCGGATCGCCGCCGAAGGCCCACCGGGTGAACAGAGCCAGCACCGCGACCACGGCGACCGCGACCACCGGGCCCAGCTCGAGGGGCAGGCTCCCCACCTCCACCGGACCTCCTTGCGGCCCTCGTGCCGGGGCGTGGCCCGGGCGGAGCGAGTGCCCGGGGGCACAAGGTGCTTCCGCCGGACGAGTGTGCCACTGCACACGTCGGGGCGCGGGGCTGCTACTCGCGGGTAACAGCCCTACACTCCGCTGGCATGCCGTTCCCGCAGACGCCGAACGAGCGCGACCGCCCCTGGGTCATGCGCACCTACGCCGGCCACTCCTCGCCGGCCGAGTCCAACGCCCTCTACCGCCGCAACCTGGCGAAGGGGCAGACCGGCCTCTCGGTCGCCTTCGACCTGCCGACGCAGACCGGCTACGACCCCGACGACGAGCTCGCCCGCGGGGAGGTCGGGAAGGTCGGCGTGCCGGTCACGCACATCGGTGACATGCGCGCGCTCTTCGACGGCATCCCGCTCGACGAGATGAACACGTCGATGACGATCAACGCCACCGCCATGTGGCTGCTCGCGCTCTACCAGGCGGTCGCCGAGGAGCACGGGCACGACGTCACCAAGCTGGCGGGGACGACGCAGAACGACATCATCAAGGAGTACCTGTCGCGGGGGACCTACGTCTTCCCGCCGGCGCCGTCGATGCGGCTGATCACGGACATGGTCGCCTACACGGTCACGACGATGCCGAAGTGGAACCCGGTCAACATCTGCAGCTACCACCTGCAGGAGGCCGGGGCCACGCCGGTGCAGGAGATCGCCTACGCGATGAGCACCGCGATCGCGGTCCTGGACTCGGTCCGCGACTCCGGCCAGGTGCCGCAGGAGCGCTTCGGCGAGGTCGTCGCCCGCATCTCCTTCTTCGTCAACGCGGGCGTCCGCTTCGTCGAGGAGATGTGCAAGATGCGGGCCTTCACCCAGCTCTGGGACGAGCTGACGGAGGAGCGCTACGGCGTCCAGGACCCCAAGCACCGGCGCTTCCGGTACGGGGTGCAGGTCAACTCCCTCGGCCTGACCGAGGCGCAGCCGGAGAACAACGTCCAGCGCATCGTGCTGGAGATGCTCGCCGTGACCCTGTCCAAGGACGCCCGCGCCCGCGCCGTGCAGCTGCCGGCCTGGAACGAGGCGCTCGGGCTGCCCCGGCCGTGGGACCAGCAGTGGTCGCTGCGCCTCCAGCAGGTGCTCGCCTACGAGACCGACCTGCTCGAGTACGAGGACCTGTTCACCGGCTCGGTCGTCGTCGAGAAGAAGGTGGCCGAGCTCGTCGAGGGCGCCCGGGCCGAGATCGCCCGCGTGCAGGAGATGGGCGGGGCCGTGGCCGCCGTCGAGTCCGGCTACATGAAGGGCGAGCTGGTCGCCTCGCTGGCCGAGCGCCGGCGGCGGATGGAGAGTGGTGAGGACGTCGTCGTGGGCGTCAACCGGTTCGACACGACCGAGCCCAACCCGCTCACCGCCGACCTCGACACCGCGATCATGGTCGTGGACCCGGCCGTCGAGGCCGCCGCGTGCGAGGCGGTGCGGAAGTGGCGTGCCGACCGTGACCCCGAACCGGTGCGCGCGGCCCTGGAGGCGCTGCGCGAGGCGGCGTCCTCCGACGTCAACCTCATGCCCGCGACCCTCGCCTGCGCCCGCGCCGGCGTGACCACGGGGGAGTGGGCCGGCGTGCTGCGCGAGGTGTTCGGCGAGTACCGGGCCCCCACCGGCGTGGCCGCGGCCGCCGGCGGTGGCGAGGCCGACGAGAACCTGACCGCCGTCCGCGAGCGGGTGCGGGCCACCGGTGAGGAGATCGGTGGGCGGCTGCGCTTCCTGGTCGGCAAGCCCGGCCTGGACGGCCACTCCAACGGCGCCGAGCAGATCGCCGTGCGGGCCCGCGACGCCGGGTTCGAGGTCATCTACCAGGGCATCCGGCTCACGCCGGCGCAGATCGTGAGCGCCGCCGTGGAGGAGGACGTGCACGTGGTGGGCCTGTCGGTGCTCTCGGGCTCCCACCTGCAGGTGGTCCCGGCGGTGCTGCAGGGGCTCCGGGACGCCGGGCTGGACGACGTCCCGGTCGTGGTCGGCGGGATCATCCCCGACAGCGACGCCCGGCGGCTGCGGGAGCAGGGCGTCGCCCGGGTCTTCACGCCCAAGGACTTCGGCCTGAACGACATCATGGGCCAGGTCGTCGACGTGGTCCGCGAGGCGAACGGTCTGCCCGACCTGGTGCCCGCGCCGGCCTGACCACCGGGCCGAAGCGGACGTCGACGCCCGGGGAGAACAGCACGCTGTCGGGCGGGCCCGAGACGTCGCCCAGGCCCGCCGCGGGCAGCAGCGTGTCGTCGAGGGCGACGAGCTCCGCCCGGTGCAGCGGCCAGGCGGGGTGCTCGGTGGGCCAGTAGGCCGGGCCACCCCGTCCGGGCCGGTGCAGCCCCCACCGGGCGGTCAGGAAGAGCGCCAGCGGGTCCGGCCGGAGCAGCCGGCTGCCCACCTGCAGCGTGAGGCTGCTGTGGGCCCCGGCGGGCGCGGGCCAGCGCCGGCGGCAGCTGTAGGTCAGGCGGTCGCCGGCGCGCTCGATCCGCATGCGCGACCACGCGTACGGCAGCCGAGCGGCCCAGCGGGCGGTGACCACCGGAACGAGGCGTTCGGCGTCCAGCGACCGGAAGACGACGCCGCGGCGGCCCTGCTCGTCGACCGAGTAGAGCCGGACGTTGGTCTCGGCGAACGAGCCGAGGTAGGGGATGCCCGGCGCCCCGAGCAGCCCGATCCGCTGCATGCGGAACGGGATCAGCCCGACGTAGGTGGCGCCGTCGAGCACGTCGGGGCGGGTGCCGGCCGGCAGCAGGGGAGCGACGCGCACCGGGTCCACCGCCCAGTGGAGGAACGCGACGTCGCGCCAGCCCTGGGTGAACACGGTGCGGCCCGCCGGTCGCGGGGCGGTCGGGCTGAGCGGCTCGGTCTCGGGCACCGGCCCAGCTTCCCCGCTCGGAGCGCGATCGTCGTTGCCGAGCGCGCCCGGACGTGGTGAGGTCGGGCATGGCCGACGGTGCACCCCGGGTCGAGCGCGACGGCGACGTCGTCCGCATCACGATGACGCGCGCGTCGAAGCGCAACGCGCTCTCCCGCGAGCACCTGACGCAGCTGCTCGCCGCCGTCACCGAGGCGGGGGGAAGCGACGCCGCGGGCATCGTGCTCGGCGCGGAGGGGCCGGTGTTCAGCGCCGGCCACGACTTCGCCGACGTCGCCGGGGCCTCCCTGCCCGAGGTGCGCAGCCTGCTGCGGCTGTGCACCGAGCTGATGCAGACGATCCAGGACGTGCCGCAGGTCGTCGTGGCGCGGGTGCACGCCCTGGCCACGGCCGCCGGCTGCCAGCTCGTGGCCTCGTGCGACCTGGCGGTGGCCGCCGAGTCCGCGGGCTTCGCCGCGCCCGGCGGCAAGGGCGGCTGGTTCTGCCACACCCCGATGGTCGCGATCGCCCGGAACGTCGGCCGCAAGCGAGCCATGGAGCTGGCGCTGACCGGCGACGTCATCGACGCGGCGACGGCACTGGACTGGGGGCTGGTCAACCGGGTCGTGCCCGATGCCGATCTGGACGCCGCCGTCGACGAGCTGGTGGAGCGGGCCACCCGGGGCTCACGGGCGAGCAAGGCGTGGGGGAAGCAGACGATGTACGCCCAGCTGGACCGGCCGGAGCAGGACGCGTATACCACCGCGATCGAGGTCATGGCCGCGGCCAGCCAGCTGCCCGGCGCGCGCGAGGGGATGGCGGCGTTCCTGGAGAAGCGGCGGCCGGTCTGGCCGGACTAGGGATGCACCCGAGCGGGTGAACCCGGCCACAGCCGGAATGCCCGGGGGCGCGGGAGGACTGATCCCCCCGTGCAGAACATCTGGGGGCTGACGCGGCGGCGCACCGTCGACTTCGGCCGCGTGACCGTGGACCGCTGTCGGGGCTGACGCCCCGTCCCGCCCGCCCGGTCATCCCCCCAGAACGGAACCACCCTCGTGCTCGCTCGTCTCCGCCGCGTCCCCTTCGCGGCCCAGGTACTGCTGGGCCTCGTGGTCGGCATCGCGCTCGGGCTGGTCGCCCGCGACCTCGGCCCCGTGGCCGACGGAACACCCAACTGGCTGACCAGCACCCTGCAGACCATCGGCAGCACCTTCGTCACGCTGCTGAAGACCCTCGTCCCCCCGCTGATCGTCACCGCGGTGATCGTCAGCATCGCCAACCTCAAGCAGGTGTCGAACGCGGCGAGGCTGGCCGGCCAGACCCTGCTCTGGTTCGCCATCACCGCGCTGATCGCCGTCGGCATCGGCATCGCGCTCGGGCTGCTCACCGAGCCCGGCCGCAACAGCTCCGTCGACGCCACGGCCCAGGCCGACCCCACGCGGACCGGCTCCTGGTTCGACTTCCTGAACGGCATCGTGCCCGGCAACATCCTCGGCCTGCAGTCGTCGGCCGAGGGCGCCCTGTCCTTCAACGTCCTCCAGCTGATCGTCATCGCCGCGGCGATCGGCATCGCGGTGCTCAAGGTGGGGGAGGCCGCCGAGCCGTTCCTCGGCTTCGTGCGCTCCGCGCTGGCGGTCGTGCAGAAGGTGCTGTGGTGGGTCATCCTGCTCGCGCCGCTGGGCACCGTCGGACTGATCGGCAACGCCGTCGCCAGCTACGGCTGGGAGTCCCTCGGCTCGCTCGGGGTCTTCGCCGGCGCGGTCTACGCGGGGCTGGCCCTGGTGCTGTTCGTCGTCTACCCCGTGCTCCTGCGCCTGCACGGCCTCTCGCCGTTGCGGTGGTTCGCCGGAGCCTGGCCGGCCATCCAGCTGGCCTTCGTCTCGCGCTCGTCGATCGGCACGCTGCCGGTGACCGAGCGGGTGACCGAGCAGAACCTGGGCGTCCCGCGGTCCTACGCCTCGTTCGCCGTCCCGCTCGGCGCGACGACGAAGATGGACGGCTGCGCGGCGATCTACCCCGCGCTGGCGGCGATCTTCGTCGCCCAGTTCTTCGGGGTGGACCTCGGCCTCACCGACTACCTGCTCATCGTGCTGGTGTCGGTCATCGGTTCCGCCGCCACCGCGGGGGTCACCGGCGCGGTGGTCATGCTGACGCTGACCCTCTCCACGCTCGGCCTGCCGCTGGCCGGCGTGGGGCTGCTGCTGGCCGTCGACCCGATCCTGGACATGGGGCGCACCGCGGTGAACGTGGCCGGCCAGGCGCTGGTGCCCACGATCGTGGCCAAGCGGGAGGGCATCCTCGACCTGGAGCGCTACCGCTCGACGCGGACGATCGACCCGCTGGCCCCGGTCGAGGAGCGGGGCGGCGTGGACGCCGACCTGCGCGAGCCCGCCACCGCCTGAGAAGACACCCCTGCTCCCGTCACTCGAACGCTCGTGCCGGGGCCCTGCAGGGGGCCGGGCCCGGACCTCTCCGGAGGTCCGGGCCCGTCGTCACGCCTGCCCCAGGTCCGCGCAGCCGGACTCGTGCGGCAGCAGCGGCCGCAGCACCAGCGACCACCGCGAACCGTCGGGGGTGACCCAGGGCGTGGCGGCGTTCGCCTCCGCCGCGGCGTCGAGCACCGCCCGCGCCTCCTCCCCGGTGGCGGTCACGCAGGTGATTCCCGGGCCGATCGGCTCGCCCGGGAGCTCCGGGCCCGGCCACTGCTGCTCGGCCTGGGCGGGGTCCACCTCGACGTAGGGGGTCGCCACCGCGGCGACGGCGTCGGGCTGGTACGGCTCGGGCCCGCTCACCCGGTCCGCGCCCAGGGCCGTGACCGGGTCGCGGAGCGCATCGGCCAGCTCGGCCAACCGGGCCCGGGCGGCCGCCTGCTCCTCGGTGAGCCCCGTGTCGAACTCGCCTCGCGGGTCCGACCCCACCCCCAGGGCGTAGACCTCGCGGGTGACCGTATCCCCGTCGGTGCGGAGGGTGAACCGCGTGCTGGTCATGTCCGCGACCGGCGGCTGGCCGAGGTCGCCGGTCTCGGTCACCCCGGCGGACACCGCCCGCTCGACGAGGTCGCGCACCCCGCCGTCACCGAGCCGGTACAGCTGCAGGTTGGGCAGCGCCGGCGCCGGCCAGATGGCGATCTGAGGGCCGTCGGTGATCAGCCGGCCGTCGGCGTACAGGGTCGCCGACGGCACCCGGCCGGCGAGCAGGGCCGGCGTGGTGAAGCCGCCGACCTCGCCGACCTGGAGCACGACGGTCGCGTCCTCGCCCGCGGGCGACGGGTCCTCGGCGGAGGCGCCGCCGCCGGCCGAGTCGGCGCAGGCGCCGAGCAGCAGGGCCAGGACCAGCAGGGCGGTGACGCGCACGGGACGGGTGCTCATACCGGGAGGACGGGTCGGGGTGGCCGGGAGGTTCCCCGCGGGCCGTCCCCGTTCAGGCGGGCAGCCGGTCGAGCACGTCACGCGCCGGCCGCGGCCGGCCGAACAGGTACCCCTGCCCGTAGCGGACCCCGCGGGCGACGAGGACGTCGCGCTCGGCGGCGTGCTCGACGCCCTCGGCCACCAGCCGCGCCCCCGTCTCCTGGGCGAACGTCACCATGGCCGAGGTCATGGCCTGGCGCGCGGGGTCGGTGTGCAGCCCCATGACCAGGCCGATGTCGAGCTTGATGACGTCGGGGTTGAGCCGCAGGATGTGCCGGAGGCTCGAGTAGCCGGCGCCGGCGTCGTCCACGCTGACCGCGACGCCCGTGCGGCGCAGCCGCGTCGTGACGGCGACGACCGCCTCGTAGTCGTCGACCGGGCTGTGCTCGGTGATCTCCACGGCCAGCGGGCAGTCGGCGTGGGCCAGCAGCAGGTCGACCACGGTCGGGCACAGGAGGGCGTCCGGCGAGAGGTTCACCGCGAGGGTCAGCCCGCCGGGCAGCCGGCCGGCCTCGGCCAGCGCGGCGCGCACCGTGACCTCCTCCAGCTCCACGCCGACCCCGACGGCGGCGGCCTCGCCGAACAGCGCCGCCGGCCCGTCCCCGCCCCACCCGGGGAAGCGGGCGAGGGCCTCCTGCCCGGCGATCGCGCCGGTCACCATGTCGACCACCGGCTGGAGGTGGATCTCGACGGCGCCCCGCGCCAGGAAGGCACGCACCCGGGCCCGGCGGGCGGCGAGGTCGAGGCCGCCCGCTGCGCCGGCATGCCGGAAGTGATCGCTGATCAGGTCGGCCAGCAGCTCGACCGTGCGCACCGACTCGCCGTCCAGCTGCGTGCCCGGGTCGCGGCTCACGCAGCACAGCATCCCGATGGGCCGGGAATCGTGTCCCCGCACCGGGGCGCCGACGTAGGAGCCGATGTTCAGGTCGCCGGTCACCGGCAGGTCGCGCGTCCGGGGATCGCGAGCGGCGCCGGTGACCAGGGGAGGGAGCTGGCCGCTGAGCACCCGCACGCAGTAGGAGCCCTCCAGCGGGGCCGTCATCCCCTCCTGCACGTTCATGGACTCCAGGTCGCCGGTGGCGGAGGTGATCAGCTGGCTGCCCTCGGTGAAGAGCGAGACCCAGGCGACGTCCATGCCCAGCCGGGTGCGGGCGGCGTCGAGCAGCCAGTGCACCCAGTCGCCGTCCAGGCGCTCCCCGTCCCGGGTACCGATCGCTCCCGCTGCGCCCACCCGCCCATTCTGAGTGCCGGTGGCGGAGGTCACCACGATTTCGTCCTGGTTCTTTCCGGAACTCGGCGCCAGCGCGGCGACCGGTCGAGGAGCGGTAGCCTCGTCGCCCGTGCGTCTGGTCATCGCCCGCTGCTCCGTCGACTACATCGGTCGACTCACCGCCCACCTCCCCATGGCGACCCGTCTGCTGCTGGTCAAGGCGGACGGCTCCGTGTCGGTGCACGCCGACGACCGCGCCTACAAGCCGCTGAACTGGATGAGCCCGCCGTGCCGGCTGGACGAGGCGCTGACCGACGGCGCGGGCACGTGGACGGTGACGAACAAGGCCGGTGAGCAGCTGGTCATCAACATCGCGGAGGTCCTGCACGACCACAGCGAGGACCTCGGCGTCGACCCCGGGCTGCAGAAGGACGGCGTGGAGGCCGAGCTGCAGCGGCTGCTGGCCCTGCACGTGGAGACGTTCGGCCAGGGCTGGTCGCTGGTGCGGCGCGAGTACCCGACGGCGATCGGCCCGGTGGACCTGCTCTGCCGGGACGCCGCCGGTGGGGTGGTCGCGGTGGAGATCAAGCGCCGCGGCGAGATCGACGGCGTGGAGCAGCTGACCCGGTACCTGGAGCTGCTCAACCGCGACCCGCTGCTCGCCCCGGTCAAGGGCGTCTTCGCCGCGCAGGAGATCAAGCCGCAGGCCCGGGTGCTGGCGCAGGACCGGGGCATCGAGTGCGTCACCGTCGACTACGCCGTCCTCAAGGGCACCGACGACCCGTCCCAGCGCCTCTTCTGATCCGGCTACCGGGCGGTAGCCCCCGCACGACCGGAATCCGGGGGTGAGAGACTTCCCCGCGATCACCGGCGATGGGAGATGGCAACGTGGCCAGGGAACTGAACGAGGTCGGCGTCGTGGGGCTGGGCACCATGGGTGCCGGCATCACCGAGGTGCTCGCGCGGGCGGGGCTCTCGGTCACCGCCGTGGAGGTCGGTGACGAGGCGCTGGCGCGTGGCCGCGGCCATCTGGAGCAGTCCACCGACCGGGCCGTGGCGCGCGGCAAGCTGGACCCGGCCGAGCGGGACGCCATCTTCGAGCGGATCCGCTTCACCACCTCGCTGGAGGACCTCGCGAACGCGGAGCTGGTCATCGAGGCTGTGCCCGAGCGGATGGAGCTCAAGGCGGAGCTCTTCGCCAAGCTGGACAAGATCTGCCCGCCGGACACGATCCTGGCGACCAACACCTCCAGCCTGTCGGTCACCGAGCTGTCCGTGGTCACCGGCCGGCCGAGCAAGGTCATCGGCATGCACTTCTTCAACCCGGCCCCGGTCATGAAGCTGGTCGAGGTCGTCCGCACCGTGGTCACCGAGCCCGAGGTGGTCGAGACCGTCGAGGCGCTCGCCGACCGGCTGGGCAAGGTCGACGTGACCATCGGCGACAAGGCCGGGTTCATCGCCAACGCGCTGCTGTTCGGCTACCTCAACCACGCCGTCTCGATGTACGAGAACCGCTACGCCTCGCGCGAGGACATCGACGCGGCCATGCGCCTGGGCTGCGGCCTGCCCATGGGCCCGCTGTCGCTGATGGACCTCATCGGCATCGACACCGCCTACGAGATCCTCGACACGATGTACAAGCAGTCGCGGAACCGGCTGCACGCGCCCAGCCCGGTGATCAAGCAGATGATGACCGCCGGGCTGCTGGGCCGGAAGTCCGGCCGGGGCTTCTACACCTACGCCGAGCCCGGCTCGGCCGAGGTCGTCGCCGACGCGCAGACCCCGACCCCCGGCGGGGCCGCGGCCGGTGCCCGCGACGTGCGGACCGTCGGTGTCGTCGGCTCGGGGACGATGGCCACCGGCATCATCGAGGTCGTCGCCAAGGGCGGCTACGACGTCGTCTTCGTCGCCCGCGCGGCCGAGAAGGTCGAGGCCGTGCAGAAGGCGCTGGCCAAGTCGCTGGACAAGCAGGTCGTCCGGGGCCGCCTCGAGGAGGCCGCCCGCGACGAGATCCTCGCCCGGGTCACCGGCACGACCTCGCTGGACGACCTCGCCGACCGCGACCTGGTCATCGAGGCCGTCGTCGAGTCGCTGCCGGTCAAGGAGGCGCTGTTCGCCAACCTCGGCGAGATCGCCAAGCCCGGCGCGGTGCTCGCCACCACCACCTCGAGCCTCCCGGTCATCGAGTGCGCCAAGGCCAGTGGCCGTCCGGCCGACGTCGTGGGCATGCACTTCTTCAACCCGGCCCAGGTCATGAAGCTGGTCGAGGTGGTCTCGACGATCTCGACCGCGCCGGACGTCGCCGCCACCATCCACGCGGTGTCGGCGCAGCTGGGCAAGCACGCGGTCTCCTGCACCGACCGGGCCGGCTTCATCGTCAACGCCCTGCTCTTCCCGTACCTGAACGACGCGGTGAAGATGCTCGAGGCGCACTACGCCACCGCCGACGACATCGACGCCGCGATGAAGGTCGGCTGCGGGTACCCGATGGGGCCGTTCGAACTGCTCGACGTCGTGGGCCTCGACGTCTCCCTCGCGATCGAGAAGGAGCTCTACACCGAGTTCCGGGAGCCCGGCTTCGCCCCGGCGCCGCTGCTCGAGCACCTGGTCACCGCCGGCTACCTCGGCCGCAAGACCGGTCGCGGTTTCCGGGACTACGCCGGCCGCTGACGCGTGCCCCGTCGCCGTCCCCGGGCCGGCTCCCGACCTGCGCGTCGGGAGCCGGC
>NZ_JBJHAL010000010.1:0-139003 GCF_054050995.1 Blastococcus sp. SYSU DS1021 | reverse complement strand
CTTTGGCGCGGGTGTGGCCCATGGCCTCGATGGCGTCGTCGGCTTTGGCGCGGGTGTGGCCCATGGCCTCGATGGCGTCGTCGGCTTTGGCGCGGGTGTGGCCCATGGCCTCGATGGCGTCGTCGGCTTTGGCGCGGGTGTGGCCCATGGCCTCGATGGCGTCGTCGGCCTTGGTGCGGGTGTGGCCCATGGCCTCGATGGCGTCGTCGGCCTTGGTACGGGTGTCGCCGATGGCGGTGATGGCCTCGTCCGCGGCGATCCGGGTCCGGCCGACGGCGACGATGGCCTCGTCCGCGGCCAACCGGGTGTCGTCCAGACCGGTGATCGCCACGTCCGCCCGGTCGAGCAGCGTCTCGACGCGGGCAACCATCCCGGACGCCTGGTCCAGCAGCTGCTCCACGCGGCCGAGGACGCCGGCTGCCCGCGGCACCAGAGCGAGGGCGTCCGCCACGCCCTCGCGCAGACCGCCCACCGCGGCGAGGACGTCGGACGGGCCGGGAACGGAGGGCAGGCGCACCGTGTGGACGGTACGCAGTGCGCCGGTGGCCCACCATTCGGTTGCGCCCCTCGCCCCGATCGGGCCGCACGTCGGCGCAGCGGCGCCCGCGCGTCGGCGTGGCGATCGCAGATCCGCCCGTATCGTGGGACGACAGGTAGGGACATGCGGACGACGAAAAGGTGTCGACACCTGTGGGTGATCAGCCGAGGTGGGGCGACGCGGATGGCCGGGACGTCCCCGGTCGCACCCGCCGGAGGCGCGCCCCGGCCGACGGCGTCGCGGAGCCGGTGACCGTCGAGCAGCTCCTCGCCCGGCAGGGCAACGCCGTCGGTGGTCGACGGGCCGCTCGGCGGGGCTCTGCCCAGCCGTCGTCCTCCCGCGGTGACACCGCTGCCCCCGATGGCCGGCGGGAGGCGGCAGATCCGGCCCGAGGCGGCGACCAGCCGCGGCCGGCCGAGCGCGGTCCGCTCTCCGGGCCCGGCGCCGGCATCCCTCCGGCCGGCCCAGCGGACGCCCCCGCCGTCCGGTCCGGGCTCCCGCCGGTCCCCGGCGCCGCCCGGCCCGGCCGCGTCGCGGGGTCGCAGCCCGGCCTCCCGCCGGTCCCCGGCGCCGAGCCGGGGGTGCCACCGGCGGCCGGTGCGCAGCCAGGACTTCCCCCGGTCCCGTCCGCGCCGGACCGGTCGTCGGCGGCCGGGACACCGACGGCCTGGGCGCCCGACGAGCGGCCCTCCCGGCGCAGTGGACCCATCCCCCCGCTCCCCGGGCTGGCTCCGCCGCCGCGCCCGTCGGGCGCCACCCGCCGGCGGGCCGCTGACCGCCCTCCGCGCAGCCCGCGTCGCCGCCGCCTGATGCGTGCGGGAACGGCGCTGGCCGCGGTGGTGGGCGTGGTCGTCCTCTACCACCTGGCGCTGTACTTCTACGTCGACCAGAGCATCGACCGGGTCGACGCGCTCGCGGTCGACGGCCCCGAGGTCCTCGCCCCGGGTCTGCAGGACGCCGCCGAGACCTATCTGGTCGTCGGTACGGGCGTCCCCGGGCAGACGGGCGCGGCGTCGGTGGCCACCCTGGTCGTCTCGGTCTCGGCCGAGGGTGACCGCGCAGCGCTGGTCAGCGTGCCCCCCACGGCGCTCGTGGACACCCCGGTCTGCCGTACGCCCGACGGCACGCTGCGCGACCCGGTCACCGAGGCGTTCGCCAGCTCGCTGCTCCAGGGCGGGCCCGCGTGCACGGTGCGGGCGGTCCAGCAGCTGTCCGGCCTCCGGATCGACCACTACCTCGGCGTGGACCTCGCCGGCCTCCCCGGGATGGTCGACGCCCTGGGCGGTGTCCCCGTCTGCGTCATTCCCTCGACGACCACCGCTGCCGCGGCCACCCCGCCCCCGGCCGGGCCGTCCGAGCTGTCCGGCGCCGCGGCGTCGGGTTTCCTGGAGCCGGGGGACAGCGGGGTCGACGTCACCGGTGCGGCCGTCGCCGAACGCGCCCAGCGGCTGCTCACCTCCACCCTCCGGGCCGCGATGTCCGCGGACACGGTGCTCGACCCGGTCACCCTCACCCGCTTCCTCTCCCGGGCCGCGGATGCGCTGACGGTCGACGAGCAGACGACGCTGGGGGATCTGCGCGTCCTCGCTGCCACGCTCGGCGACCTCTCCGGTGACGCGGTCCAGCGCGCCGCGCTGCCGGTCGCCCAGGTCGGCTACGTGCCGGCCGGCACCGATGAGGCCTACGTGGTCCTCGATCGGCAGGGCACGCGCGCGCTCTTCGACGCGGTCATCGACGGCGCCCAGGTGCCGGCGGAGCTGCTGGCCACCCCGGAGACGGCCGCGCCCGAACCGGCGCCGGAGCAGGCCCCCGAGCCGGCGGCGCCCGAGCCGCTCACCGCGGCCCCCGGTGAGATCACCGTGGACGTGCTCAACGGCACGGCCACCACCGGGCTGGCCGCCACGGTCGCCGACGCGCTCCGGGGGCAGGGCTTCGCCGTGGGCGCGGTGGGCAACGAGCCGGGCACCGTGAACGAGAGCGTCGTCCGGTACGGGCCGGGTGCGCTGGAGCAGGCCCGCACCGTGGCCGCCGCGGTCCCCGGCGCCGTCATCGAGCCCAGCGACGCGATCGTCGACACGGTCCAGCTGGTCATCGGACCGGGCTACTCCACGGTCGTGCCCGTCGAGGTCGGTGCCCGGGAGCCGGTCCAGGCCGCGCCGGACACGGCGGCGGCCGCCCCCGAGCCGGAGGCGGCCGCCGTCACCTGCTAGTAGAAGGACCCTGGTGCCCCCCACCGCTCGCAGGCTCGCGGCGGGGCCCTGCACCAGGGCCGTTCAGCCGAAGCGTCCGGAGATGTAGTCCTCGGTCGCCTTCTCGTCGGGGTTGCTGAAGATCTTCTCGGTCGGGTTGAACTCGATCAGCCGGCCGGGCTGCCCGACCCCGTTGAGGTTGAAGAAGCCGGTCTGCTCGCTGACCCGGGCCGCCTGCTGCATGTTGTGGGTCACGATGACGATCGTGAACCGCTCCTTGAGCTCGGTCATCAGGTCCTCGATGGCCAGCGTCGAGATCGGGTCCAGAGCCGAGCACGGCTCGTCCATGAGCAGCACGTCGGGCTCGACGGCGATGGCGCGGGCGATGCAGAGCCGCTGCTGCTGACCACCGGAGAGGCCCGAGCCGGGCCGGTCGAGGCGGTCCTTCACCTCTTCCCACAGGTTGGCTCCGCGCAGCGAGCGCTCGACGAGCTCGTCGGTCTCCGACTTCTTCATCTTCTTCGCGTTCAGGCGCATGCCGGCAGCGACGTTGTCGTAGATGGACATCGTCGGGAACGGGTTCGGCCGCTGGAACACCATGCCGATCTGCCGGCGGACCGTCACGGGGTCGGAGTCGGAGCCGTAGAGGTCCTGGCCGTCCATGACGACCTTGCCCTCGACGCGCGCACCGGGGATGACCTCGTGCATGCGGTTGAGCGCACGCAGGAACGTCGACTTGCCGCAGCCCGACGGCCCGATGAGCGCCGTGATGCTGCGCGGCTCGATGGAGACGTTCACGCCCTGCACGGCGAGGAACTTGCCGTAGTAGATGTCGAGATCCGACACCTCGATGCGCTTGGCCACGGGGGTGGTCCCTTCCTGGGTGGATGAATCTCAGCGACTGGTCTTGGGGGCGAAGAAGCGGCTGATCAGGCGAGCGACCACGTTGAGGCCCATGACCAGCATGACGAGGACCAGGGCTGCCGTCCAGGCCCGGGCGATCGCGTGCTCGGGGGGCACACCCGGCTGGGTCAGCTGGTAGTAGGCGTAGACCGGCAGCGTGGCCATGCGGCCGTCGAACGGATCGAAGTTGGTGGCGTTGGTGATGCCGACGGTCACCAGGAGCGGAGCGGTCTCGCCGATCACGCGGGCGATGGCCAGCGTGATGCCGGTCCCGAGGCCGGCGATTGCCGTGGGGATGACGACCTTGAGGATCGTGCGCCACTTCGGCACGCCGAGGGCGTAGGCGGCCTCGCGCAGCTCGTTGGGCACCAGCTTCAGGACCTCCTCGGCCGACCGCACCACGACGGGGATCATCAGGACCGAGAGGGCCACGGCACCCATGATGCCGAGCCGGATCCCCGGGCCGAAGAAGATCACGAAGAGGGCGTAGGCGAAGAGGCCGGCGACGATCGACGGGATGCCGGTCATGACGTCGACGAAGAAGGTGATGGATCGCTTGAGCCGGCCGGAGCCGTACTCGACCAGGTAGATGGCGGTCATCAGGCCGATGGGCACCGAGATGAGCGTGGTCAGCGCGGTGATGATCAGCGTGCCCATGATCGCGTGGTAGGCGCCACCGCCCTCGCCGATGATGCCCTGGAGCGACGCGCCGAAGAACTCGCCGTCGAACCGCTCCGCGCCGCGGCGGATCACCTCGTAGGCGAGCGACACCAGGGGCACCATGGCGATCCCGAACGCCGTCACCACCAGGCACGTGACCAGCCGGTCGACGGCCCGCCGGGGGCCTTCGACGACGCGCGATGTCGCGTAGACGGCGATGGTGCCCAGGACGACGGTGAAGATGACCAGCAGGACGATGTTCGGGCTGGTCAGGAACCCGATGAGGGCCGCCAGCGCCAGGGCCGCGGCGAAGCAGGCCCACGGCGCCCACTGGGGGAGCCTGCCTTCCCCGCGCCGCTCGGGGGGCGTGCCCGGGGCGCTGACGCCCGTGCTGCGCTGCTGCATCGACGTGCTCATCAGTTGGCTCCGGAGAAGTCGGCCCGGCGGTTGACGATCCAGCGGGCGAGCATGTTGACCAGGAGCGTGATCACGAACAGCACCAGGCCGCTGGCGATCAGCGTGTTGACACCGAGCCCGGTTTGCTCCGGGAACTGCAGCGCGATGTTCGCCGCGATGGTCTGCGGGTTGGCGCTGGAGATCAGGGCGAAGGTGATGCCGGCGGCCGAGCCGGAGAGGATGATGGCGACTGCCATGGTCTCGCCCAGTGCGCGTCCCAGGCCGAGCATGGCGCCACCGATGACGCCGCTCTTGCCGTAGGGGATGACCGCCATCTTGATCATCTCCCACCGGGTGGCCCCCAGGGCGAGCGCGGCCTCCGTGTGCAACGTGGGCACCTGGGTGAAGACCTCGCGGGAGATGGCGCTGACGATCGGCAGGATCATGACCGCCAGCACCAGGCCGATGGTGAGCATCGTCCGGCCTGTGGCCGAGACCGGGCCGGCGAACAGCGGGATGAAGCCGAGGTTCTCCTCGAGCCAGCGGTAGAAGGGGACCAGCCGCGGCGCCAGCCAGAAGATGCCCCAGAACCCGTAGACGATGCTCGGGATGGCGGCGAGGAGGTCGACGACGTAGCCGAGGACCTGGGCCAGCCGGCGCGGCGCGTAGTGGGTGATGAACAGCGCGATGCCCACCGCCAGCGGCGTGGCCACCAGCAGGGCGATCGCGGCGGACAGCAGCGTGCCGAAGATCAGCGGCCAGACGTAGGAGATCAGCCCGCCCTCGCCCGGGAGCTCCTCCGCCGGCGCGGTCAGCGCGGGGAGGGCCTCGGCGAGGAGGAAGACGGTCACCCCGGCGAGGATGACGAGGATCAGGATCCCGGCGCCCTTGGCGCTGCCGGCGAAGATCCGGTCGCCCGGCCGTCGTACGGCCCGGGGAGCCGTCGGTTCCTGCGGGGGACTGCTGACTGTCACCGCTGCTCCGTCTGCTGCGCGTCGATGGGGTGCCCGTCGGGTGTGCCCGCCGGCGGCGGGCGGAGTGACGGCCCGGAGCGTCTCAGACGCTCCGGGCCGTCACTGATGGTGCCGGATCAGCCGGCGGCGGTGATCGCGTCGATCGCGGACTGGTTCTGCTCGCGCAGGGAGTCCGAGATCGGCGCCGACCCGGCGGCCTCGGCCGCGGCCTGCTGGCCCTCCTCGCTGATCACGTAGCCCATGAAGTCCTTGACCAGGTCAGCGGTCTCCTGGTCCTCGTACTCGATGCAGCCGACGTGGTAGCTGACCAGCACGATCGGGTAGTTGCCCGACTCGGTGGTGTCGCGCGCCAGCTCGATGGCGAAGTCGTACTCGCCGCGGCCCTCCAGCGTCTCGGAGTTCTCGACGACCGCGGCCGCGGCCTCGGCGGACGGCGCGACGAACTCGTCGCCCACCCCGACGTTGGCCACGCCCAGGTCGCCGGCCTGGCTCAGGTCGGCGTAGCCGATGGCGCCGTTGCCGGCGCCGACCGCGCTCACCACGCCCGACGTGCCCTGGGCAGCCTCGCCGCCGGACACCGGCCAGACGCCGTCGGGCTCGTGCGGCCACGCGTCGCCCGCCGCGGCGGCCAGGTACTCGGTGAAGTTCTCCGTGGTGCCGGAGTCGTCGGCACGGTTGACCGGGGTGATCGGGAGGTCCGGCAGCGTCGCGTCGGGGTTGTCGGCGGCGATCGCCGGGTCGTTCCAGTTGGTGATCTGCTGGTTGAAGATGCCGGCGAGCGTCTCGGGGGAGAGGTTCAGCTCGTCGACGCCCTCGAGGTTGTAGACCACGGCGATCGGCGCGATGTAGTTGACCAGCTCGAACACCCCGGAGGTCCCGCAGCGCTCCTCGGCCTCGGCGAGCTCCTCCTCGTCCAGCGCGGCGTCCGAGCCGGCGAAGTCCGTACCGCCGGCGAGGAACTGCTCGCGGCCACCGCCCGAGCCGACCGGGTCGTAGTTGACGGTCACGTCCGGCTGGACGCTGTTGTACCCCGCGGTCCACCCCTGCATGGCCGCCTGCTGGCTGCTGGCGCCGGCGCCGACGAGCGTGCCGCTCAGCTCGCCGCCGCTGCCGGCGTCGCTACCCCCACCGGCGTTGCTCGACTCGTTGGACGCGCCGCAGGCGGCGAGCGCGAGGGTGCTGGCGAGCGCCACGGAGAGCGTGGTGGCGCGCGTCTTGGTGCTGAGCTTCAACTCAGGGCCTCTCAGGTTCGCCCGGACGTCTTCCGGGCAGCGTGGGACCGACGCGACCGAAGCTAGGGACCTCAGGTGGCGCGCTTACCGAGGGCAGGTGAACGCAGGGTGAACGACCGCAGAGGACTGAGATGATCATGGGTGGCCGGCGTCACGTCGGCCAGGGACGATGGTCCCTCAGGCGCTGCCTGCCGGGCAAGACCGGGTGCGGCTCGGGGCGTGTCCTCCCGGGTCGGTGTCACCAGGCGTCGCGGAGGTCGCCGTCAGGGGGGCGGTCGGCGCCCGGAGACGCCTCGCAGACTCCAGCCGGCTGACACGTCCGCGCCACCCCGGGGTCACGTCGACCGCCGACGGTGGGCACGTGAGGAGCCATTCCGGCCGCGTCGAGATCCGCGGGGCGTGACCACGATGGTCGCCGTCCTGCTGCTGCTGGCGGCCGCGGTGCTGGCGGTCGCCGCGGGCGCGTCGATGGTCCACCAGGCGGGGGAGCCGCCGGTGGAGTCCGGCGACCCCGAACGCGAGTGCGGTCGCGCGGTGCGGGTCCTCGTCCTGGCGGCATCGGCCGTCGCCGCGGGGACCGCAGGGGCCGCCCTGGTGAGCACGGGCGAGGTGTCCGCCGGCGGCCTGGGACCGTTCGCCTTCCCCGCGGCCCTGGTGCTGACCCCGCTCGTCGCAGGGGTCTGCCGCGGCCGGCGGGGCGGTCGCGGTCGCCGGGGCGCCGGCGTCGGGCTGTAGCGCGGCGGTGTCCCGTCGGCGTCGCCTCAAGCGGCCGGCGGGATGTGCCGGCGCGGGACGGGGATCCCGGGCCGGCCGAGGGTGGAGCTCGACCGGGCGGGGCCGGGTGTGCTGCCGTCCGGCGATGGCAGGGGCCGGCCGGCACCACCGATCGCGTGCGCCGCGAGGGCCCTCCGGTCGTGCGTGGTCGCCTCCAGCGCGGGCAGCAGGTGCACTTCGACCACGAGGTCCCGCGTGGCGAGGACCCGTCGGATGCTGCTCCCCAGCGAGCCACCGGCGCAGACGTGCCGGCCGGTGGGCCCCGCGGTGGCGGTGCGGTACCGGATCGACACGGGGCACACCGCCGCGCCGGCGTCCACGGCGGCCTGGAAGAAGACCGGGCGGAAGCCCAGGACCGGTCCGCTGCAGCTCGGTGCTCCCTCCGGGCGCACCGTGACGGATTCGCCGCGACGGAGTCGTGCAGCGACCTCCGCAGCCGCTGCCGCGACCGACTGCGGTCGCTCGGGCTCCACGACCACCACGCCGAGGCGCCGTGCCAGCCGGCCCACGAGCGCCCGGTCCCGCTCGCCGGCCTCGACCACCGGTGTCGCCCGCACGGCGACGAGCAGAGCGAGCCCGTCGAGCCAGGAGGCGTGGTTGCTCACGACGAGGTGGCCGGTCCGCGGGCGCGGCCAGGGCCGCGGCGGGTTCACGACCTCGACGCGGACCCCCAGCGCGGTGAGGATGCCGGCGGCGCTGCAGACGGCGGCCCGCCGCCGGCCGTTCCCGCCGGCGCCTGCCCGCAGCGGGACGCGGATCGCCGCGGCCAGCAGCGCCCCGACCAGGCGACACGACCGGCGCCGGCGGGTCGCCGCGTCGGCGCGAGGGCCGTCAGCCCACCCGCAGTGATCCGCCGGCGTCTGCAGCGGGCTCCGCTCCAGCGGCGACGTCACCGAGCGCTCCGGCCGAGCGGGCGCCTCGACGTCGACGGGCTCGTGCGGGGGCACCCGCAAGGCCAGGAGGGGAGGTGCCGGGCGCGGACTCCCCGGACGCCGGCGTCCACGGGGATCGACGCGCATCCGCGCCGGCGGGTCCGGGAGCGGCCGGGAGCGTCGGGCCGGCCGGCGTGGTCTGGGGCAAGGGGCACGACGACACGGTCGCGGGTCCGGGTGGATGTGCGGTGTCCGCGAGGCAGAGCCGGCGCGACGGCGGATCGAAGAGTCACGGGCGGGGCGATGGACGACCCGGGACACGCGACTGCGCCCCGGCATCCGGGGAGATGCCGGGGCGCAGCCGGTGGACCGAGGCGTCAGCGTGCGTGCCGGAGCCCCGCGCAGGTACCGGGCGTCAGATCGCGCCCTTCTCCCAGGGGCCGCGGATGGCGAAGCTGACACCCGGGGTCTGGATGTTGACGAAGAGGACGTCGCCGTCCGGGCTGAAGCAGGCCCCGGCGAACTCGTTGTTCATGTCGTCCTCCGTGCCCTCGATGCTGTTGCGCGCGAAGTCGAAGATCTCGCCCCGCTCGTTGAGGGCGCGGACGTACTGCTCACCGCCGCCGTCCTCGCACAGGACCAGCCCGCCGCGGGGGCTGACGGTCAGGTTGTCCGGCGCGTCGAGCACCTCCGGGGACGGCGACTCGAAGAGCAGGATCAGCTGGCCGCCGGAGCGACCGCGCGGCCGGAACTCCCACACCTGGCCGGCGCCGACGTCACCGCCGCTGGTGGCGTTGAAGAAGATGCTGCCCCCGTCGTACCAGCAGCCCTCGAGACGGGCGAAGGCGGCGCCACCCTTGGCGAAGCCCTGGTTGAAGACCGACTCCGTGGTGATGTCGGCCGGGTCCGGGTCGTCGATGGTGACCCACTCGACCTGCATCGGCTGGCCCACGCGGTCGCTGTGGCCCTCGTACGTCTTCAGCTGGGGCTGACCCTTGACGGCGAGCATCTGGAGGGTGCCGCCCTCGGCCAGGTAGCCCGGCTTGTTGGGGAGGAAGCGGTAGAACCCGGAGGTGTTGCCGCTGTCCTCGGTCTCGTAGACGGTCCCGTTGGCCGGGTCGACGGCCACCGCCTCGTGCGCGAACCGGCCCATCTCCGGGAAGGGGCCGCGGCTCCGCTTCCGGTCGGGAGCGTTGGCCGGGACCTCGAAGATGTAGCCGTGGTTCTTCGTGAACCCGTTCTGGGTCCCGTTGACCGTCTCCTCGCAGCTCAGCCAGGAGCCCCAGGGCGTCGGGCCGCCGGCGCAGTTGACCGACGTGCCGTTGAGGCTGATGAAGCTGTCGACCAGCGTCAGCGAACGCGTGTCGAACGTCAGGGTCGTGGTCCCACCGGCGGCCATCGGGTCGTACGCCGACGCCGGGTCACCGATCAGGTCGCGGTCGTAGTCGCGGCCGGTGTAGTCCCCCGGCTCCTGCCCCGCGTCGATCGGCGAGTAGCCCTGCTCGTGGTTGCGGACCAGCTTGATGATGCCCCGGTAGCTCTGGGGCTCGGTGAACGTCGCCATGCCGTCGTGACGGCCGGGGGTGGGGTACCCGTCGGAGCCGACCGCGGCCGGCAGGCCGAGGGCGGCGGCGTACTCGGCGGCGTGGCCGAACGAGGCGTACTCGAAGCCGGCCGGCAGGTTCAGCAGGGTCCGCCCGGTGGTCCGGTCCTTCGTGGGCTGCAGCGGGCCGTAGCCGCCGTTGTCGGGGGCCTTCAGCTGCTGGCCGCGAGCGCCGGGGGCGGCGAGCGCGCCGTGCGCCCCCAGGAGCTGGGTGCCGCTGGCCAGCATCGTGCCGGCGGTGACCGCTGCGCCGCGCTGCAGGAACTTGCGTCGATCGAACGAGATGGTCATGAACCGTGTCTCCTCGGAGTGGGTCCGCGGGGCCGGTGCAACCCCAGGGCCTGTCGGACGCTAGGCACGCCATGAGGCGCTCGGACGGCCCGCGGGCGAACCCTCGGACAACGGTCGGGGCGTCGAGTTCACCCGGCGGCGAGCCGGCCGACCGCGCGTTCTCCTGCGGCGCCGGCCTCCGCGCGCGCGGGACTCGGGAGCCCTCTGCACCGGCTCTCCCGGGGTCGGCGGCTGTTCCCCCGGAGTTCACGCCGACGCCGTCCCGTGCCGCATAGCGTCCACGGTCATGACCCACCTGCTGGCGACGAGCCCCGGCGCGACCCCCACGCCCGTCCGGGCCTGTCCTCCCGGAACCGGGGATCTCCTCACCTCGCTGACCGCCCGGACCGGCGGCAGCGGTGGTCCCCGCGTGCTGGTGGCCTTCGCCAGCCGGCACGGGTCGACCAGGGAGATCGCCGCCGAGCTGGCCCGGGGGTTGTCCGCATCGCCTGCGGGACGCAGCGGTCGGTTGTCCGCGACCCTGGCCCCGGTGGAGCTGCTGCCCGACCCGGCCGACTTCGACGCCGTCGTGCTCGGCAGCGCCGTCTACTCGGGCCGCTGGCTGGAGCCGGCCCGGCGCTACGTCGAGGCCGTCGCCCCGGAGCTGCTCCGCCGCCCGACGTGGCTGTTCTCCAGCGGACTGGGCGCCAGCCACCCGGGGTGCTCCGACGGTGGCGACGGGGACGCGCGCTCCTTCGGTGACCGCATCGGGGCCCGCGGTCACCGCCTGTTCAGCGGCCGGCTGGAGCGGCGGCTGCTCTCGGCCGCCGAACGGAGCGTCTGGCCGACCGGCGGCGCGGGAGGCGATCTCCGGAACTGGGGAGCCGTCCGGAGCTGGGCGGGGGAGATCGCCACCGAGGCCGCCGTCGGGCACGCGGTCCCCGCCCTGGGCTGAGTCCTGTCCGCTGATCGATCCTGAGGGGAGCGCCGGTGTTCAGCTCCATCGGGTGGGGCGAGATCGTCGTCCTCGGCCTGGCCGCGCTGTTCATCTTCGGCCCGGAGCGGCTGCCGGACCTGGCGAAGGACGCCGCCGGCGGCCTGAAGCGGGTGCGGGGTGCGGTGACCGGTGTGCGCGGACAGCTGCACGACACCCTCGGCGGGGACTTCGAACACCTCCGCGACGTCGACCTCCGCCGCTACCACCCGAAGACCTTCCTCCGGGACCACCTCCTCGGGGAGGACGACGACCAGTCGGCGTACCGCGGTGACCCGGCCCGTCGGGGTTCCGCCACGTCGTCCTGAGCGCTCCCGCCCCGTAGCCGCCGAACGGCCTCAGGAGCGCTGCGACTCCCGGTGCCACGCGACGTCGACGGCGAACCGGCGGAACCCCCGCCCCTCGTACAAGCGCACCGCCGCCGCGTTGTCCTCCTCGACGTACAGCAGCACCTCCTCGAGGCCCTGCCGGCGCAGGTGTGCCAGACCCAGATCGGTGAGTGCCCGACCGAGCCTCAGCCCCTGGGCCGCCGGGTCGACGCCGAGCACGTAGATCTCCCCGACCGGCTCGGGACCGGCGTCCCCGGCCGGGTGCACCTTGGTCCAGTGGAAGCCGAGCAGCTCGCCGGCTCCCGGATCCCCCCGCCAGGCCATCAGGAAGCCCTCCGGGTCGAACCACGGCTCGGCCTCGCGCAGCTCGAGGTCCGCGCGCGTCATCCGGCCCTGCTCCGGGTGCCAGGCGAAGGCGCGGGCGTTCACCCCCAGCCACGCCTCCTCGTCGCGGCCGGGGACGAACGGCACCACCCGGACGTCGGCGGGCAGCTCGGGTCGCGGCTCGGGGTCGATGCCGGCCAGGTCCCGCCGCATCTGCAGCAGGACCCGTGCCCGCCGGAACCCGTGCGGAGCGAGCAGCTCGGCGGATCCGGGCAGGTCGCCGTGCGCCCAGACGTCCAGCGGCCGGTCGCCGGCGACGTCCAGGAGGCGGCGCAGCAGCGCGGTGCCGTGGCCACGCCGTCTCCGCTCGGGGTGCACCACCAGCTCGGCGGTGTCGCCGTCGAGGCGGGCGTAGCCGGCCAGGGCGCCGTCCTCGTCGTGGACGGTGAGGTCGTGCCCACCGGGGGACCCGTGGCGGAGCCGCAGCTCGCCCTCCTCGGAGACGGGGCGGACCCCGTCCGCGGCGCCGGCGGCGCGGAGCAGGGCGAGGACGCCGGCGACGTCGGGATCGTCGATCACCGGGCCATCAGACCAGTTCGGCGCCGGCCCTGTCCTCGGCGGTCGCGGCGCGGCCCTCCGCGGCGGCCCGGGCGGTGGCGTCGGCCACCTGCTGGTCCAGCTTGTAGCCGACGTTGCGCACGGTGCCGATCAGCGCCTCGTGCTCGGTGCCGAGCTTGGCCCGCAGCCGGCGCACGTGGACGTCGACGGTGCGGGTGCCGCCGAAGTAGTCGTAACCCCAGATCTCCTGGAGCAGCTGCGCCCGGGAGAAGACCCGCCCCGGGTGCTGCGCCAGGTACTTCAGCAGCTCGAACTCCTTGTAGGTGAGGTCGAGCGGGCGGCCACGCAGCTTCGCCGAGTAGCTGTGCTCGTCGATCACCAGCTCACCGGCCTGGGTGACCCCGCCGTCGGCGCCGTCGGCCGGGGTGGTCGCGGCCAGCCGCCGGGCGGTCGCCCACTTCAGCCGGGCGTCGACCTCCGCCGGGCCGGCGGTGTCCAGGAGGACGTCGTCGACGCCCCAGTCCGCGGACAGGGCAACCAACCCGCCCTCGGAGAGCACCGCGACCAGCGCCGAGGCCACCCCGGTGGAGGACAGCAGCCCGCACAGGGTGCGCGCCTGGATGAGGTCGTACCGGGCGTCGACCAGGACCACGTCGCCGGAGTCGCCGTCGAGGAGGCTGGAGAGCTCGGGCGCCACGACGCGGACCTGGTGGCCGAGCAGCCCCAGGGCGGGCAGCACCTCGGTCGTGGCCTGACGTGCGGCGGTCATGAGCACGAGTCGCATGTCGTCTCCTCCGGGGTCCGGGGCCGGCGGGCGCCGACCGGACCTGCGACAACGCTGTCGAGGTGAGCCAGCAGGATAGCGGACGTGCCTGCCGGACAGCCCCAGCTGCCGCGGAGGCGGCCGGTCGAGGTGCCGCCCGCAGGCCCACCGCCACCGCACGGGTGGTCCCGGGGCCCGGACACGCCGAGAGCGGAGCGAGCGCTCCGCTCGTCGGGCGGATCGGGCGTCGGGCTTCTGAGACGATCGGCGCGTGAGCCCCACCGCGGTCCCGTCGACGACACCGGCCCGACCGCACCACCTGTCGGCCGCGGGGCTCGCCGTCGTCGCGGCGGGCCTGCTCGCCGGCCTCCCGGCGGCGGTCGGCGAGGTGGGCGCGCTCGCCGCCGTGCTCGTGCTGCAGCTGGCGCTGGTCCTCTCCTGGGTGCTCGCCACCGGGATGCAGGGCTTCGCGGCCTCGCTCGCCGTCGGCACGGCCGCCGCCGTGGCGGCGGACCTCGCGCTGGCGCTGCCCGAGGACCCGGGTCCGGGCGGTCTGCTGGCCGTGCTCGGCATCGGCTTCCTCGCCGCCGTCCTGCAGCAGATGCTGCGCTCGCCACGGCACGACCTGGTCGACTCGCTGGCCGGGTCGGCCGTGCTGATCACCGCCGTCGGCGCACTCGCGGTGCTCCTCCCGCTGGGCCGGGCCGACGACGGCCGCCTGGCCACGACCGCCCTGGTGGCCGGGGTCGCGCTCCTGGTCGGCCACCTGGTCGACCAGGTGCTGCCGCGGCCGCAGCTCGCCCCCGGCGTCCCCCGTGGTTTGCTCGGCATCGTCCTCGCGGTGCTCGCGGGCGCGGGCACGGCCTGGGCCGTCCGCGACCTGGCCGAGCTCGGTGCGCTGCGCGCACCGGCCGTCGGTGCCGTCGTCGCCGGGGTGGTGGCGCTGGTGGCCGTGGCCGGCAGCTACCTCGCCGTCGAGACGACCAGCGAGGGCCAGGCGGAGGCGCTCTCCCCGTGGGCACCGACCGTGGTGCAGGTCGTGCTGCCCTTCGCCGCCTGCGCCCCGGTGGCCCTGGCCCTGCTGACCGTCCTGTGAAGGTCGTCGCCGTCCTCCTGGTCCTGCTCCTCGGCGTCGGCGTCCTGCTCGACCGGGTCGCGGTGGGCTTCGCCGAGGACCGGGTCGCCGAGCAGCTGGCGAGCCAGGACGAGCTGGCCGGCCGCCCGGAGGTCGACGTCCGCGGGTTCCCGTTCCTCACCCAGGCCGTCGGCGGGCGCTACGAGGAGGTCCACGTCTCGCTGACCGCGGAGGACCTGGGCCAGCCCGAGGGCACCCGAGCCGACGTCACCCTCCGCGGTGTGCACCTGCCCCTGTCCGAGCTGCGGTCGGGGACGGTGCAGGAGGTGCCCGTCGAGCGCATCGACGGGACGGCGACGCTCTCCTACGAGCTGCTCGCCCGGGAGCTCGGCGGGGACACCACGCTGGAGCGCGAGGGTGAGGGGCTCCGGATCACCCGGACGGTCGAGCTGCTCGGCCGCACGCTGCCGCTCACCGCAGCCGGCACCGTCTCGGTCGACGGGGACGAGCTCGTCGTCGACGTCGACCGCGTCGCCGGTGCCGGCGTCGAGGTGCCCCGTTCCCTCGTCGGCCGGGTCACCGAGCTGCTCGACCTCCGGTACCCCGTGGAGCTGCCCTACGGGCTCCGGCTCACGGACGTGACCCCCGCGGAGGACGGCGTCGAGGTGCGCGCGGTGGCCGAGGACACGGTTCTCCGGCCGGAATAGCGCCCTGGTGGCCCCGGTTCGTGCCAGCCGGTGCCCGGAGCGGAGGTGGATGCGGTGGACACGACTGCGGTGTTCGGACGGCTCGGCGTGCGACCGGCCGAGGCGGACCTGACCGTGGTGCAGTTCTCCACCGCGTTCTGCGGGCCGTGCCGGGCGACCAGGGCGCGGCTGGCCCGGCTGGAGGCGACCCGACCCGGCCTCGTCACGGTGCACGTCGACGCGGAGAGCCACCTGGACGAGGTGCGTGAGCTCGGCGTCCGGCGGACGCCCACGCTCTTCTACCTCGACCGGGCCGGAGCGCTCGTGGGGCGCAGCACCGGCGCACCCCGGCCGGAGGAACTCCTCGCACTGGTGGACGCCCACGTGGGCGGGGCGCGGTGATCGGCTACCCTCGCGCCGTGGGCATCCTGCTGACCTCGCGCCGCACAGTCGACCTGTGCCGCGTCGGCAGCTGCCTGTGTCCCGCCCTCTGAGGGCGGCACCGCGCCGTCCAGACGCGCTCTCCGCGCCGTCGGGATGCCCCTCTCTCCCGTGAGTTCCGCGGTCCGAGCGATCAGCGTCGTCCCTGCAGCACCAGACCGACCGACCGCACACCGATCATCCGGAGGACCACCACCATGAGCCGCAACGACGTGCTCGTCACCGTCGACTGGGTCCAGGAGCACCTGGGCCAGCCCGGCATCGTCCTCGTCGAGGTCGACGAGGACACCAGCGCCTACGACGGCGGCCACATCGAGGGCGCCGTCAAGCTGGACTGGAAGAAGGACCTGCAGGACCCGCTGCGCCGCGACTTCCTGGACAAGAGCGCCTTCGAGGAGCTCATGTCGGCCCGGGGGATCGGCAACGACGACACCGTCGTGCTCTACGGCGGCAACAACAACTGGTTCGCCGCCTACGCCTACTGGTACTTCAAGATCTACGGCCACTCCGACGTGAAGCTGATGGACGGCGGCCGGAAGAAGTGGGAGCTGGACGGGCGCCCGCTGTCCAAGGACGCTCCGCAGCGCCCGGCCACGCAGTACCGGGCGAGCGAGCCGGACCTCTCGATCCGCGCGTTCCGCGACGAGGTCGTGGCCTCCATCGGCAGCAAGAACATCGTCGACGTCCGCTCGCCCGACGAGTTCTCCGGCAAGATCCTCGCGCCCGCGCACCTGCCGCAGGAGCAGTCGCAGAAGGCCGGCCACGTGCCCACGGCGATCAACATCCCGTGGAGCAAGGCCGCCAACGAGGACGGCACCTTCAAGTCCGACGAGGAGCTGGCCAAGCTCTACGCCGAGCAGGGCTTCGACGACAGCCGGGAGACGATCGCCTACTGCCGCATCGGCGAGCGCTCGAGCCACACCTGGTTCGTCCTGCGGGAGCTGCTCGGCAAGAAGAACGTCAAGAACTACGACGGCAGCTGGGTGGAGTACGGCTCCCTCGTCGGCGTCCCGATCGAGAAGTGAGCTGACATGTGCGGAGCGCCGAAGCAGGGCGGTTCCCTCGACGGGATCGACCTGAGCACGCAGACGGTCATCCAGGGTTCGGTGTGGCACGACGGCGCCCCGGTGGCCGGGGCATACGTCCGGCTGCTGGACTCGACCGACGAGTTCACCGCCGAGGTGGTCACCAGCCCCGAGGGTGAGTTCCGGTTCTTCGCCGCCCCCGGGCCGTGGAAGCTGCGCGCCCTGGCCGCGGTCGGCAAGGGAGAGCGCGAGCTCGCCGCCGAGGTGGGGCTGAACGAGACCACGGTCCCGATCGCCTGACGCGGTGGTGTCCGACGGCCCGTCTCCCTCCGGGGGACGGGCCGTCGGTGTTCCCGGGGCGCCGCACCCGGGGCCGCCCTCAGGCGAGACCCGGCGGCACCCGGCGCGGACCGGCCTCGGCCGGCCGGGGCCGGTCCTCGGGAAAGGCGCGGACGGCCACGATGGCGACGTCGTCGGCCCCGGCGTCGGGCACCAGCCGGGTGAGGACGGTGTCCAGCAGCTCTTCCAAGTGGGTGCGGCCGAGGTCGCGCAGCGCCTCGCGCAGCCGCTCCAGGCCCTCGTCCAGGTCGATGTCGCGGCGCTCGACGAGCCCGTCGGTGACCAGCAGCAGGGTGCACCCGTCGAGCAGGTCGGCGGTCTGGTCGCCGCGGGGCGCACCGGGGTCGATCCCGAGCATCAGCTCCGGGGTGCTGGTGAGCAGCGTGGTGGTGCCGTCGGGGGCCAGCAGGATCGGCGGCAGGTGCCCGGCGTTGCTCCAGCGCAGCAGCCGCCGGCCGGCGACGGGCTCCTCGGGATGCCGCTCGATGCGCGCCAGCACGGCGGTGGCCAGCGAGGAGACCGCCAGCCCCCGCGCCGCGTGCTCGACCCGGGTGAGGGTCGCCGCCGGGCCGTCCTCCTCGGCGTAGGCCAGCGCCCGCAGCAGGCCGCGGAGCTGACCCATGGCCGCGGCCGCGTTGCTGTCGTGGCCGACGACGTCGCCGATCACCAGCATGGTGGCCCCGTCGGGCTGGAGGAACGCGTCGTACCAGTCGCCGCCCACCTGCGCCTCGTGCGCCGCGGGGCGGTAGCGCACGGCGATCTGCAGGTGGTCGGGCTCCGGCGGCGGGGTGAGCAGGGACTGCTGCAGCCGGTCGGACAGGGCGCGGTCCGCGGCGGCCCGGGCGGCCAGGGCCTCCAGCTCCGCGGCCTGGCGCTGGGCGGCCAGCCGGTCGGTGAGGTCGCGGAAGGAGACCACCACGCCGGTGAGCTCGTCGTCCTCCACGGTGGGCACGACGACCATCTCGACCGGGATCGGGGTGCCGTCGCTGCGCCAGAACGTCTCCTGGTCGGCGACGACGGTGCGGCCGGTGCGCAGGGCCCGCCAGACCGGGCACTCCTCGCGCGGGTAGGGCGAGCCGTCCGGGCGCGTGCCGTGGATGAGGGCGTGCTGGTCCTTGCCGAGCTGCTCGCCGGGCGGGTAGCCGGTGAGCCGGGCCGCGGCGGGGTTGAGGAACTCGACCCGGCCGTCGACGTCGAGGCCGTAGATGCCGTCGGCGACGTTGGCCAGCACCCGCTCGGTGATCGCGAGCGCCCGGGTGAGCTTGGCCTCGGTCTCCTGCAGCACCTCGAGGTCCCGGGCGCGCGCGGTGGCGACCTGGCGCAGCGTGGTCGCCTCGGCACCGGCCGCGCGCGCCTCGGCGGTGAGGCGTTCGTTCTCCAGCCGCTCGGTGACGTCCAGGCCGGTGACCAGCAGGTACTCGTCCTGCGTGCCCTCGCTCACCAGTTGCAGGGTCAGGTCGGCGACCCGCCGCGTCCCGTCGGCCAGGAAGAAGCCGGTGGCCGCACGCACCGGCTCGCCACCGGTGGCCACCTGCTGGCACCAGGCGGTGACCCGGGCGCGGGCCTCGGGGTCGCCGGCCCACCAGCCGACGTCCCACAGCAGCCGGCCCAGCTGGTCGCGGCGGTCGAAGCCGCAGTCCTCCAGCGCCAGCCGGTTGGCGGTGAGCAGCGTGCCCCCCGTGTCGCAGACCGCGGCGAGCAGCAGCGAGGAGTCCTGCAGCACCGAGAACCACGACGGCGTCCCGGGCAGCGACTCCTCGCCCGTGATCTGCGCCGCGCTGCGGCCGGCCTGGGCCATCCCGATGTCCGCTCCTCCCACTGTCTCCCGCGTGCGCGGGGCCGGTCCAGCCTGCCGTACGACCCCCCGGCTCACCAGCAACCCGGGCTGTCGGGTCGGCCTCACCCGGCCCGCGCCGGTGGCCGGTCAGAGGCCGAGCGAGCCGGCGAGCTCGGCCATGGCGCGGTCGAACCAGCGGTCGCGGTCGACCACCGAGCCCACCAGGTGGCCGAACAGCTCGAAGCTGATGGCACCGAACATCGAGCTCCAGGCCAGCAGGGCACGCACGCGCACCGTCTCGTCGAGGGCCGGGTGCTCGCCACCCAGGATCGCGACCGCGCCGTCGCTGATCAGGCCCGGATCGCGCTCGCCGGCGGCCTCGGGGAGCGCCCCGGAGCGGGCGGCATCGCCCAGGATGCGCCCGAGGACCACGCCTGCGCGGGCGGCGGCGGGCACGGTCTCGGCCGGCGCCTCGTACCCCGGGACGGGCGACCCGTACAGCAGCGCGTACTCGTGCGGGTGCTCCAGAGCCCACCCGCGCACCGCCCGGCAGACGGCCAGCCAGCGCCGGCGTGGCGGATCGGAGGGGACGTCGGCGGCCTCGGCGGCGGCGCCCAGGTCGTCGTAGCCGTCGATGATCAACCGGGTCAGCAGCTCGTCGCGGCTGGGGACGTAGCGGTACACGGCGGAGGACGCCATGCCGAGCTCGCGGGCCACCGCCCGCAGGGAGAGCCCGGCCGCACCGACCGCGGCGAGCTGCCGCCGGGCCGCGTCGGCGATCTCGGCGGTGATCTCGGCGCGGACGCGCTCCCGGGCGGTGGGCACCGGCCCAGCGTGCCGCTTCGGAGCAGTGCGCGCAAGCGAGAGCAGTGCTCTTGACACGCACCGGTCGCCAGCGCGAGCATTGCCCCACAACGAGAGCACCGCTCACATCACGACCACCGGGGAGCACCCATGGCACTGCACGTCGTCGTCGGCAAGGGGCCGGTCGGCCTGACCACCGCCCGGGAACTGCGGGAGCGCGGGCACGACGTGCGCGTCCTCTCCCGGAGCGGCGGGGTCTCCGCGGACGGGCTCGAGCACCGGCAGGTGGACGCCGCCGATGCCGGGGCCCTCGCGGACGCCGCCCGCGGCGCGGCCGCGCTCTACAACGCGGTGAACCCCGCCTACCACCGGTGGGCCACCGACTGGCCGCCGGTCGCGGACGCGCTGCTCCTGGCCGCCGAGCGCACCGGCGCCGTCCTGGTCACCATGTCCAACCTCTACCCCTACGGGCGCCCCCACGGGCCCATGACGCCGCGGACGCCGCTGGCCGCCACCGACACCAAGGGGCTCGTCCGGGCGCGCATGTGGCAGCAGGCGCTGGCCGCCCACCGGGCCGGCCGGGTGCGGATCACCGAGGCCCGCGCCGCGGACTTCGTCGGACCGCAGGTGCCGGCTGCGCAGTCCCACCTGATGCGCCAGCTCCCCGCCCTCCGGCGCGGTCGCACCGCCTGGGTGATCGGGGACCCCGACGCTCCCCGCAGCTGGGCCTACCTCCCCGACGTCGCCACCACCCTGGCCACCCTGGGCACCGACGAGCGCGCCCTCGGCCGGGCCTGGCACGTGCCGAGCGCCCCACCGCGCTCCCAGCGCGCCGCCCTCACCGACCTGGCGGCGGCCATGTCCGCCCCGGCGCCGACCGTCCGCGGCGTGCCCTGGCCGGTGCTGCGCGCGGTGGGGCTGCTCTCGCCGCTCATGCGGGAGGTCGTCGCCGTGCGGCACCAGTTCGACCAGGAGTACGTGGTCGACGCGGCGGACACGACGGCGACGTTCGGCATCGCGCCGACCCCGTGGGCCGAGGTGGTCGCCGCGACCGCGGAGCACGCACCGGTGGCCGCCTGAGGACCGGTCGCCCCGCCGTCACTACGGTGGTTCCCATGGTCTCTGCCTGGCTCCTGGTCACCCTGACGGCGTCCGGCGCCGCGGCGCTGGGCTACGGCGCCCTCCGGCTCGCGCGCGGCCCGAAGGCGGGCCGGCGATGAGCGGCCCGACCGAACTGCCGGTGCCCGACACCGCCGACGTCCGCAGCGGGCCGGAGGTCTCCGAGCAGCTCCTCGCGGTGCTGCCCCTGCTGGGGGAGTGGCACGGGGAGGGCCAGGCGGCCGGCACCGGCGGCGACCACCGGTTCGGCCAGTGGATCCGGTTCGCCCACGACGGACGGGGCTTCCTGGCGTACGAGTCGCGCACCTGGCGGCTCACCGACGACGGGAGGATCGTGGGGCCGGACGTCCGGGAGTCCGGCTTCTGGCGCCCCCGCGGGAACGACGACGTCGAGCTGCTGGTGGCCAGCCCCGACGGGCTCGTGGAGATCTACGTCGGCACCGCCCGCACCACCACCAGCTGGGAGCTCACCAGCGACGTGCTGGCGCGCACGCCCGACGCAGCCGAGGTCACCCGGTCGGTGCGGCTCTACGGCATCGTCGAGGGGGCGCTGATGTACGCCATCGACCGCGCCCTGGGGGAGCAGCCGCCCCGCCCGGTCATGTCGGCCCGCCTGGAGCGCATCCGATGACGGCCGGCACGAGCCGCGCCACGACTCCTCGCCAGGTCGCCGACGCCTACGTCGCGCGGGCCGCCGAGCTCGACCCGATCCTGGCCACGGCGCTCGGCGTGCGCCCCGGTGACGACCGGCTCCCGGACCTGTCGCCGGCGGGCATCGAGGCCGAGGCGGCGCTGGCGCGCGAGACGCTCACCGAGCTGGACCGGGTGCTGGCTGCCGACCCCGCGCTCGGCGACGACCCGGTCGAGCGCCGGTGCGCCCGGCTGCTGCGCGAGCGGCTCACTGCCGAGCTGGACGCGCACGCCGTGGGGGAGCCCTACCGCTCGCTGAACAACCTCTTCAGCCCGGTGCACTCGGTGCGCCAGGTGTTCAGCATGATGTCGGCGGCGTCGGAGGAGGACTGGTCCGTCCTCGCTCGGCGCCTGGCCCGTGTCCCGGACGCCTACCGCGCCTACCGGGAGACGCTGGAGGAGGCCGCCCGGCGGAACCTGCTCGTGGCCCCGCGCCAGGTGCGCACCGTCGTCGAGCAGCTGGACCAGTGGCTGGCCGGTCCCTACTTCGCGACGTTCGTGGCCGCCGGCCCGGAGGCGCTGCAACCGCAGCTGCGGTCGGCCGCCGAGGCCGCCGACGCCGCGGTGGCCGCGATCCGCGACCACCTGCGCGACGAGTACGGCCCGCGCACCGAGGACGTGCCCGACGCCGTGGGCCGCGAGCGCTACACCCGGGCGGTGCGCCGCTGGACCGGGTCGGACCTCGGCTCGGGTGGCGGGCTGGAGGAGGTCTACGCCTGGGGCTGGGCCGAGCACCGGCGGATCCTGGCCGAGCAGCGGATCGAGGCGGAGAAGGTGCGCCCGGGCGCCACCCCGCTGGAGGCGATGCGCTGGTTGTCCACCAACGGCCCGGCCGTCGAGGGCGTGGCGGAGATCCGCGAGCGGCTGCAGCAGATGATGGACGAGGCGATCGCCGAGCTGGACGGGGCGCACTTCGACCTCGCCGAGCCGGTGAAGCGGGTGGAGGCGATGATCGCGCCGCCCGGCAGTGCGGCGGCGCCGTACTACACCCGGCCGGCGCAGGACTTCTCCCGTCCTGGCCGCACCTGGCTGCCCACCCTGGGCCGCACCCGGTTCCCGCTGTGGGACCTCGTCTCGATCTGGTACCACGAGGGCGTTCCCGGCCACCACCTCCAGCTGGCCCAGTGGGTCCACGTCTCCTCCCAGCTGTCGACGTACCAGACCTCGGTCGGCTCGGTGAGCGCGAACGTGGAGGGCTGGGCGCTCTATGCCGAGCGGCTGATGGACGAGCTCGGCTACTTCCGCGACCCCGCGGAGCGGCTGGGGTTCCTGGACGCCCAGCAGCTGCGGGCGGTGCGGGTGGTCATCGACATCGGCATGCACCTGCAGCTGCCGGTCCCCGACGACGCCGGCGGCGCGCTGGCCGAGCACCGCGGTCAGCCCTGGACGCCGGAGCTGGCGCGCGCCTTCCTGGGCGAGCACTCCGGCGCCGACGTCGCCTTCCTCGACAGCGAGCTGGTGCGCTACCTCGGGATCCCGGGGCAGGCGATCAGCTACAAGCTCGGGGAACGGGCGTGGCTGGCCGGCCGGGCGGCGGCCCAGCGGGCCCACGGGGCGGCCTTCGACCTGAAGGCCTGGCACATGGCGGCGCTGTCGCAGGGGTCGCTGGGCCTGGACGACCTCGAGGCGGAGCTCGCGGTGCTCTAGCGTCGCGGCGGGGTCGGGTTCACCGGGTCGTCGGCGTGGCCGACCCGGTCGTCCACCCCGGAGGCCAGGACCTCCAGCCCCGGCGTGCCCATCAGCTCGGCGACGCAGGCGGGGCTGCCGCCGACGTAGGTGCTCATCAGGTCGATGTCGGTGGCCACCGCCCAGGCGCGGTCGGCCGGCCACCACAGGTTGGCGCTCTGCTCGGCGGGCTCGGGCGCCAGGTTGCGCGCTGCGTCGGCCACCCGGCCCCGCACCAGCACGGCGTCGCGGCCCCGGGGCAGCGGCAGGGTGGGCTGACCGCGCCGTGCGGCGGCGTCGGCGCCGAAGCCGGCCCACCGGCCGAACAGGCAGTCCCCGGGCGCGGTGGTGTGCCGGGCGAGCACGGCAGCCATGCGTGCGGCGACCGCGGTGGGCAGGTGCCCCTCCGCGGGGGCGCCGTCCCAGTCGGGGGGCTGGCTGTCCTCGTGCAGGTACTCCCAGCCGCCGGTCACCGCCGGCCATTGCGCGAGCGGGTGGACGACGGTGCCGTTGAGCGCGGCGACCGCGGCCCAGGGGACCTCCACGTCGTCGTCGCCCTCGTAGCGGTAGGCGGGGTGCAGCACGCGGGCGTAGGCGGGGAACACCGGCGGCACGAGCGAGGCCACCGTGCCCCAGTGGGCCCGGCCGACCGCCTCGGCGAGCCAGGCGCCGGCGGACACGTCGGTCTCGACGGGGAGTCCGCCGAGCTGCACGTACGCCTCCTGGAAAACGGACAACCCCCGGGCTGCTCCGCGGCGCTCCACAGGGAAGCTGCACGCGGGCCGACTGGACAACTGTCGGCGGCCCGGGGGTCGGGTGACTGTCCGGTTCTCGCTCGCCGCCATCGACGGACGGGCGATCATGCCGTCGTTCGGATTCCCATCCGAACGGGCGGCCCATCTGGACGGCGGCTAGCGGACAGCCACCTCACGAGTCCTGTAGCTCAGCAAAGTTACGGACCACCTCCTCTCTCGTGTGCCACGACGGTACGGCCGCGGGCACGGGAGCGGCAACCGATTTGCTCCGCTGTGAGCGAACGCCCTGGTGGCCGGTCCGGGACCGGCGTGTCCCGGACCGGCCGGACGGCGGTCAGCTCCCGCTGCCGGGACCGATCGTGCGCCCCGGCGGGCGGGTGCCCGACCAGTCGGGGTCGTGCTCGGCCTGGTCGTCGACCGTCTCGTAGTCCGGCCGCGGACCGTCGTCGTCCCCGAGGTGCTCGGCGGCGTCGGTGGCGGTGCGCCCGGGAGGCGGGGTGACGCCCTCCCACTCCGGCTCGTGCTCGGCCTGGTCGTCGACCGTCTCGTAGCCGGGTCGCGCGGCCTCCTCGCCCAGCTCCTCGGTCGCGGGGGTGGCGCCGGGGCCGGGCGGCGTGGCGGCCGCGCGGGCCGGCTGTTCGACGCGGTCGTCGACGGTGTCCCACGCGTCGGGGATGCCGTCCTGGTCGAGGTCGCTGAGCTCGTGCAGGTACATCGCCTTGTAGCGGCGGTTGCGCAGCCGCAGGATCACGCTGGCCAACAGCGCCGCGGCGACGGTGCCGGCCAGGATGCCGACCTTGGCGTGCTCGTAGCTCTCGCTCTCGGCGCCGTACGCGAGCTCGGTGATCAGCAGCGAGACGGTGAAGCCCATACCGCCGAGCAGCGCCAACCCCAGGACGTCGGGCCAGCCGAGGTTCTCGTCGAGCTGGGCCCGGGTGAAGCGGGCCACCAGCCACGTGGCGCCGGTGATGCCGATCGCCTTGCCGGCGACCAGCCCGGCCACGATGCCGATGGCGATGCTGTCGCCGAGCGACTCGCCCAGGCCCGACAGCCCGCCGACCGCCACGCCGGCGGAGAAGAACGCGAAGACCGGGACGGCCACGCCGGCCGACAGCGGGCGGATGCGGTGCTCGAAGTGCTCGGCGAGGCCCGGCCCGGCGTCGGGCCCGCCGGCGGCCTCGCTGCGGACGACCGGGACCGTGAAGGCGAGCAGGACGCCCGCGACCGTGGCGTGGACGCCCGACTCGTGGACGAGCACCCAGGTGACGGCGGCCAGCGGCAGCAGGAGCCACCAGGAGCGGATCCGCTTCTGCACCAGGAAGCCGAACAGCGCCAGCGGGATCAGCGCCAGCAGCAGCGGGGTGACCGCCAGGGCGGAGGTGTAGAAGATCGCGATGATCGTGATGGCCAGCAGGTCGTCGACGACCGCCAGCGTCAGCAGGAACGTGCGCAGGGCGCTGGGCAGGTGGGTGCTGATCACCGCCAGGACGGCGAGGGCGAAGGCGATGTCGGTGGCCGAGGGGATCGCCCAGCCCGCCAGCGCACCCTCGGGGCCGCCCAGGTTGAGCAGCACGAAGAACAGCGCCGGGACGGCCATGCCGCCCACCGCGGCGGCGATGGGCAGGGCCGCGCGGCGCGGTTCCCGGAGGTCACCGGCGACGAACTCCCGCTTCAGCTCCAGCCCGGCCACGAAGAAGAAGATGGCCAGCAGACCGTCGGCGGCCCACGTCCCGAGGGTGAGGTCCAGGTGCAGGGCCGCCGGCCCCACCCGGGTGTCGCGCAGCGCCTCGTAGCTCTCCGCCCAGGGGGAGTTGGCCCAGATCAGCGCGATCGCCGCCCCCACCAGCAGCAGGGCGCCGCCTACGGTCTCCTTGCGGAGCACCGAGGCGACGCGCTGCGCCTCGGTCCAGGAGCCGCGTCCGAAGAGGCGGTTGGGGGCGGTCGACGTCACGGGGCGGCTCCGGAGGGCAGGATCGGGTCGGGGGCGCGCCCGGCGACGGACGCGCTGCCGACCAGACTTCCCGGCGCACCTGGGTTTCACGCTACCCGGCGAGGAGTTGCCGGATGCGGGGGGACAGCCCGGCGTCGCCGCGGGGCGCGCCGTCGACGGTGTGCACGGTCACCGCGCCGCGCACGCCGGAGAGCAGCCAGACCGCGTCCGCGGAGTGCAGGTCCTCGACCGTGCCGGGGGTCGACGCGGTCGGCCACCCGGCAGCGCGCGCGGCGTCGAACAGCCGCGCCTGGGTGGTGCCGGCGAGGATGCCGCTGTCCACCGGGGGCGTGTGCAGCGTGCCCGCGGCGGCCCAGACGACGGTCGAGGTGGGGCCCTCCAGCAGCCGCCCCTCGAGGCTGGTGAGGACGACGTCGTCGGCCCCCAGGTCGTGCGCGTGCCGCTGGGCCGCCATGTTCACCGCGTAGGAGAGGGTCTTGGCGCCACCGAGGAGCCACGGTGCCCCCGCGCGGAAGTCCGCGGGCACCCCGAGCCCGAGCGTCACCACCGAGATGCCCTCGCGACGCTGCCGCACCGTCTCCGCGGGGACCGGGGCGAGCAGGGCCAGCGCCGTGGGCGGCGCGCCGTCGCCGAGCCCGCGGGTGAGGAGGAGGCGGCACACGCCCTCGACGTCGGCCGGCCAGCCGGCCAGCACGACGGCGACCAGCTCCCGCCAGGCCGTGTCGCCGGGGTGCGGCAGCCCCAGGAGACCGGCGGAGCGGGCGAGCCGGGCCAGGTGCGCGGGCAGGTGCGGCGTGCTCCCCCCGACCACGAGGACGGACTCGAAGACGCCGTCGCCGCGGGCCAGGCCGAGGTCGAAGGCGGTCACGACCGGCTGGTCGGCGGGGACCGGCGCCGCCGCGCCGTCCTGCCAGACCGCCACCCTGCGCTGCTCGCTCACGGGTCCAGCCTGCCGCACCGCGGGCTTAGGCTCACCGCATGGGGACCGACGACGTCGCCGCTCCGCTGGCGGAGCAGCTGCGGGCCCGCGGCCTGCGGCTGACCCCCCAGCGCGCCCGGGTGCTGGCCGCGGTCGCGGCGCTGCCGCACGCGACGCCGGAGGCGATCGGCGCCCGGCTGCGCGAGGAGGCCGGCCCCGGCGGCAGCGCCCCCGACACCTCGACGGTCTACCGGACGCTGGAGCTGCTGGAGCGGCTCGGGCTGGTCTGGCACACCCACCTGGGGCGTGGCGCGCCGGTCTACCACGCGGCGGAGCGGCCCCACCTGCACGTGGTCTGCAACTCCTGCGGCGAGATCTCGTCGGCGGCCCCCGACCTGCTCGACGCGGCGGCGGAACGTCTGGCGGCCGACCTGGGTTTCACCGTGGACGTCGGCCACGTCGCCCTGTCGGGCACGTGCCGCGCCTGCCGAGACCGCGCCGGAACGGAGTCGTCATGACCACGCCCTCACCCCTCCTCTCGCGGCCCGGGGCGGTGCCCCTCGAGGCCGGACCCGAGTCCGCCCGCGTCGTCGCGGCGCACTACGGCGACCCGCTGCGCGAGCAGCGGCTGCTCGCCGAGGGCGCCGGCCTGGTCGATCGCAGTGACCGCGATGTCCTGGCGGTGCCCGGGGCGGACCGCCTCTCCTGGCTGCACAGCATCACCAGCCAGCACCTCGAGCGGCTGGCCGACGGCATCGGCAGCGAGGCGCTGGTGCTGAGCCCCCACGGGCACGTCGAGCACCACCTGGTCCTCGCCGAGCTGGGTGGCACGACCTGGGTCGACGTCGAGCCGGGCGCCGGCCCCGCCCTGCAGGCGTTCCTCGAGCGGATGCGGTTCATGCTCCGCGTGGAGCCGGGGCTGGTCACCGACGACTGGGCGGTGCTGTCCCTCGTCGGCCCCGGCGCCGACGAGGTGCTGGCGACGGCGGGGCTGCCCGTGCCCAGCGCGCCGTACGCGGTGGAGCCGGCCGGTGCCGGGTGGGTGCGCCGCATGCCGCCGGTCGGCGACGGGTCGGCCGCCGTCCACGACCTGCTGGTCCCGCGGGCGGACCTCGGGGCCATGGCCGACCGCCTGGGCGCTCCCCTGGCGGGTGCTGCGGCCCACGAGGCGCTGCGCGTCGAGGCCCGGCGGCCGCGGTTCGGCCTCGACAACGACCACCGGACCATCCCGAACGAGCTGGAGTGGCTGAGCACCGCCGTCCACCTCGACAAGGGCTGCTACCGGGGGCAGGAGACGGTCGCCCGCGTGCACAACCTCGGCCGCCCGCCCCGCCGGCTGGTGCTGCTCCACCTCGACGGGGTCAGCGAGGACCTGCCGGGCCCCGGCGAGCCGGTGCTGGCGGGCACGCGGACGGTCGGCCGGGTGGGCAGCGTCGTCCGGCACCACGAGCTGGGTGTGATCGCCCTGGCGCTGGTCAAGCAGTCGGTGGCCCAGGACACCGCGCTGACCGTGGGTGGTTCGACGGCCGCGATCGACCCCGACGACGCCGCGCCGGCGCTCGACGACACCCAGGTGGCGGCGCGGAACCGGGTCCGGGCCGTCCGGTCTGGGACGATCGGCTGAGCGCGCCGCGGCCGTCCGCCTGACGGGTGGGCAGGTCGGGGGCGCTGACCTACGCTCCGGCCAGCGCCCGCCGCTGACCACCGCCGATGCCCGTGCGCCGGGCGTCCCGCACCTGGAGGCCACCCCCGTGAGTCCGAAGCCGTCCCCCGCCGGGGGTGCCGCCGTCGACGCGCTGCTGGACCCGGCGTTCCTGGAGAGCGCCGTGAGCCGGCCCATGGGCGACGTGCGCCGGCTGCGCCGGGAGGCGGAGCAGCAGGAGGTCAACCTCTCCTACACCCGCCGGCTGCTGCAGGGGCGCCTGGACATCGTGCGGCGCGAGCTGCAGCGGCGGGCCGAGCACGACGGGCGCTCGCTGGTCGACCTGCTGCCCGAGATCCTCGCCGAGAAGGGGCGCGGCCCCGCCCACGGCCTCGGCCGCCACCAGACGGTGCAGCCGGCGGACCCGCAGGAGTACGAGTCCTGGGTGCACGCGCTCACCCCGGGCGCCGACCTCTCGGCGATCACCGAGCTCTCCGACGCGAAGCTCGAGGCGGCCGCGCGGGCGCTCGCCGACGCCGAGAAGGGGCTGTCGGAGCGTCGCCGCGGCGTGCAGCAGGTCATGGACGGCCTGGCCGCGGAGCTCGGCCGTCGGTACCGCGACGGCGAGGCCGACGTCGCGGCCCTGCTCGCCGACGAGGGACGCCACTAGGAGGACCACTAGGAGGACCACGCCTCCCCCCATGCCTCGCACGCTCCGCATGGGACCCTGAGGCGTGACCGTTCCAGCCCCTCAGCGCGCTCGCGGCGGTTCCTCCGCCTCACCGTGGCCGGAGAACCCCGTGCTGGTCGAGGTCCGGCGGTCGGGGTTCCTCGAGTCGGTGCACCGGGGAGCGCTGGTGGTGCTGGGCGCCGACGGGGACGTGCGGTTCGCCGCCGGCGACGTCGACCGGCCGGTGCTGCCCCGGTCGGCGAACAAGCCGGTGCAGGCGACCGCGATGCTGGCGGCGGGCTGGACGCCGCGCTCGGCCGAGGAGCTGGCCATCGGTGCCGGTTCCCACAGCGGCGAGGACGGGCACCGGGAGCTGGTCGCCGGCATGCTCGCCGCCGTCGGGCTGGGGTCCGACGACCTGGGCTGCCCGCCGTCCCTGCCGCAGCACGAGGCGACGAAGGCGACCTGGCTCGTCCCCGGGCGCGCCCCCGAACGCCTGGCCATGAACTGCTCGGGCAAGCACGCCGCGATGCTGTCGGCCTGCGTCGCCGCCGGCTGGCCGACGGCGGGCTACCTGGAGCGGAAGCACCCGCTGCAGCAGGCGATCGAGGCGCGGCTGGGCGAGGCGGCCGGTGTGCCGGTCGCGGCCGTCGTCGTCGACGGGTGCGGTGCGCCGCAGCACGCCCTGCCGCTCACCGGGCTGGCGCGCGGGGTCCTCTCGCTGGTGCAGGCGGCCGACGGCTCGCGGGAGCGGGCGGTCGCCGACGCGATGCGTGCCCAGCCCTGGTTCGTGGCCGGCTCGGGCCGCGAGGACACCGACCTGATGCGTGCGGTCCCCGGCCTCCTGGTGAAGGGCGGCGCCGACGGGGTGCACGTGGCGGCGGTGCCGGGTGCGGGAGCGGTGGCGCTGAAGCTGGACGACGGCGGGGACCGCGGGCGGACGCCGGCGCTCGCGGCCGGGCTGCGCCGGCTCGGGGTCCCCGCCGAGGTGCTTGCCCCGTGGGCGCGGACACCCGTCTCCGGCGGGACCGGTGTCGTCGGCGAGGTCCGGGAGTCCGCTGCGCTGGACGCCTGACCGGTCGCCGGCCGGGTGTGGCTGGTATCACCCACGGGTGCTAGCCGCTCCGCTTGCAAGAGCTAGCACTCGGGGTTAGCGTCGAAGGTGTGCAGACCCCTGGTGACTTCGTCCGCGACCAGGTGACCACGGTCCGCGAGAGGGTGGACCGGGTCGCCGGCAGCGTGGCCGACACCGTCGCCGACGCACCGAGCGTCTCGGCGGTCGGCTCGTCGGTGGGTGACTTCATCCGTGAGCAGCGCAGCGCCGCGCGCGTCTCGCTGCGCGAGCTGGCCCGCACCGCCGGGGTCAGCAACCCCTACCTGTCCCAGGTGGAGCGGGGCCTCCGCAAGCCGTCGGCGGAGATCCTCGCGTCGATCGCCCGGGGCCTGAAGATCTCGGCCGAGACGCTCTACGAGCAGGCGGGGATCCTCGACCGGCGTTCCGGGAACCCGGACACCGTGGCGGCGATCCGCAACGACGACGCGCTCTCCGAGCGGCACAAGGCCGTCCTGCTCGAGCTCTACGAGACCTACGTCCGCGAGCACCGGGCCTCGTCCCCGGCCGCCGGCTGACCCCCTCCCCCCACTCCTGAGGAGTTCCGCATGACCCCCACGCAGACCGTGAAGCAGTACGGCGAGTTCGCCGTGACCCAGGGCCGCACGCTCGCCGAGCAGGCCCGCACCCCGCTGCTGGCCTTCGTCGGCGCCGGTGACCTGGCCGTCGAGCGGGCCCGCACCGTCGTCGCGCAGTTCCGCAGCACCGCCGAGGCGCTGCCGGGCGAGGCGCAGGTCCAGGCCGACCTGGCCGTCAAGGAGGCCCGCACCCGGGCCGCCGAGGCCGCCGGCACCGCCCGCACCACCGCCCAGCAGCTGGCCGACGCCGTCCGTCCCGAGGTGCTGGCCAGCACCGTCGCCGGGCTGGTCGAGACCGCCCGCACCCAGGCCGCCGCCACGGTGGAGACCCTGGCCGAGCGCGGCGCGGTCGTCGTCGAGGACCTGCGCCGCCAGCCCGGTGTCCGCCGCGTCGTCCGTCGCGCCGAGCGGGCCGTCGACACCGTCGAGGACGCTCTCGAGGACGCGCTCGAGGACGGCGCGGAGGCCGTGGTCGAGGCCTCCAACGAGGTGACCTCGGTCGCGCAGAAGACCGCGGCGAAGGCCACCAAGGCTGCGGCCAAGGCCGAGGACAAGCTCGAGGACGCCGCCGACGCGACCAAGGACGTCGCCGAGGAGGCCGTCGCGGCACCCAAGGCCAAGCCCGCCAAGAAGGGCACCTCGGCCGCCCGCAAGTCCCCGGCCAAGGCCACCTCGGCCCGCGTGACCCGGGCCCGCGCCGCCAAGCCGGCGGACCCGACCGCGGTGCCCACCAAGAAGAACTGACGCCACGGCGCCACCGACCAGGGCCCCGGAGCCGCGATCAGCGCTCCGGGGCCCTGTCGCGTCCGGCGAGCCCCTCCCTTCGGGCGAGTCTGCCGGTTCGCTGGTCCGGCGGACGGCGGGGCGCGGGTAGGCTCGGGGCATGGGCGTGTTCGACGGATGGCTGCTGCTCATCCTGTACTGGGCGTCCCTGGGGCTGACCGCCTGGGCGTTCGTGGACGCCCTCATCCGGCCGGCCGCCGGGTACGTCGCCGCCGGCAAGCTGACCAAGCCGGCCTGGGCGGCGATCACCGGCCTGGCCCTGCTGGTCATCTTCTGGCTGAAGACCCCGCTGTCGCTGCTCGGGCTGCCCGCGGTCATCGCGGCGATCGTCTACCTGGTCGACGTGCGTCCCGCCGTCGGCGGGATGCGCCGCGACAACACCTGGTAGCAGGCGGCCGCCCCGTCGTCCCGGCTCAGGGCCGGTCGTCGGCCGGGATGATGATCCAGAGCAGCAGGTACGCCACGAACTGCGGGCCCGGGAGCACGCAGGAGAGCACGAAGGCCACGCGCAGGCCGCTGCGCGAGAGCCCGAAACGTCGGGCGATGCCGGCGCAGACGCCGGCGACCATCTTGTGGCGGGTGTCCCGGCGCAGCCGGTACGGCGCAGGTGTCGTCACGCGGCCAGCCTAGGTCCGTGCGACGAGTTCGTCTCGTCCTTGTGGCCTCGGGTTCCGCGCAGACGGTCGGGTGGTCAGCGGCCGAACACGCCGGCGGGTGGCTCGGGCGAGGGCTGCGCATCGGCGTCGAGGACCGGCCGGGCGTTGCCCGTGAACCGGTCCAGCTCGATGCCGTCGACCACGCGCGACGGCATCGGGTCGCGGGTGCACGCGCGGCTGAGCTCCGCGAGCGGCAGCTCGGCGTCGGAGGCGACGGCGACCAGGTTGCCGAAGCGCCGGCCTCGCAGGATGCCCGGCTCGGCGAGCAGGCAGACGTGCCGGAAGGCGGTGCGGAGCGTGGCGACCTGGCCGCGTGCGAAGCGCAGCGGCGGCCCGTCGGCCACGTTGGCGGCGTAGACGCCCCCGGGCCGGAGCGCCCGCGCGACCTGGCCGGCGAACTCGACGGTGGTGAGGTGGGCGGGCGTGCGGGCGCCGGCGAAGACATCGGTGACGACGACGTCGGCGCTGTCCGCATGCAGCGCGGCGAGGGCCTCGCGGGCGTCGGCGGCCCGCACCCGCACCCGGGCGGCGCGCGGCAGCGGCAGGAACTCGCGCACCAGATCGGTGAGGGGCTGGTCGATCTCGGCGACCCGCTGGCGCGACCCGGGGCGCGTGGTGGCCACGTAGCGGGGGAGCGTCAGCGCGCCACCGCCGAGGTGGACCACGTCGAGCGGGGCGCCGGGCTCGGCGGCCAGGTCCAGCACGTGGCCGATCCGCCGGACGTACTCGAACTCCAGGTGGGTGGGGTCGGCGAGGTCCACGTGGGACTGCGGGGTGCCGTTCACCATCAGCACCCACGAGCCGTCGCGGTCGGCGTCGGCGAGCAGCTCTGCGGTGCCGCCGTCGACGGGGACCGGCCCCGGGGGAGTCCTCACCGGTGCGCCGTCCCCATCCGGCGCTCCGCCGTCCCCGCTGACATCGCAGGCCATGGTCCCACCTGCGTTCCCGGGGGGGCCCTCGGCGCTCGGGCGGCTACCGTCCCCGACGTGCGCCGGGTCGAGCTGCCGCCGCGGGAGATCACCGCCTTCGGCAGCCGTGGGGTGTCCATGGTCTCGCCGGCCCGGGTGCCGGAGCCGGTGCCCGGTTTCGCGGTGCACCTGGTGACCTTCGCGGCCGGCGCGGTCCTGGGCCGGCACGAGACGCGCCTCTGGCAGTTGTTCGCGGTGGTCTCCGGGGAGGGCTGGGCGGCCGGCGCCGACGGTGTCCGGGTGGCGCTGGCGGCGGGGGACGCCGTCCTCTGGGAGCCCGGCGAGCTGCACGACAGCGGATCGGGCACCGGGATGGCCGCCGTGGTGGTCGAGTGCCCGGTGACGCCGGTGCCGGACCAGGGCTGAGGCCCGCTCAGACTGGGGCGACCGCCGACCACCGCACGGTGATCTCGCCGTGCCGCCAGCGCCGGCTGGAGCCCACCAGCGGCCACCCCTGCGCGCCCAGCGCCTCCACCGCCGTCGTCCAGCGCTGGCGGGGGCCGAAGGCGCTCATCCCGGCGGCGGCGGCCCAGGCGGCGTCGAAGGCGCGCAGGAACTCGTGGACCGGCTGGCCGGGCACGTTGTGGTGGATGAGCGCCTTGGGCAACCGCTCGGCGAGATCGAACGGCGTCGCGATGTCGGAGACGCGCGCCGCGAGCGTCAGGGTCAGGGGGCCGTCGGCGTCCAGCGCCACCCAGGCCGAGCGCCGCCCCCACTCGTCGCAGGTGCCCTCGACGATCAACCCGCCGGGGGCGAGCGCGCCGCGCATGGTGTCCCAGGCGCGCGCCGCGGACTCCTCGTCGTACTGGCGCAGCACGTTGAAGGCCCGCACCAGGACCGGCCGCAGCCCGGCCAGCTCGAACCCGCCCACCCGGAAGTCCACCCGCGGCGGATCCCGGTCGGCGGCCACGGCCGCCACCCGCGCCGGGTCGATCTCCAGCCCGACGACCTCCAGGCCGGCGACCTCCGGGCCCAGCCGCTCGACCAGCTCCAGCGTCGTCACGGCGGAGGAGCCGTAGCCCAGGTCCACGACGAGCGGACGAGCGGCGTCACGCAGCCGCGGCACCTGCGTGGCCACCAGCCACCGGTCGACCCGGCGCAGCCGGTTGGCGTTGGTGGTCCCACGGGTGGGCAGGCCCAGTGCCCGCGCCCGCCCCGCGGCCAGCCGGGGCGCCTTGCGCTGCGGCTGAGGGGACAGCGAGGCCCGGCGCTTGTGGTCGTTGCCCGGCTCGCTCACCGGGTGCGAGCCTAGTCCGGGCTACCGTCGTCCCCGTGCAGGTGCGATCCGGGGTCCCGCTGGCGGAGCTGACCACCCTGGCCGTGGGCGGCCCCGCCGAGCGGCTGATCGAGGTGGAGACGGCCGCCGAGCTCGTGGCAGCGGTCCGCGACGCCGACGAGTCCGGCCGCCCGCTGCTGCTCATCGGCGGCGGCTCGAACCTCATCGTCCCGGACGAGGGGTGGCGGGGTGACGTGGTCGCCGTCCGCTCCCGCGGGATCGAGCGGACGGGCGATCGCCTCACCGTGCAGGCGGGGGAGGACTGGGACGCGCTGGTCGCCTACACGGTCGCCCACCGGCTGGCCGGCGTGGAGGCGCTGTCGGGGATCCCCGGGTCGACCGGGGCGACGCCGGTGCAGAACGTCGGCGCGTACGGCCAGGAGGTCGCGCAGACCATCACCGGCGTGCGCGTGTACGACCGCGCCGAGAAGGCCGAGCGCACGCTCGCGCCGGCCGAGTGCGGGTTCGCCTACCGGGACAGCCGGCTCAAGCGCGAGCCCGGCCGGTTCGTCGTCCTCGAGGTGGCCTTCGCGCTGCACCCCGGCGAGCTCTCCCGGCCGGTCGGCTACGCGGAGCTGGCCCGGTCCCTCGGCGTCGAGATCGGTGAGCGGGCGCCGCTGGCCGCCGTCCGCGACGCCGTCCTGGCGCTGCGCCGCGGCAAGGGGATGGTCTGGGACCCGGCCGACCCCGACTGCCGCAGCGCCGGGTCGTTCTTCACCAACCCGATCGTGCCGACCGGGCACGCCGTCGAGGGGTGCCCCAGCTGGCCGGCCGGCGACGGCCTGGTCAAGCTCAGCGCCGCGTGGCTGGTGCAGCACGCCGGCTTCGGCCGCGGCACCCGGGACGGGCGGGTGGGGACGTCGTCAAGGCACAGCCTGGCCCTCACCACCTCCGACGGCGCGACGGCGGCGGAGCTGCTGGCCTTCGCCGATCGGGTGGTCGGCACCGTGCGGGAGCGGTTCGGCGTCACCCTGGAGCGCGAGCCGACGACCCCGTCGCCCTACCGGGCGACACCGCCACCAGTTGCCGTCCCCCCATCGCGCTGAGCCGCTGAGTCGCGCCTGCGCGGGACCCTCCGGGCCCCACCCGGCGCGACCGTGCCGTCAGCCGCCGGTCAGGTCCAGGTGCATGACGTGGAGGCCGACGTAGCCGTGCTCGGGGTGCTCGAACGCCTCCGGCACGGTGCCGATGACGCGGAAGCCCAGTGACCGCCACAGGCGCACGGCCGCCGTGTTGGTCTCGACGACGGCGTTGAACTGCATCGCCCGGTAGCCGTCCGCGCGCGCCGCCGCGACCACGTGCTCGCCGAGGGCGCGGCCCACGCCGCGGCCCTGCGCCGCCGGGTCGACCATGAAGCTCGCCGTCGCCACGTGGGAGCCGCGACCCGGCCGGTTCGGGCCCGTCTTCGCGCTGCCCAGCACCCGGTCGCCGTCGACGGCGACGAACGTGCGTCCGGGCGGGGGCTCCATCCACAGCGCCCGCGCCTCCTCGGAGGAGAGCCCGGCGGGATAGGCGTAGGTCTCCCCGGCGTCGACGACCGCACGGAAGATCGGGTGGATCGCCGGCCAGTCGTCGCCGGTCGCCTCGCGGATCTGCATCGTCACTCCTCCCGGGCCACCTTGTGCTGTGCGGCCTGGGCGCGCGGCCGCACGACGAGCAGGTCGACGTTGACGTGGTGCGGGCGGGTGACCGCCCACGCGATGCAGTCGGCGACGTCCTCGGCCACCAGCGGCTCGCGCACCCCGCGGTAGACGGCGTCGGCCCGCTCCTGCGAGCCCGTCCGGTTGAGCGAGAACTCCTCCGTCTTCACCATGCCGGGGGCGATCTCGATCACCCGGACCGGCTCGCCGCACAGCTCCAGCCGCAGCGTCTCGGCCAGCGTGTGCACCCCGTGCTTGGCCGCCGTGTACGAGGCGCCGCCCTCGTAGGAGATCAGCCCCGCGGTGGAGCCGACGAACAGCACGTCCCCGGCGCCGCTGGCGCGCAGCGCCGGCAGCAGGGCCTTCGTGAGCCGCACGGTCCCGAGCACGTTGACCTCGTAGGTGCGCGCCCACGAGTCCAGGTCGGCCTCGGCCACCGGCGCGGTGTCGAACGCCCCGCCCGCGTTGTTGACCAGCACGTCGACGCGGTCGAGGGCCGCGGTGAACGCCTGCACCGAGCCGGGGTCGGTCACGTCGAGGGGGAGGGCCCGGGCCCCGATCGACGAGGCGAGCGCCTCGAGACGGTCGAGGCGGCGGGCGCCGACGACGACGTCGAAGCCCTCGGCGGCCAGCCGGCGGGCCGTGGCCGCGCCGATCCCGCTCGAGGCGCCGGTGACGACGGCGGTGCGGCCGGTACCGGGCAGGGCGCCGGCCCCCGCGGGGGCCGGGGGTGAGGAACCTGACATGTGCCCATCCTGGCGCTGTTGCAGGATGGAGCACCGACAGGGGTGCCGGTCGGGGCCCTCGCAGAGCAGAGCGGAGGTCCCTCGTGCCCGCTCGCCGCTTCCCCCGGGCCGGCCGCCCGGCGCGCGTGGCGACGCTGTCGGTGCACACCAGCCCGCTGGACCAGCCCGGTGCCGGTGATGCCGGCGGCATGAACGTCTACATCGTCGAGGTGTCGCGCCGGCTGGCCGCCCAGGGCATCGAGGTCGACGTCTTCACCCGCGCCACCTCCAGCGAGCTGCCCCCGGTGGTGGAGGTGACGCCCGGCGTCACCGTGCGGCACGTCAGCGCCGGGCCGTTCGAGGGCCTGGGCAAGGAGGAGCTGCCCGCCCAGCTCTGCGCGTTCACGGCCGCGGTGCTGCGCGCGGAGGCCCAGCACGAGCCGGGCCACTACGACGTCGTGCACTCGCACTACTGGCTCTCCGGGCAGGTCGGCTGGCTGGCCCGCGACCGCTGGGGGGTGCCGCTGGTGCACACCGCGCACACCCTGGCCAAGGTCAAGAACGAGGCGCTGGCCGCGGGCGACCGCCCCGAGCCCCGCGCCCGCGTGATCGGGGAGGAGCAGGTGGTGGCCGAGGCCGACCGGCTGATCGCCAACACCGACGAGGAGGCCCGCCAGCTGGTGCGCCTCTACGGCGCGGACCCCGCGCGCACCCTCGTCGTCCCGCCGGGGGTCGACCTCGACCGGTTCCGGCCGGGCAGCCGGGCGGCGGCCCGCCGCACGATCGGCGTCCCGGACGACGCCGTGGTGCTGCTGTTCGTCGGGCGCATCCAGCCGCTCAAGGCTCCCGACGTGCTGCTGCACACCGCGGCCCGCCTGCTGGCCGACGACCCGGCGCTGCGCTCCCGGCTGCAGGTGCACGTGGTCGGTGCGCCCAGCGGCACGGGCCTGGACGCTCCCCGGCAGCTCGAGCAGCTGGCCCGCTCGCTGGGCATCGGCGACGTCGTCCGCTTCCACGCGCCGCAGCCGCCCGCGCGGCTGGCCGAGTTCTACCGGGCCGCGGACGTGACGGTCGTCCCCAGCCACAACGAGTCCTTCGGCCTGGTGGCGCTGGAGTCGCAGGCCTGCGGCACCCCCGTCGTCGCGGCGGCCGTGGGCGGCCTGCCGACGGCGGTGCGCGACGGTGTCTCCGGTGTGCTGGTCGACGGCCACCGGGCCGGCGACTACGCCGCCGCGGTGCGCTCGGTCCTCGCCCGCCGGGAGCTGCTGGCCGCGGGCGCCGGCCGGCACGCGGCCGGCTTCTCCTGGGACCGCACCGCCGACGCGCTCGTCGACGCCTACGTCGCCGCGGCCGCCGACATGGCGGCGCCGCCGGCCCGCCCGGTGCGCGACCGCCGGGGTGGGCCGCTGCGGGCCCTGCCCGGGATGGGGGTCGCGCGGTGAACCGGACGATCGAGGAGCTCGACGCCGTCATCGACCGGACCCTGCGCGGCAGCGAGCTGGTGCACGAGCACCCGAGGCCGGGCACGTGGCTCGTGGAGCTGCCGGGGACGAAGAAGCTGAAGACGGTCTGCGGGCTCATCGTCGGGGACCACGCGCTGCGCGTGGAGGCGTTCGTCTGCCGCCAGCCCGACGAGAACCGCGAGCAGCTGTGGACCTACCTGCTGCAGCACAACGCCCGCATGTACGGCGTCTCGTACTCGATCGACTCCGTCGGCGACGTGTACCTGACCGGCCGGCTGCCGCACGCCGCCGTCACGCCCGAGGAGCTCGACCGGCTCCTCGGGGCGGTCCTCAGCTACGCCGACGACCACTTCAACACCATGCTCGAGATCGGGTTCGGCACGTCGATCCGCCGCGAGTGGGAGTGGCGGGTCAAGCGCGGGGAGTCGCTGCGCAACCTGGAGGCGTTCGCGGCCTTCGCCGACCCCTCGCGCCGCCCGGCCGCGGGAGGGCGGGGCGCCGACCCGGCGCCCGGGGCGTGACGGCGACGGACAGGTCGCAGCCGGGTGCCGAGGCACCCGGCGAGGGCGCGGGGCCCGGCTACGCCCGCCGGTGGTGGGTGCTGGCCACCATGACCGTCTGCCTGCTCGTGGTGATCATGGGCAACACGATCCTCAACGTCGCCCTCCCGACGCTGCAGCGGGAGCTGGAGGCCAGCCAGGGCGAGCTCCAGTGGGTCGTCGACGCCTACATCCTCGTGTTCGCCGGCCTGCTGTTCACCTGGGGCGTCATCGGCGACCGGATCGGCCGCCGGCGGGTGCTGCTGATCGGGCTGGGCATCTTCGCCGTGGGGTCGGTGTTCGCCGCGCTGAGCGACAGCCCCCTGGAGCTCATCGCCTGGCGGGCGGTGATGGGCATCGGCGGGGCGGCGGTCCAGCCGACGACGCTGGCGGTCATCACCAACGTCTTCCCGCCCCGCGAGCGCGGGCGCGCCATCGGCGTCTGGGCGGGGACGGCCGGGATCGCCGTCGCCGGCGGCCCGCTGGCCGGGGGCGCGGTCCTGGAGCACTTCTGGTGGGGCGCGGTCTTCCTCGTCGGCGTCCCCGTGGCGGCGCTGGGCATCGTCGCCGTGCTCGCCTTCGTCCCGGAGTCGAGGGACCCCAACCCCGGCCGGCTGGACGTGCCGGGCGTGCTGCTGTCGATCGTCGCGCTCGCCGGCCTCGTCTACGGCATCATCCACGGCGGCGGGGGAGCGGGGTGGACGACGCCGGGCGTCCTCGTACCCCTGCTCGGCGGTCTGGTCCTGCTGGCCGTCTTCGTCTGGCTGCAGCGCCGGTCGGCCCACCCCGCGCTCGACGTCTCATTGTTCCGCAACCCGGCCTTCTCCGCCGCCGCAGCAGCCCTCGGCCTGAACTTCTTCGCGCTCCTCGGCGCGACGTTCTACCTGGTGTTCTACCTGCAGGGCGCGCGCGGCTACTCGCCGTTGCAGAGCGGCGCGGCGCTGATCCCGGTCGCGCTCGGCATGGCGCTCATGGCGCCCCGCAGCTCCGGGCTGGCCGAGCGGTTCGGGGCCAAGGCCGTCTGCGCGACCGGCTTCCTGCTCATCACCCTGTCGTTCCTCGGGGTGCAGCTGCTCGACCTCACCTCTCCCGTCTGGCTGCTGCTGGTGGTGCTCTCCGTGCAGGGGCTCGGCATGGGCGCGGTCATGGCCCCCGCGACCGAGTCGATCATGTCCGTGGTGCCGCGGGAGAAGGCCGGCGCCGGTGCCGCGGTCAACAACTCGGTGCGGCAGGTGGGCGGCGCCCTGGGCGTCGCGATCCTGGGCTCCCTGCTGGCCGCCACCTACTCCGCACAGCTGGGGTCCGTGGCCGACGGGCTCCCGGCCGGTGCGCGCGACGACGCCCGGCAGTCGGTCGTCGCCACGCTGGACGCCGTGCGCCGGGCGCAGGCCGAGGGGACGCCGGAGGTCGCGCGGGCCGCGACCGCGGTGATCGAGCCCGCCCGGGAGGCGTTCGTCACGGCGATGCACCTGACGGCCATCGGGACGGCGGCCGCGACCCTCGTCGCGGCGGTGGTGGTGCTGCTCTGGCTGCCGGGCCGGCCGAGACGGGTGTCCTCGGCCACGCAGTGACCCGATAGCGCAACGGAGTGTTGACGAGGGTGCGCCGCACCGGTGCCCGGCCGCGGCGCGGCCCTCGCCGTGCCCACGGGCAGCGAGGAGGTCACCGCGGCGGTGTGCTGGGCGCGCGACGGCGAGCGGGAGCTGGCCCTGGCCTGACGGCCCTGCTGCCCGTGGCGGCGGCGTCGGGCAGGATGATCGCCGTGACGACCTCGACGGGAACCCTGGTGCTGCTCCGCCACGGCGAGAGCGAGTGGAACAAGGCCAACCTCTTCACCGGCTGGGTGGACGTGCCGCTCACGGAGAAGGGGCGCGAGGAGGCTGCCCGCGGCGGACGGCTGATGGCCGAGCACGGGCTGCTGCCCGACGTCTCGCACACCTCGCTGCTGCGCCGGGCGATCATGACCGCTGAGCTGGCGCTGCACGAGGCCGACCGGCAGTGGATCCCGGTGCAGCGCTCCTGGCGGCTGAACGAGCGGCACTACGGGGCGCTGCAGGGCAAGGACAAGGCCGCCACGCTCGCCGAGTACGGCGAGGAGCAGTTCATGACCTGGCGCCGCTCCTACGACACCCCGCCGCCGCCGATCGAGCCGGGCAGCGAGTACAGCCAGGACGGCGACGCCCGCTACTCGTTCCTCCCGCCGGAGGCGCGCCCGGCGACCGAGTGCCTGGCCGACGTCGTCGTCCGGATGCTGCCGTACTGGTACGACGCGATCGTGCCGGACCTGCGGCTGGGGAAGACCGTGCTGGTCGCCGCCCACGGCAACAGCCTGCGCGCGCTGGTGAAGCACCTCGACGACATGGGGAAGGACGAGGTCGTCGGCCTCAACATCCCGACCGGGGTGCCGCTCCGCTACGACCTCGACGACGACCTGCGGCCGGTGAAGCCGGGCGGCGAGTACCTCGACCCCGACGCCGCGGCGGCCGCCATCGAAGCCGTCAAGAACCAGGGCAAGCGCTGACGGGCCGGCCCCGCAGGGGTCGGTGAGGAAGCGCGGGAGCCGCCCCCTGCGGGCGCTGCGACGGAGGGGGACCCGGGGATTCCCCGGGAAAGTCGGCAGCGCCGGGCTCAGCCCAGCAGGGGACGGCTCCAGGCCGCGGTGCCGTCCGTCAGGACGACGATGCGGTCGCCTCGGACTCCCAGCGCTCGCCGGTGACCAGGTAGCAGACCCGCCGGGCCACGCTGACCGCGTGGTCGGCGAAGCGCTCGTAGTAGCGACCCAGCAGCGTGATGTCGATGGCCGACTCGATGCCGTGCGGCCAGGTCTCGCTCAGCAGCTGGCGGAACAGGCCGCGGTGGATCTGGTCCATCGCGTCGTCGTCGGTCTCCAGCTCCCGCGCCGCCTCGATGTCCCGCTTCGCGATCACCGTCGCCGTCTTCGCGATGAGCAGCTCGGCCACGTTGCCGGCCTCCAGGAAGGACGGGCGCACCTCCTGCGGCACCGCGTGGTCGGGGAACCGCATGCGCGCCACCTTGGCGATGTGCGCGGCGAGGTCGCCCATGCGCTCGAGGTCGGCGACGATCCGCATGGCCGCCGTGATGGTCCGCAGGTCGCCGGCCACCGGCTGCTGGCGGGCGAGCAGGGTGAACGTGCGCTGCTCGATGCTCTCCCGGGTGGCGTCGATCTGGTCGTCGCCGGCGATGACCCGGTCGGCCAGGGCGACGTCGGCGTCGAGGAGCGCCGTCGTGGCGGTGCTCATCTGCGAGCCCACGGAGTTGGCCATCTCCACCAGGCAGGTGTTGATGTCTTCGAGTTCCTCGTGGTAAGTGTCCCGCACGGTCGTCCTCTCGTCGTGATTCCCCGGCGACGGTAGGCGCGCCGGGGACCGTTCCGGCCGCTGAGGGGTGAACTCCGGCCCTATCGCCGGTGAACACTGACCCGTCCGAGCGGTGAACCTCTTGCCGGATCATGGTGCCCGGCCCCGGCACACCTAGCATCTGGGCCGTGAGTCCACTGGTCGCCCTGGTGGTCGGCCTCCTCCTGGGTGGGGTGGTGGCCGCCGCCATCATCCTCCGTTCCGGCCGCGAGCTGGGGCGCCGCCCCCTCGACGGGGCGGCCGTCGCGCTGCCCGAGGACGTGCTGGCTCGGCGGCTGGTGGAGCTGATGGATCCGGCGGTCGTGGTGGTCGGCATCGACGACGCCGTGCTCCTGGCCAACCCGGCGGCCCGGGCGCTGGGCATCGTGCGGGGCACCCGGCTGCTGGTGCCCGAGCTGCTGACGCTCGCCCGGGCGGTGCGCGGCGGGGGCTCCCGCCGCGTGGACGTCCGGCTGCCCGGTGACGTGGTCGGCGGGGGGCCGCGGCTGGTCGGTGTGCACGGCGTGCGCCTCGACGGCGGCACGTCCCCGCCGCCCGGCCCGGTCGCGCTGGTGCTCCAGGACGTCACCGAGGCGCGGCGGGTGGAGGCGGTGCGCCGCGACTTCGTCGCGAACGTGGGGCACGAGCTCAAGACGCCGGTGGGGGCGCTGGCCCTCCTCGCCGAGGCCATCGAGGGGGCGGCCGACGACCCCGAGGCGGTGCAGCGCTTCGCGGCCCGGATCACCCACGAGGCCGACCGGCTGGGTCGGCTGGTGCGGGAGCTGATCGACCTCTCCCGGCTGCAGGGCGGCGAGCCGCTGCCCGACCTGGTGCCCGTGGAGGTCGACCGGGTGCTCGGCGAGGCGGTCGACCGCACACGCACCGCCGCCCGCGCCAAGGAGTTGGAGATCGTGGTCGGCGGGCAGCATGGGCTGGTGGTGCGCGGGGTGGAGAGCCAGCTGGTCACGGCGGTGACCAACCTGCTGGCCAACGCGGTTGCCTACAGCGAGGGCAGGAGCCGGGTCGCGGTCGCCGCCCGGGCGCGGTCGGGGTTCGCGGAGATCGCCGTCACCGACAGCGGCATCGGCATCCCACGCGCGGACCGGCACCGGGTGTTCGAGCGCTTCTACCGGGTGGACCAGTCCCGCGCCAGCAGCACCGGGGGAACCGGGCTGGGGCTGGCCATCGTCAAGCACGTCGCCAGCAACCATGGTGGTTCGGTGACCGTCTGGAGCGAGGAAGGGCTGGGCTCGACGTTCACCCTGCGCATCCCGCTCGCCGGCCCCGCCGAGAACCCGGCGGCGGAGTCGTCCGTCCCCGCAACGCAGAAACTGGAGAGCGAGACCCCATGAGCCGAGTCCTGGTCGTCGAGGACGAGGAGTCCTTCTCCGACGCCCTGTCCTACATGCTGCGGCGGGAGGGCTTCGAGACCGTCGTGGCCGCCACCGGGCCCGATGCGCTGGAGGAGTACGACCGCGGCGGCGCCGACATCGTGCTGCTCGACCTGATGCTCCCCGGCCTGCCGGGCACCGAGGTCTGCCGGGCGCTGCGGTCCCGCGGCAACGTGCCGATCATCATGCTCACCGCGAAGGACGCCGAGATCGACAAAGTCGTCGGCCTCGAGCTCGGTGCCGACGACTACGTGACCAAGCCGTACTCGGCGCGCGAACTGGTCGCGCGCATCCGCGCGGTGCTGCGCCGCCGGGGCGAGGCCGCGGAGGCGGCGCCCGTCGAGGGCGGGGTGCTGACCGCCGGGCCGGTCCGGATGGACGTCGAGCGGCACGTCGTCGCGGTCGACGGGGAACAGGTCGCCCTCCCGCTGAAGGAGTTCGACCTGCTGGAGTTCCTGCTCCGCAACGCCGGCCGGGTGCTCACGCGGGCCCAGCTCATCGACCGGGTGTGGGGATCGGACTACGTCGGCGACACCAAGACCCTCGACGTCCACGTGAAGCGGCTGCGGGCCAAGCTCGAGCCCGACCCCGCGAACCCGAAGTACCTGCTGACGGTGCGGGGTCTGGGCTACAAGCTGGAGGCCTGAGGAAGGACACCCGTCCTCCCCACCCCTCGCACGCTCGGGGTGGGACCCGGGACGGGGCCGGGGTCCTACGACTTCAGGTCGTCGATCTTCTTCGAGGCGTCGGCCTTCGAGATCTCCTCCGGGATCTCCTCGTCGGTGCCCCGGGCGAGCGTCTCGAGGTAGCTCTTCTGCGCACCCGTGGCGGGCTCGTCACCGGTGACCCACTCGTCCGGGTCCTTCTCGGTGGTCTGGTCCGCGGCGTTCGGTTCGCTCATGTGTTCGATCCTAGGCCGGGTGCAGCTCCCTCGCCTCCCGGGCGGGTGCGGCGGCGCGCGCGGCCCGGGCGGCCTCCCAGCGGCGGCCGGTCCGGTACGCGTGCACGGCGCCGCAGGCGGGGCACTCGACGTGCAGCGCGATGTGCGTCGGGTGGTTGGTGACCGACCGGATCCGCCGGTCGGCGACCAGCTCGTCGGAGCGGGTGACGGGGCAGGTGATCAGCAGCATGCCGGCAGCCTGCGCCGGTCGGGCCGGCGGGACGAGTGGCAGGAACGACCGACATCGCATGGTTTCTGCCATCATCTGCACATGCCCAGCACCGCGCCCGGCACCGGCGCCGCTCCCGTCGTCGTCAGCGCCGTCGTGGCCGACGGTCTCGTCGGCAGCTTCGGGGTGGGGGTCGCCGCCGAGGTGTTCGGCTACGACCGCCGCGCCCTCGGCCTGCCCGTCTTCGACTTCGGGCTGGTCACCGAGCGGCCCGGCGTGCTCCGTACCGACACCGGCATCCCGATCGTCGTCGAGCAGGGCCTCGACCGCCTGGCGCGCTCCGGCATCGTGCTGATCACCGCCTGGGAGGTGTTCGAGGAGGACCCCTCGGCGGAGCTGCTGGACGCGCTGCGGGCCGCTGCTGCCCGCGGCGCGATCCTGGTGAGCCACTGCACCGGGGCCTTCGTGCTCGCCGCCGCCGGCCTGCTGGACGGGCGGCGGGTGACCACGCACTGGAAGTACGCCGGGGAGCTCGCCGCGCGGTTCCCCGCTCTCGACGTCGACCCTGCCGTCCTCTACGTCGACAACGGGCAGGTGATCACCGGTGCGGGGACGGCGGCCGGCGTCGACGCGCTGCTGCACCTGGTGCGCCGCGAGTGGGGCGCGACAGCGGCGAACGCGCTCGCCCGGGAGATGGTCGTCCCACCGCACCGCGACGGCGGTCAGGCGCAGTTCGTCGACGCCCCGGTCCCCGCCTGCTCCGACGACCTGCTGGGCGTCGTCCTGGAGTGGGCCGGTCGGCACCTCGCCGAGGACCTGTCGGTCGACGTCCTGGCGCGCCGGGCCCTGATGAGCCCGCGCAGCTTCGCCCGGCGGTTCAAGGCCACGACCGGGACGACGCCGCACGCCTGGGTGCTCGCGCAGCGGCTGGCGGCGGCCGAGGAGCTGCTGGAGAACAGCGATGCGCCCGTCGAGGAGATCGCCCGGCTGGTGGGCTTCGGGACCGCCGCCGGGCTCCGCGAGCAGTTCGCCCGCCGGCGCGGGGTCTCCCCGCGCTCCTACCGGCAGACCTTCCGGACCGGCGGGGCGTCACGCGTCGGGGCGCCGCCGGTGCAGCTGGAGGGGTACCGGCCCGGCGAGCGCCGGGCTGGCGGGGTGCGGGGCGATCAGGCCCAGGTCGAGCCGGAGCTCGGCCAGCCGGCGTAGCTCCTCGTAGGCCGGCGCCCCGAGCAGCGCGACCAGCTCCGCGGCGTAGGTCTCGACCAGCGGCTCGGGGGAGACGTGCGCCGTCGGGGAGCCGGTGCACCACCAGTGCAGGTCGGCACCGCCGGGCCCCCACCCGCGCCGGTCGAACTCACCGATCGTCGAGACCAGCACCCGCGTGCCGTCGGGGCGGTCCACGTGCTCCTGCTCGCGGCGGACCGGCAGCTGCCAGCACACGTCCGGCTTGGTGGTGAGGGGGTGCAGGCCGGTGCGCAGCGCCATCCGGTGCAGCGCGCACCCCGTGCCGCCGGAGAACCCCGGCCGGTTCAGGAAGACGCAGGCGCCGTCCACCACGCGGGTCCGGAGCGACCGGGTGGCGTCCTCGTCGTCGGCGCCGTCCTCCTCGGTCCACGCGCCGCGCCCGATCGGGGCGAGCTGCCAGTCCTCGCCGGTGAGGTCGGCCACCGCGGCGGTCACCCGGTGCAGGTCGTCCTCGTCGGTGAAGAAGGCCCCGTGGCTGCAGCAGCCGTCGTCCGCCCGGCCCTCGACGACGCCCGCGCAGCCCCGGCCGAAGACGCACGTCCACGCCGACGTCAGCCAGGTCAGGTCCGCCCGGACGACGTGCTCGGGGTCGGCGGGATCGGGGAACTCCACCCACTCGCGGGGGAAGTCCGGGTCGACCTCGTCGGGAGGCTCGTTTCGCACCGGGCCAGCCTAGAAGGCCCCCCGCGGCCGCACGCCTCGCTCCGCTCGGCGCGAGCCTCTGGAGGGGGCCAGGCAGAATCGCTCGCATGCGGTTGGGTGTGCTGGACGTCGGATCGAACACCGTGCATCTGCTGGTGGTGGACGCCCACCGCGGTGCGCACCCCACGCCGATGCACGACGACAGGTCGGTGCTCCGGCTGGCCGAGCACGTGGGGCCCGACGACGTGCTGTCCAAGGCGGGGGAGAAGGCGCTCCTCCAGGCGGTCCAGGACGCCCGCGCGCAGGCGGAGGCGCAGCGCTGCGACGAGTTCATGGCGCTGGTCACCTCGGCCATCCGCGAGGCGGCCAACGGCCTGGAGGTGCTGGACCGGGTCCAGCGGCGCACCGGTGTGGAGCTGCAGGTGCTCAGCGGCGAGGAGGAGGCGCGGCTGACCTTCCTCGCCGTCCGGCGCTGGTTCGGCTGGAGCGCCGGCCGGCTGCTGGTGCTCGACATCGGCGGGGGCTCCCTGGAGCTCGCCGCGGGCATCGACGAGGACCCCGAGGTGGCCCTCTCCCTCCCCCTGGGGGCGGGCCGGATGACGCGGCGGTTCCTGCCCCGGGCGGAGGAGGGTGGACGCCCCGACCTCGCAGCCCTGGACGAGCTCGCCGCGCACGCCGCCGACCTGCTCGGGCCGGCGGCGGAGAAGATCGCCGCGGCCGGTCCGCCGGACCTGGTGGCCGCCACGAGCAAGACCTTCCGCACCCTCGCCCGGCTCGCCGGGGCCGCGCCGTCGGGCGCCGGGCTGCGCGTCCCCCGGGAGCTGACCGCGACCGGGCTGGGTCAGCTGGTCGGCTTCGTCTCGCGCATCGGCTCGTCGGCGCTGGCCGAGCTGCCGGGCGTGTCCGCCGCGCGGGCGCACCAGGTTCCCGCCGGTGCGGTCGTGGCTGCCGCTACTCTGCGTGCGCTCGACGTACCGTCCGTGCGGATCTGTCCGTGGGCGCTGCGCGAGGGAGTCATCCTGCGCAGGCTGGACTCGTTGGGAGGCGCGTGATGGCCGAGCCGGACTGGAACCCGGACACGGGAGGTCGCTCGCTCGCCGAGATCCTGCGGGAGGCAGGCATCGAGTCCGCCGCCCGCACCGCCCGCCGTCGCCGGGTCGAGGACGAGGACGACACCGGGATCCGCCAGCGCCGCGCGGACGCCGGTGTCGACCGCTCCGGGTACGGCCGGCGGCGCAGCGACGCGCAGTTGCCGGAGCCGGCCCCGGCGCGCAGTCACGGGGCCCGGGCGTCGGGCCGGGCCGCCGACCCGGTGACCGCCGCGATCCCCGGCCTGCGGCCGGACCGCAAGCCCGGGGTGCCGCACCCCTCGGGTCCGGTGCCGCCGCTGCGGCGGCCCGCCGAGGCCGCCGGCGCGCAGCGCACGGCCACGCGCCGGCCCGCCCGCGAGGCATCGGTCACCGACGCGCCGGCCACCGAGAAGTCGTCCCGCGACGGCGTCCCCTCGACCGGGCCGATCCCGGTCGTGCGGGCCGGCGACCCGGACGCCGACCTGGACGTCACCCCGCGGGAGAGCGCGCTGGCCTGGCTCCGGTTCGCCGGCGAGCTGGTCATCGCCCTCGCGGCCGGGGTGGGCATCTACTTCGCGGCCACGGTGCTGTGGGAGATGATCCCGCACCTGGCGGTCTTCCTCGCCCCGCTCGCGGTCGCCGGCCTGGTGAGCGGGGTCAACGTGTGGCGGGAGCGCCAGGGCGCCGAGCCGGTCGGCGCCCGGCTGCTCGCCGTCCTGGTGTTCGCCGGGACCCTGCTGACCATCGCCCCGGCGGCCACCCTCCTCGCGACGTCCTGATCCGCCGTCAGGCGTCGGCCGGCTCGGCGTCGCGCGAGGCCGCGAACTCCTCGACGATCGCCGCCCCGAACGCGTCCAGGTCGTCGGGCTTGCGGCTGGTGATCAGGTTCCCGTCGACGACGACCTCCTCGTCCACCCAGTTCGCGCCCGCGTTGCGCAGGTCGGTCTGCAGTGACGGCCAGGAGGTCATGCGCCGGCCGCGGACCACGTCGGCCTCGATCAGCACCCAGGGCGCGTGGCAGATCGCCGCCACCGGCTTCCCCGCCTCGAAGAAGGCCTTGACGAAGGTCACCGCGTCGGCGTCGGCGCGCACGAAGTCGCCGTTGATCACGCCGCCCGGCAGGACCAGCGCCGCGTAGTCGTCCGGGTCCGCCGACCCGAGGTCGGTGTCCACCGTGCGGTGCTCGCCCTTGTCGATGTGGTCGTAAGCGGTGATCGTGCCGGTCGAGAACGACACCAGCTCCGGCTCGGCACCGGCCTCCTCGAGCGCCTGCCAGGGCCGGTCCAGCTCGACCTGCTCGACACCGTCGGTGGCCAGCACGGCCACCCTCATCCCGTCCAGTTCTCCTGCCATGACGGCGGCGCTACCCGGCGCCCTGAACCGGCACACGCCGGAGCACTACGGTTTCGGGCGTGCCCGTCCACCCGCGCCGCCGGTTCCCCGGTGGGCCCGCTCGCTGCCCGGTCGTCGTGGTGGCCGGCGACGGGGGACCGGCCGTCGCGTCCGTCCAGCCGCGACCGATCGCCATCACCGGAGAGCGCGCGGCCGGGAGCGGCCGCGCGCCCGAGAGCTGGGAGCACGTCATGCCCTGGGGAGAATCGACCGAGGACCGCCGCCTACCGGCCGCCGGCTGCGCCGTCCGCGCGCAGGTGCCCGTCGCGGGTGGGCGGTCGTGACGGCCACCGGCCGCCGCGGCCTGGCGATCATCGGCGGCGGCAAGATCGGTGAGGCGCTGCTCTCTGGCCTGGTCCGGCGCGGCGGGGCCGACGGGATCCTGGTCGTCGAGCGCAGCGCGGAGCGCGCCGCGGAGCTGGCCGGGCGCTACGGCGTGCCGGCGGTGTCGCTGGCCGACGCCGCGGCCCGGGCGCGCGTGCTCCTCCTCGCGGTGAAGCCGCAGGACATCGACACGCTCCTCGGCCTGGTCACCGAGCACGTCGACACCGGGCACCTGGTGGTCTCGGTCGCCGCGGGGGTGCCCACCGCGCGGCTCGAGGCCGCGCTTCCCCCCGGCGTCCCGGTGGTGCGGGTGATGCCGAACACCCCGGCGCTGGTGGACGAGGGCATGAGCGTGCTGTCGGCCGGTGCGCACGCGGGTGAGGAGCACCTGGACGAGGCGGAGGCCCTGCTGGCCGCCGTCGGGCAGGTCCGCCGGGTCCCGGAGTCGCAGCAGGACGCCGTCACCGCGCTGTCGGGCAGCGGGCCGGCGTACTTCTTCTACCTGGTCGAGGCGATGGTGGACGCCGGCATCCTGCTGGGCCTGCCCCGCGCGCTGGCCGCCGACCTCATCGTGCAGACGGCGCTGGGCGCGGCGGTGATGATGCGCGACTCGGGGGAGCACCCCGTCCAGCTGCGCGAGGCGGTGTCCAGCCCGGGCGGCACGACCATCGCCGCGATCCGGGAGCTGGAGAAGCACGGCGTCCGTGCGGCGCTGATGGCGGCCATCGAGGCGGCGCACGCCCGTTCTGTGGAGCTGGGTGCCGACAAGTCCTGACGTCGACCCGGTAGGACGCAGTGCCGGCGCCTTCCCGAGTCGACAGATCGACCGGACGGTGCGTGAGCGGGCGAACACGCTAGTGCACGGAGACGAGGAAATGGGCGACGCTGCGTCACCGAGTTCTCACCGTGTCGCGAAACGCGCCGAAACGCGTGTGCACCGTGTTGCATAGGTGTAGTTCTGCCTAGGACGGACCGGTCCGCCTGTTCGTTTCAACCATCGCTTCCGTCACGCACGCCCCCTTACTCTCAGTACCAGCGCGTGCGTGTTCAGTTGCCGGTGGGGAAGCCGGCGCCACGACACGAGCTAGGTTCCGGAGACGAAGACATGACCATGCCCCAGCGCCACGCCGCTCACGCTGCCGCCACCGTCGTCCGTCCGGGGATGCCCGTCCCCCGCCCGATGGGCCGTCCGATGACGGCCGCCGCCATGGGGCGCCCCGTCCCCGCGCAGCACCCGGCCGCCATGCCGATCGGTCGCCCGGCCGTCCCGGCCCCCCGCGCCGCCGTCACCTTCCTGACCGTCGCCGAGGTCGCCTCGATGATGCGCGTCTCCAAGATGACCGTGTACCGCCTGGTCCACGCCGGTGAGCTCGCCGCCGTGCGCGTCGGCCGCTCGTTCCGCGTGCCCGAGCGCGCCGTGCAGGACTACCTGCGCGACGCCTACACCGACATCGCCTGAGAGAGCGCCGGCGACAACGTCGTCGCCTGGGAGAGGGCCCCGTCCTCCTCACCCCTCGCGGGCTCGGGGTGAGTCTCCGGACGGGGCCGAGGGCCGGCTCTGCGCGACAGGGCCGGCAGCCGCCCGCGACGGCGCCCGGAGGATGACGGCGTCAGCCGCAGCGTCGCCCGGGGGTGACCGTGCTGCAGCGTCACCGCGGGGCGGCTCGGGTACGCTCGGTCGCCGGGCGACACCGGGATGCGGTCCCGCTGTCGCGTGCGAGCTGATCATCTAGCGACGAAGTCGGGAGCACACACGTGGGTTCGGTCATCAAGAAGCGGCGTAAGCGGATGGCTAAGAAGAAGCACCGCAAGCTGCTGAAGAAGACGCGCGTCCAGCGCCGCAACAAGAAGTGAGCTGAGGCTCGTGCCGCCCGCGGTCGTCCTCGTCACCGGCGTGAGCCGGTGGTTGGGCGGCGCGCTGGCGGCCGAGCTCGCCACCGATCCGCGCATCCAGCGGGTCATCGGCGTGGACACCGTCCCGCCCTCCCCGGCCATGCTGCGCCGGTTGGGCCGTACCGAGTTCGTGCGGGCCGACATCCGCAATCCGCTGATCGGCAAGGTCATCGCGACGGCGTCGGTCGACACCGTCGTGCACATGAACATCAGCTCGACGCCCGCCGGCTCCGGTGGACGGGTGCCGATGAAGGAGCTCAACGTCATCGGCACGATGCAGCTGCTCGCGGCCTGCCAGCGGGCGCCCTCGGTGCGCCGGTTCGTGCTGAAGTCGACCAGCGCCGTCTACGGCGCGTCCTCCCGCGACCCGGCCGTGTTCACCGAGGCGATGCAGGCCCGGCAGGTGCCCTCGGGCGGGTTCGCCAAGGACAGCGTCGACATCGAGGGCTACGTGCGCTCCTTCGGCCGCCGGCGTCCCGACGTCGACGTGGCCGTCCTGCGCTTCACCAACTTCATCGGTCCGCGCATCGACTCGCTGCTCACCGGGTTCCTGCGCATGCCGCTGGTCCCCACCGCCCTGGGCTACGACGCCCGCGTGCAGCTGCTGCACGAGGACGACGCGCTGGCGGTGCTCACCCGCGCCACCGCGGGCGACTTCGCCGGCACCGTCAACGTGGGCGGCGAGGGCACCCTGCTGCTCTCGCAGGCCATCCGCCGCCTCGGCCGTGTCGAGGTGCCGCTCCCCTCACCCGCGCTGGGGTCGGTCGGGCGCCTCTCGCGCCGGTTCGGTTTCGTCGACTACTCCCCGGAGCAGATGCGCTTCCTCAACTTCGGCCGGGTGGTGGACACCACGGTGCTGCGCACCTCCTTCGGCTACACCCCTCGCTACAGCACGGCAGCGGCGCTCGCCGACTACGCGCGCACGGTCACCCCGCTCCTGGACCCCGCTGCGGTCCGGGCGGTCGGCGGGGGGCTGCGCTCGGTGCTGGGCCGCCTCGGCGACACCGCCTCGGCCGTCGAGCAGCGGCTGCGCCCGGCCCCACCGGCGCCGGACCTCCGGGCGGTGCGCGATGCCTGAGGCCCGGGTCATCCGGCTGCGTCCCGACGAGGACGAGCCGCGCGTGGCCGCGCCGTCGGCACCGCCGGGCTGGGAGGAGCAGGTCGTCGGCGGGATCGACTTCCTGGAGCGGCGGCTCACCGGCGAGTACGAGACCGACGAGTTCGGCTTCGACCCCGACCTGGCCGATCACGTGCTGCTCCCCATGCTGCGCCCGCTGTTCCAGAAGTGGTTCCGCGCGGAGACCTTCGGCCTGGAGAACGTGCCGGCCGACAGCGGGGCGCTCGTGGTGGCCAACCACTCCGGCACGCTGCCGGTGGACGCGCTCATGACGACCGTGGCGCTGCACGACGAACACCCGGCGAACCGCCGGTTCCGGCTGCTCGGTGCCGACCTCGTGTTCGAGCTGCCGGTCGTGGGCGCGCTCGCCCGCAAGTTCGGCGCGACCCTGGCGTGCAACGAGGACGCCGAGCGGCTGCTCACCAGCGGCGAGCTGGTGGGCGTCTTCCCCGAGGGCTTCAAGGGCATCGGGAAGCCGTTCCGGGAGCGGTACACGCTGCAGCGGTTCGGCCGGGGTGGCTTCGTGTCCGCCGCACTGCGCACCGGGGCGCCGATCATCCCCTGCGCGATCGTGGGCGCCGAGGAGATCTACCCGATGATCGGGAACGCCCGGACCGCGGCGCGGCTGCTGGGCCTGCCGTACGTCCCGATCACCCCCACCTTCCCGCTGCTGGGCCCGCTGGGCCTGGTGCCGCTGCCCTCCAAGTGGCTGATCGCCTTCGGGGCGCCGATCGAGACGGCGTCCTACGGACCGGCCGCCGCGGAGGACCCGATGCTGGTGTTCAACCTGACCGACCAGGTGCGGGAGACCATCCAGCACTCGCTCTACCAGCTGCTCCTGCGCCGCAGGAGCGTCTTCAGCTGAAGGCCCTCGTCAGGGGCCCGCGCCGAGCGCGCGGGGCGTGCCCTGGGGTGAGGTGCTGGAACGGCCCTCGTCAGGGGCCCGCGCCGAGCGCGCGGGGCGTGCCCTGGGGTGAGGTGCTGGAACGGCCCTCGTCAGGGGCCCGCGCCGAGCCTGCGAGGCGTGGGAGGACGAGGGTCCTTTTTCACCAGGGCAGCTTGTTGCGGCGGCGCAGGGCGAGCGCGCCACCGACCAGCCCGCCGGAGAGCGCGGCGGCGGCCACCGTCGGCACGCCGATCTTCGCGGCCTTCCGCCCGGTGCGGAAGTCGCGGATGGTCCAGCCCCGGGCGCGGGCGACCGCCCGCAGCTCGGTGTCGGGGTTGACCGCCACTGCCGTGCCGGTGAGGGACAGCATGGGCAGGTCGTTGGCCGAGTCGCTGTAGGCGGTGCAGCGGGACAGGTCCAGGCCTTCCCGCTCGGCGAGGGCCAACACCGCCTCCGCCTTGGCCGGTCCGTGCATCAGCTCGCCGACCAGCCGCCCCGTGTAGCGGCCGTCGACGATCTCGGAGACGGTGCCCAGCGCCCCGGTCAGCCCGAGCCGGTGCGCGATGATCGACGCGAGCTCGACCGGCGTGGCCGTCACCAGCCACACCCGCTGACCGGCGTCGAGGTGCTTCTGCGCGAGGGCACGGGTGCCCGACCAGATGCGGTCGGCCATCAGCTCGTCGTAGATCTCCTCACCGGCCTGCATGATCTCCGAGACCTCGCGGCCGGCGACGAAGGCGAGCGCGTTCTCGCGGATGGTGAGCATGTCGTCGGCGCTCTCGTTGCCGGCGATGCGGAACTTCGCCTGCTGCCAGGCGAAGCGGGCGATGTCGCGGCTGGTGAGGTACTTGCGGGCAGCGAGGCCGCGGGCGAACCAGAACAGCGAGGCGCCGATCATCATCGTGTTGTCGACGTCGAAGAACGCCGCAGCGGTGAGGTCGGGCTCGACGGCCGTCGGGCTCGCCACCTCCGCCGCCGCCGCCGACGCGGCGCCGGCGACGTGGGCGCGGGTCTCCTCGGCGGACTGCGCGGCACGGCGACCGCGCACCGACAGTCGCGGCACGGCGACCTCCCTCACTCGATCCGGCCCGGTGCGCCGGGACTGCGCCTTGCGGCCGGCCCGGCACCGCCCTTGCGACCCTAGCCGGGCCGGTGGCCCGGGGTCAGGTCGTGGTCAGCACTCGCCGATCGTGATCAGCGGCGGCAGGCAGAGGTTCAGCGGACCGGGCAGTGGGACGTCGAGCACCGGTTGGGGCGCCGGCCGGGTCGTGCTGCTGACCGGTCCGGGCCCGCCGGGCACCGGCAGGGCCGGCACCGACGGGCGGGGGGCGCCGGGCGTGGCCGTGGCGCCACCGGTGGGCGCGCTGCCCGGCCCGGGCGCCTGCGGTGTGCCCGCAGGGGTGCTACCGGGCTCGGAGGGGGTGGGCGGTGCGGCGGGTGCGGCGGGTTCGGCGGGCCCGGCCGACGGCGGCACGGTGGTGTCGGTGTCGGTGTCGGTGTCGGTGTCGGTGTCGGTGTCGGTGCCGGTGCCGGTGTCGGGCGGAACCGCGGCCGGGGACTCGTCGACCACCGCGGGCGGGGCGGCGGTGAGGCAGAGGCCGGGGACCGGGCCGAGCGCGTCGTCCCCGACGACGGCGGGGCCCGCGGAGCACTGCAGCGCCGCGCGCAGCCCCTCGACCCGGGCGGTCAGTGCGCGGAGCAGGTCCGTGGAATCCCCGTAGGCCGGTGCGGCGGCCGCCGGGACGTCGTCCGACAGCGTCGCGAGCCCGCCCGAGTGCGCGGCGGCCCAGCGGGCCAGGGTGTCCAGCGGTGCGGCGTCGCGGAGCTCCACGGCGCGCCCGGTGAGCCAGGTGGCCCCCTGGGCGGTGTGCTCGTCCATGGCCCGCAGGGTGTGCTGGACGAGCGCCGGCTCCCCGGCGGCGGCGAGGAGGGCGAGCTCCTCCAGGCGCGTGCTGGCCAGCTCCAGCAGGGTCTGGCCGCGGCTGTCGCCGGCGAGCGCCAGCTGCGTCTGCTCGGTGCCGCGCTTGAGGTCGTAGAGGGGATCGCCCGGCTGCGCGCCGGCCGCCACGGCCACGAGCGCTGCCAGGCCGGTGACGCCGACCGCGGCGCCGGCGAGCCCGGCGGTCAGCCGTCCCCGCCACCGGGCCGGCGGGCGGTCCACCGCGCGAGCCGCGAGCAGCCGCCGGCGCAGCGAACGGCCGGCGGGCTCCGGGGTGCGGACGGCAGCCATCGCCACCAGCCGGGCGCGGGCGCGGGCCCGGTACCGCGGCTCGGGGTCGGTGTCGAGCTGAGCGGCGAGGCTCTCGAGGCGAGCGGCCAGCGCCGCCCCGGTGTCGGGTGCGGACGGGGGACCGGTCATGGTCGAGCCGTTCTCGGGCCGGATCACCCGCCACCTCCCGTCCTCGCCTCGGCGCTCGTCCGCATCCCGGCGAGGGTCCGCCGCCCCGTGTCCAACGATGGAGCGGACCGGCCGGTTACGGCCCGGCCCCTGGGTGCGGTCACCGCAGCCCGTCGGGGAGCAGGCTCGCCAGCCGCCGGACCGCCCGGTGCTGGAGCGCCTTGATCGCGCCGTCCTTCTTCCCCATGATCTCGGCAGTCTCGGAGACGGAGAGACCGTGCATGAAACGCAGCACGATGCACTCCTGCTGCTCGCCCCCCAGCTGCCTCACGCACGCCAGGAGCTCCTCGTTGGTCAGGTGCTGCAGCACGGCGTCCTCGGGCCCGTCGGTCGCCCGGTCGGCGTCCCGCATGTCCGCGGTGCTGACCTCCAGCCGGAAGCGGCTGCTCTTCACCTGGTCGCGGATGATGTTCCGGGCGATCGTCACCAGCCAGGCGCCGACGTCACGACCCTGGAACGACAGCGAGTCGATGCGCCGCAGCGCCCGCACGAACGTCTCGCTGGTGACGTCCTCGGCCGTCGCGCGGTCGCCGACCCGGTGGTAGGCGTACCGGTGCACCAGCGTCACGTAGCGGTCGTAGAGCCGCCCGAACGCCTCGGCGTCCCCGCCCTGGGCCCGGCGGACCAGCCCCCACACGTCGACGTCGCCGGCCGCCACGAGGCCCGCACCGGCGTCGGCGAGCTCCGCGGCGACCTCCACGGGGAGGGGATCGGCGTCGTCGTCCGGCGCGGCCGGAGGGCCGGTGAGCGAGGCGAGCGCTCCAGCGACCGGCAGCTCCTCCGCGCTCGCGCGGGGGAACGGCCTCGGACGCGGGCGGGGGCCGGCACCGGGCGGCCGCCCGGCGTCCAGGGGGTGCGGCATGCGGGCGTTCGACCTCCTCGTCGGCCCGCTGTGCCTGGACCGTCCTCGTTCGCCACGCGCGCCGTCACGGCGCGCATGGGCTGCGTCGCAGGCCCCATGGTGACAACATCGCCCCTGGCCGTCCACGGCAGCCCACCCGGGCGCGTCCCACGCGTCCCCCGACCGGGGCTGCGCCGCACCGACGACAGGAGAGTCTGTGTCCGAGGCAGGCACGTCGCTGGCCGCGCTGGTACGCGCCGCCGCGCAGCGCGACCCCGACGCCCCGGCGGTGGTGACCGGGGACCGCCGGCTCAGCTGGGGTGAGCTGGACGCGGCGGCGGACCGGGCGGCCGCGGGGTATGCCGACCGCGGGCTGACCGCCGGCGACCGCGTCGCCGTGCAGCTGCCGAACGGGCCGGACTGGCTGCGGGCGGTGCTGGGCGGTCTGCGCGCCGGGCTCGTCGTCGTCCCTGTGAACACCGCCTACACCGACCCGGAGCTCGAGCACGTCCTCACCGACTCCGGGGCTGCGCTCCTGGTGGCGCCCGGCGTCCGCGACCCGCTGGCCGGCGTGCCGGTCTGCCCCGGTCCGCCCGCGGCCGACGGCCCGGCGCCGACCGTGCCCGACGACCCCGCCGCGCTGGCCTTCCTCTGCTACACCAGCGGGACCACCGGCCGGCCGCGCGGCGCGATGCTCACCTCGGGGGCGCTGCGCGCCAACCAGCAGCAGTGCCTGGCCATGACCTCGCCGCCGGTCCGCCCCGACGACCGGGTGCTCCTGGTGCTGCCGCTCTTCCACGTGTACGGGCTCAACGCGGGCTTCGGGCTGGTCGCGGCCACCGGGGCCTGCGCCGTCCTGCAGGAGACCTTCGACCCGCGCGCGTCGCTGGCGGTGATGGCCGAGGAGGGCGTCACCGCCGTGCCGGGCGCCCCGCCGATGTACCAGGCCTGGCTGGCCGCGGCCGACGCGGGCAACCTCGAGGACCCCGCCCACCCGGACGCCGAGCTGCGCCGTGGCTTCGCGGCCGTGCGCGTGGCCTCTGCCGGAGCCGCGCCGCTGCCCGAGGAGGTCTGGACGGCGATGCGCGAGCGGGCCGGCGTCACCGTGTGGGAGGGCTACGGGCTCACCGAGGCGGCGCCCGTCGTGGCCAGCACCCTGGCCACCGGCCGGGCCAAGCCCGCGTGCATCGGTGGCCCGGTGCCGGGGCTGGAGCTGGAGCTGCGCGACACCGCGACCGTCGGCGCCCGCACCGTGGACCCGCCCGACGGCGGGGACGCGGACGCCGGTGCGGACGAGGACGCCGACGAGGCCGACGAGGGCCCGGGGGAGATCTGGGTGCGCGGTCGGAACCTCTTCTCCGGTTTCTGGCCCGACGGGGCCGACGGGCCGGACGCCGACGGCTGGCTCGGCACCGGTGACCTCGCCTACCGCGACGCCGACGGCGACCTGCACCTGGTCGACCGGCGCAGTGACCTGGTCCTCGTCAGCGGCTTCAACGTCTACCCGGCCGAGGTGGAGCGGGTCCTCGAGCAGCACCCGGCGGTGGCGGAGAGCGCGGTCATCGGCGTCCCCGACCCGCGCACCGGTGCGGCGGTGCGGGCCGTCGTCGTCCTCGAGCCGGGTGAGCGGCTGGCGGTGGAGGAGCTGCAGCGGCACGCTGCGGAGTCGCTCGCGCGGTACAAGGTCCCGACGTCGGTGCACTTCCTCCCGTCGCTGCCGCACTCGCTGACCGGCAAGGTCAGCCGTGCCCGCCTCCGCGAGCTCGGCCTCACCGGCACCGACGCCGCGGCACCGGTCGGCGCAGCGGCCGGCGAGGCCACCGATGGCTGAGCGGCTGCAGCTGCTGGTCCGCGACGGCTGCCACCTCTGCCTGACCGCCGCCGAGCAGCTGGCTCCGATCGCCGCCCGCGCCGGCCTGGAGCCGGTCCGGGTGGACGTCGACGCCGATCCCGAGCTGCAGGCGGAGTACGGCGACCGGGTGCCGGTGCTGCTGCTCGACGGCCGGGAGCACTCCTACTTCACGCTCGACGTGCCCCGCCTGCGACGGGACCTCGGGCTGGACTGAGGCGCGGCCCCGTCCGGCTGTCTCCCGGTTCCGGGGCGGGGCCGGACCCGGGCCCCCCGTACGGGTGGCGGGCGGCCAGCGGTTATCGTGCTCTCCACCACACCTGTGACCCGATCGGTCCAGGTCAACGGCCCGTCGCCGCGTCGGCAACTTTGTTCCTGCGTTCACAAGCGGTTACCGTGGCGGACGCGAGCGCGCCGAGCGCTCGCGTCCCCGATGTCGCAGCACCGCCCCCGGCGCCCGCCGGGTCCCGGGCGCGACCGCTGTGGAGAGCCCGTGATCCAGCCGCGGCCCCGGACCATCCCGGAGGCCACCGTCGCTCGTCTGGCCGTGTACCTGAGGGTGCTGACCAGCTTCGCCGACGGCGGCCGGACGACCGTCTCCTCCGGTGAGCTGGCGACGGCCGCGGGGGTCAACCCGGCGGGTCTGCGCAAGGACCTGTCCCACCTGGGCTCCTGCGGCGTCCGCGGCGTCGGCTACGACGTGCGCGCCCTGCAGGAGCGCATCGCCCGCGTGCTGGGGGCCGAGCAGTCCCGCGCCTGCGTGCTCGTGGGCATCGGCAACCTCGGGTCGGCGCTCGCCGACTACGCCGGGTTCGGCAGCCGGGGCTTCGAGTTCGTCGGCCTCTTCGACGCCGCGCCGGGCCGGGTGGGCCAGCGCATCGGCGGCCTGACCGTGCAGGACGTGGCCGGGCTGGAGGCCGCCGTGACGGCCGCGGGGGCCTCCATCGGGGTCATCGCGACGCCGGCCGAGGTCGCCCAGCAGGTCTGCGACCGGCTCGCCGCGGCCGGGGTGAGGAGCATCTTGAACTTCGCACCGGTGACGTTGTCGGCGCCCCCGGGCGTCGACGTCCGCCAGGTCGACCTGTCCGTCGAGCTGCAGGTGCTGGCCTTCCTCGGCCAGCAGCGGGCCGTGCCCGTGGGGGAGGAGTCGGCATGAGCATGCTCGCGGTGGGCGTGAGCCACCAGACCGCACCGGTCGCGCTGCTGGAGCAGTTCGCGATGGGGCCCGACGAGCGGGTCAAGGCGCTGCACGAGCTGGTCGACAGCGACCACGTGAGCGAGGCCCTCGTCCTCGCCACCTGCAACCGGGTCGAGGTGTTCGCCGAGGTCGAGCGCTTCCACGGCGGCGTCACCGACGTCAGCCGGGTGCTGGCCCGTCAGGCCGGGGCCACGGTGGAGGAGCTCTCCCCGTACGTGACCGTGCACTACGAGGACCAGGCCGTCGCCCACCTGTTCACCGTGGCCGCCGGGCTGGACTCGATGGTGGTCGGGGAGACGCAGGTGCTCGGGCAGCTGCGCGCCGCCTACGCCCTCGCCCGCGAGGAGGGCACCGTCGGCCGCGCCCTGCACCCGGTCGCCCAGCGCGCGCTGCGCGTGGGCAAGCGGGTGCACTCCGAGACCGGCATCGACCGGGCCGGCGCCTCGCTGGTGTCGGTGGCCCTCGACCGGGCCGAGGCCCGCATCGGCGCCCTCGCCGGCCGCCCCGTCCTCGTCGTCGGCGCCGGCTCCATGGGTGCGCTCGCCGCCACCACGCTGGCCCGCCGCGGTGCCTCCGTCGTCGTCAGCAGCCGCACCCCGGCCTCCGCCGAGCGGCTGGCCGAGGCCGTGGGCGGCCGCGCCGCCCCGCTGGACCACATGGGCGAGGAGCTCGCCGCCGCCGACGTCCTGCTCACCTGCACCGGTGCCACCGGCCTGGTCGTGGGCACCGAGGTCGTCGCCGCGGCGATGGCCGGCCGGCGCGACCGGCCGCTGGTGGTCATCGACCTCGCGCTGCCCCGGGACGTGGACCCCGGCGTGGCCGCGCTGCCCGGCGTGCACGTCGTCGACCTGGCCCTCCTGCAGGGCGAGCGGAACACGGCGCTGCTGCAGGGCGAGCAGCGCGACGGGGAGGCCACCGCGGGGCCCGTGGCGGCCGACGACATCAGCACCGCCCGCGCCATGATCGAGGCGGAGACGGCGCTGCTGCGCGCCGAGCGGCAGGCCGCCGAGGTGGGGCCCACCGTCTCCGCGCTGCGCAGCCAGGCCGCCGAGGTCGTCGACGCCGAGCTGCTGCGGCTGGCCGGCCGGTTGCCCGACCTGGACGCGCGGGCGCGTGCGGAGATCGCCCGCACCGTGCGCCGCGTCGTCGACAAGCTGCTGCACGAGCCCACCGTGCGGGTGAAGGAACTGGCCGCCACGCCGGGTGGCACGGACTACGCCGGCGCGCTGCGGGCACTGTTCGGCCTGGGCATCGACGCCGATGTCACCCCCGGCGCCGGCCGGCTGGCCGACGCCGTCACCGTCGACCCCGACCGTCCGGGAGGCCCGGCATGACCGCCGCCGACGTGCAGGACGCCGCCACCACGGTGGCGGGCACCGCTGTTCCGCTGCGGCTGGGCACCCGGGCCAGCGTGCTGGCGCAGACCCAGTCCCGGGCCGTCGCCGACGCCCTCACCGCCGCCACCGGTGTGCCGGTCGAGCTGGTGCTGATCAGCACCGAGGGCGACCGGTCCTCCGCGGCCATCGCCCAGCTCGGTGGGACCGGGGTGTTCGTCACCGCGATCCGCCGGGCCCTGCTCGCCGGCGAGGTCGACCTGGCGGTGCACAGCTACAAGGACCTGCCCACCGCGCCGGAGCCGGGGCTGAGCCTGGCCGCCGTCCCGGTGCGGGAGGACCCCCGGGACGCCCTGGTCGCCCGCGACGGGCTCACCCTCGGCGAGCTGCCGCCCGGTGCGCGGATCGGCACCGGCGCCCCCCGCCGCGTCGCCCAGCTGCGGGCCCTCGGGCTCGGGCTGGAGATCGTGCCGATCCGCGGCAACGTCGACAGCCGGCTCGCCCGGGTGGCCGGCGCCCCCGACGGCCCGGGTGACCTGGACGCCGTCGTCCTCGCCCGGGCCGGGCTGAGCCGCATCGGCCGCACCGACCGGATCACCGAGACCCTCGATCCGCTGCAGGTGCTCCCCGCTCCCGCCCAGGGAGCCCTCGCCGTGGAGTGCCGCACCAGCGACGCCCGCACCCGCGAGCTGCTGGGCCGGCTCGAGGACGCCGCCACGCGCGCCTGCGTGGTGGCCGAGCGGGCGACGCTCGCCACCCTCGAGGCGGGCTGCAGCGCACCGGTCGCCGCCTACGCGGAGGTGGCCGAGGGCGAGAGCGGCCCGGAGCTGTACCTGCGCGCCTCGGTGACCGCGCTCGACGGCAGCGACTCCGTGCGCGGTTCGCTCACGGGTCCGCTCGCCGACGCCGCCGCCCTCGGCCGCACCCTCGCCGCCGAGCTGCTCGACCGGGGCGCGGCCGCCCTGATGGCGGCCGGCGAGTGACCCCCTGCCCCACCCAGACCCCAGCAGACGCCCGAAGGACTCGGGCCACAACAGACGCCCGACGGAGTCGGGCCAGGATCAGGAGCACGGCATGACGCGCTTCCGCAAGACCGCAGGCCAGTCCGGCCGGGTCGTGTTCGTCGGCGCCGGCCCGGGCGACCCGGGCATGCTCACCGCCCGCGCCACCGCGGCGCTGGCCGAGGCGTCGGTGGTCCTCGTCGACCCCGACGTCGCCGCCGCCCTCCAGGACGCCGTCCGCGAGACCAACCCGGAGGCCGAACTGACGCCGGTGTCCGGTGAGCCCGTCGAGGTGGCCAAGGGCGCCGTCGCGGCGGCGAAGGGCGGCGCGGTCGTCGTCCGCCTCGTCACCGGTGACCCCTACACCTCCGACGACGTGGTCAAGGAGGTGCTCGCCGTCTGCCGCACCTCCGTGCCGTTCGACGTGGTGCCGGGTGTCGCGACCGCCACCGCCGTCCCCGCCTTCGCCGGCGTCGCGCCGGGCAGCACCGCGGTGACCGCGGACCTGCGCAGCGGCGTCGACGTCGCCGCGCTGGCCGGGGCCGCCGCCGCGACCGGCGGCACGCTGGTCCTCCAGGGCACCGCCGAGGCGCTGCCCGACGCGGCCGCACGCCTGGTGGAGGGCGGGCTCTCCGGCAGCACCCCGGTCGTGGTGACGACCGGCGGCTCCGGGACCGGCCAGAAGAGCCTGGTGAGCAAGCTGTCGGCCGTGGCGGAGAAGACCGCCGGCCTCGACCCGCTCAGCGGGCCCGTGGTGGCCACCGTCGGCGCCGCCGTCGACAAGCGCGCCAAGCTGTCCTGGTGGGAGAGCCGCCCGCTGTTCGGCTGGCGGGTGCTCGTGCCGCGGACCAAGGACCAGGCCGGGGACATGAGCGACCGGCTCCGGGCGTACGGGGCGGTGCCGGTCGAGGTGCCGACCATCGCCGTCGAGCCGCCGCGCAGCCCGGCCCAGATGGACCGCGCCGTCAAGGGCCTGGTCACCGGCCGCTACGGCTGGATCGTGTTCACCTCGGTCAACGCGGTGCGGGCCGTCCGGGAGAAGTTCGTCGAGCTGGGCCTCGACGCCCGCGCGTTCGCGGGCGTGAAGGTGGCCTGCGTCGGCGAGCAGACCGCCGAGGCCGTGCGGGACTTCGGCATCCAGCCGGAGCTGGTGCCCAGCGGCGAGCAGTCCAGCCAGGGCCTGCTGGCCGACTTCCCCGAGTACGACGACGTGCTCGACCCGATCGAGCGGGTGCTCCTGCCGCGCGCCGACATCGCCACCGAGACCCTGGCGGCCGGGCTGGTCGAGCGCGGCTGGGAGATCGACGACGTCACCGCCTACCGGACGGTGCGCGCCGCGCCGCCGGCCGCGTCGGTGCGCGAGGCGATCAAGGGCGGTGGCTTCGACGCCGTCTGCTTCACCTCCTCCAGCACGGTGCGCAACCTGGTCGGCATCGCCGGAAAGCCGCACGCCAAGACCGTCGTCGCGGTGATCGGCCCGGCGACGGCGGCCAGCGCCCAGGAGTTCGGGCTGCGGGTCGACGTGCAGCCGGAGACCGCGGCCGTGGCGCCGCTGGTGGACGCGCTGGCCGAGTACGCCCTGTCGCTGCGCGAGGCGGAGGACGGCGAGGGCAAGTGATCGAGGGTGGTGGGGCGAACCCGGGCTTCGCGCGCGGACGCCGGCTGCGGTCCACGCCGGCGCTGCGGCGGCTGACCGCGCAGACCAGGGTGGCCCCGGCCGACCTGGTGCTGCCGGTCTTCGTCAAGGAGGGCATCGACTCGCCGGTGCCCATCGGCTCGATGCCGGGCGTGGTCCAGCACACCCAGGACTCGCTGCGGAAGGCCGCGGCCGAGGCCGCCGAGGCGGGCATCGGCGGGCTCATGCTCTTCGGCATCCCGTCGGAGAAGGACCCGGTCGGGTCCGGGGCCGACGCCGCCGACGGCGTGGTCAACGTGGCGCTGCAGCACCTGCGGGCGGACCTCGGTGACGAGCTGGTCCTCATGGCCGACCTCTGCCTGTGCGAGTACACCGACCACGGGCACTGCGGCGTCGTCACCCCGGCCGGGGTCGTCGACAACGACCCGACCCTGGACCGGTACGCCGCGGTGGCGATCGCGCAGGCGCAGGCCGGCGCGCACCTGGTGGCGCCCAGCGGGATGATGGACGGGCAGGTCGCCGCCATCCGCGCCGGGCTGGACAGCGCCGCGTTCTCCGAGGTGCCGATCCTGGCCTACGCGGCCAAGTACGCCTCGGGCTTCTACGGCCCGTTCCGCGAGGCCGCCGAGGGTGCCCCGCAGTTCGGCGACCGGTCGACCTACCAGATGGACCCGCCGAACGCCGACGAGGCGCTGCGCGAGGTCGCGCAGGACCTCGCCGAGGGTGCCGACGCCGTCATGGTGAAGCCGGCGCTGCCCTACCTGGACATCGTCTCCAAGGTCGCCGACGCCGTGCAGGTGCCGGTGAGCGCCTACCAGGTCAGCGGCGAGTACGCGATGGTCGAGGCGGCCGCCGCCAACGGCTGGGTGGACCGCGAGCGGGCGATCCTCGAGACGCTGGTCGCCATCCGCCGCGCGGGCGCCGGCCAGGTGCTCACCTACTGGGCCGTCGAGGCGGCGCGGTTGCTGACCCGCTGACCCAGGGGTGGTCGGGGACGTGACGTACGTCGAGCCCGGGGGCTCCTGGCGGCCGTTCTGGCTGGTCGCCGGGGTCCTCGGGCTCTTCCTGCTCGGGGACCTGCTGCTGCCCGGGCCGGACGTCCCGCCGCTGGTCTGGGCGCTCACCCTGGTCGCGGTGCCCGGCGTGGTCGCGATCGGTTGCCTGTCCGCCCGCCGGGTGTGGACGGTCCGGGTGGACGCCGACGGCCTGGCGGTGGGCCGCGAGCAGGTGCCGCTGCGCGACGTCGACGCCGCCGCGCTGCGGGAGGCCGACGCCGGGGTGGATGCCGGTGCCCCCGTGCTCGGCGGGGGCTGGTCGCTGCCGCGGGGCCGCACCGGGCTGCCGCTGCGGCTGGCCGACGGTCGGACGGTGCTGGTCCCGACCCGCGACCCCGCGGCGCTGCGGGCCGCCCTGCTCGGGAGTGTGCGCGATGCCTCCGACCGCTCGCCGGGCGCAGAGGGGACACTGGGGACGTGACCTCGCTGGACAGCCCGCCCTACACCTACGAGGCCCCGGTTTCCGCCGGCCTCTTCGCCCGCGGTCAGGACGTCACCCCGGGCGGGGTGAACAGCCCGGTGCGCGCCTTCCGCGCCGTCGGCGGCACGCCGCGCTTCATGGCCGAGGCCTCCGGTCCCTGGATCACCGACGCGGACGGGCGGCGCTACGTCGACCTGGTCAGCTCGTGGGGGCCGATGATCCTTGGCCACGCGCACCCCGCCGTCGTCGAGGCGGTGACCGCGGCCGCGCGTCGCGGCCTGTCCTTCGGCGCCCCCACCGAGGGCGAGCTGGAGCTGGCCGAGGAGATCCGCAACCGCGTCGCGCCGGTCGAGCGCGTGCGGCTGGTCAACTCCGGCACCGAGGCGGTGCTCTCGGCCGTGCGGCTGGCGCGCGGGGTGACGGGCCGCCCGCTCCTGGTCAAGTTCGCCGGCAACTACCACGGCCACGTCGACGCGCTGCTGGCCTCGGCCGGCTCCGGGGTGGCCACGCTGGGCCTGCCCGACACCCCCGGGGTGACCACGGGGGCCGCCGCGGACACCATCGTGCTGCCCTACAACGACGTCGCCGCCGTCGAAGCGGTCTTCGCCGAGCGCGGCGACGCCATCGCGGCCGTGGTTAGCGAGGCCGCGCCCGGCAACATGGGCGTGGTGCCGCCGCTGGACGGCTTCAACACCGAGCTGCGGCGGATCACGGCGGCGCACGGTGCGCTGCTGGTGCTCGACGAGGTCATGACCGGCTTCCGGGTGTCGGCGTCGGGCTGGTACGGCCTCGACCCGGTCGACGCCGACCTGTTCACCTTCGGCAAGGTCATGGGCGGGGGGCTCCCGGCGGCGGCGTTCGGTGGCCGCGCCGATCTCATGGAGCACCTCGCGCCGAGCGGGCCGGTCTACCAGGCCGGCACCCTCTCGGGGAACCCGGTGGCGGTCGCGGCCGGCCTGGCCACCCTGCGGAACTGCACCGACGAGGTCTACGCGCAGTGCGACGAGGTCTCCGCCGTGCTGCGCGGGGCAGCGAGCGCGGCGCTGTTCGCCGCCGGTGTGCCGCACCGGGTGCAGCAGGCCGGCAACATGTTCTCGGTCTTCTTCGTGCCCGACGAGCGCCAGGTCCGGGACTACGACGACGCCCGCACCCAGGACGTCTCCCGCTACACCGCCTTCTTCCACGCCCTGCTGGCCCGCGGGGTGTACCTCCCGCCGTCGGCGTTCGAGGCGTGGTTCGTCAATGCGCAGCTTTCCGGCGAGGCCCTCGACCGGGTGCTCGAGGCGCTCCCGGCCGCGGCCCGGGCTGCCGCCGAGGCCGACGCCCACCGCACCGGCGCGATCGACAGCGAGCGCTCCTCGTGACCACCACCGTCGTCCACCTCCTCCGGCACGGCGAGGTGCACAACCCCGCCGGCGTGCTCTACGGCCGGCTGCCCGGCTACCGCCTCTCCACCGCCGGCGAGGCCATGGCCGTCGCGGCCGCGGAGTGGTTCAGCGGGCGGGACGTCGTCCACCTGGTGTCCAGCCCGCTGGAGCGGGCTCGGCAGACCATCCGCCCCCTGGCCGAGGCGACCGGGCTGGAGGTGCAGATCGACGAGCGGATCATCGAGGCCGGCAACGCGTTCGAGGGCCGGGTCGTCGGCGGGGGCGGCGGCGTCTTCCGGGCGCCCCGCAACTGGTGGAAGCTGCGCAACCCCTTCCAGCCCTCCTGGGGCGAGCCGTACGTGGAGATCGCCGCGCGCATGATCGCCGCGGTCGAGGCGGCCCGGGACGCCGCCCGCGGGCACGAGGCGGTGCTGGTCAGCCACCAGCTGCCCATCTGGGCCACCCGCCTGCACGTCGAGGGACGCCGGTTCGCCCACGACCCCCGCCGCCGGCAGTGCTCGCTGGCCAGCGTCACCTCGCTCACCTACGAGGACGACGACTTCGTGCGCGTCTCCTACGCCGAGCCGGCCGGCGCCACCGACCCCGACGCGGTGCCGGGCGCATGAGGCGGCTGCTGTCGGCCCTGCTGGCGGGCGCGATCCTCACCGGGTGCAGCACCGGCTCCGACGCGGTCGAGGTCAACAACGGCGGCGAGTTCCGGTTCGTCGAGGCCACCCCGGCCGGCGAGGTGATCCCGGCCGACGAGCGGGCGACCGCGCCGGAGTTCTCCGGCACCCTGCTGGGCGGCGGGGAGTTCTCGTCGGCGGCGCTGGCCGGGGACGTGGCCGTGCTGAACTTCTGGGGGTCCTGGTGCGGCCCGTGCCGGATCGAGACGCCCGAGTTCCAGGAGGTCTACGCCGAGGTGCGGGACGAGGGCGTGCAGTTCGTCGGGCTGAACGTGAAGGAGACCGACGAGCAGTTCGCGCTGGCCTTCGTCGAGCGCTTCGGCATCGAGTTCCCCTCGCTCTACGACCCGCGCGGCGAGGTGGCGCTGGCCTTCCGCGACTACCCGGCCAACGCCGTCCCCTCCACCATCGTGCTGGACCGCCAGGGCCGGGTCGCCGCCGTGTACACCGGGGCGGTGGCGCAGGACGACCTGCGCGCGGTGCTGGACCAGGTGCAGGCGGAGGAGGTCTGACGTGGGGGAGACCTTCGCCGGCCTGGTCACCGACGGGCCGCTGCTGGTGGCGGCGGCCGTCGCGGCGCTCGTCGGCCTGATCAGCTTCGCCTCGCCCTGCGTGCTGCCGCTCGTGCCCGGTTACCTCTCCTACGTCACCGGGCTGGTGGGCAGCGCCGCGACCACGGCCCCGGCTCCGGCTGCGTCCGCGCCCGCCGGGGGCAGCACGGCGGCCACCGCCACGGCGGTGCTCCCGGCGGCCGATCTGCGCCCGCCGCGGGGGCGGATGGTGCTCGGTGCCCTGCTGTTCGTGCTCGGCTTCACCGCGGTGTTCGTGACCATCAGCACGGCGTTCGGCGGACTCGGCCGGCTGCTCCTGGTGCACAACGAGCTCATCACCCGGGTGATGGGCGGCATCACGGTCCTCATCGGGCTGGCGTTCCTCGGCCGGGTGCCGTTCCTCCAGCGCACCGCGCGCCTGTCGACCCGGCCGGCGGCCGGGCTGGCCGGGGCCCCGCTGCTCGGGGTCGTCTTCGGGCTCGGGTGGACCCCCTGCATGGGGCCCACGCTGGCCGCCGTCCAGAACCTGGCCTTCGCCGAGGCCACCGCAGGCCGCGGGGCGCTGCTGGGGCTGGCCTACTGCCTGGGGCTGGGCGTGCCGTTCGTGCTCGTCGCCCTCGGTGCCCGCTGGGCCGTGGGGGCCACGACGTTCCTCCGCCGGCACGCGCAGGCGGTGACCCGCTTCGGCGGGGCCGTGCTGGTGGTGGTCGGGCTGCTCCTGGTGACCGGTGCGTGGACCGAGATGATGGGCTGGCTGCGCTCCTGGCTGGCCGCCACCGGGTTCGGGGAGTCGGCGCTGTGAGCATCGAGGCGCCCCCGCGCCCGGCCACCCCGACCCCGCCCGCCGGGCCCCCGGCCGGCCGTCGGCTGGGCGGCCTGCTGCTGCGCTGGTGGCGGCGGCTCACCGCGATGCGCACGGCGATCGTGCTGCTGTTCCTCCTGGCGCTGGCGGCCGTCCCGGGCTCGCTGCTGCCGCAGCGGTCGCTGTCCCAGAACAACGTCCGGCAGTACTTCGCCGACCACCCCGACCTGGCCCCGGTGCTGGACCGGCTCTACCTGTTCGACGTCTTCAGCTCGCCGTGGTTCGCCGCGGTCTACCTGCTGCTGTTCCTCTCGCTCATCGGCTGCGTCCTGCCGCGGGCCCGGGAGCACGCCCGCGCACTGCGCACCCCGCCGCCACCGGCTCCGCGGAACCTGCTCCGGCTCCCCGACGCCGATCGGTGGCCCGTGGCGCACGCCCCGGGGGCCGCGCTCGACGGCGTCGAGGAGGAGCTGCGGGTGCGGCGCTACCGGGTCGTGCGCCGCGAGACCGCGCGCGGCCCGGAGCTCTCGGCCGAGAAGGGCCACTTGAAGGAGACCGGGAACCTGGTCTTCCACCTCTCGCTGCTGGCCCTCCTGCTGAGCCTCGCGGGTGGGAAGCTGTGGGGCTACGAGGGCAGCATCCTGGTCACCGAGGGACAGGGGTTCTGCAACTCCTTCCAGCAGTACGACACCTACTCCGCGGGCCCGCTGGTCGACAGCGGCGACCTCAGCCCGCTCTGCGTCGACCTCGAGCAGTTCACCGCCGAGTACGAGGAGAACCTCACCGCCGCCTCGTTCACCGCGGACATCCGCTACGGCGAGCCCTCCGCCGAGGGGCGGCCGACCACCATCGGGGTCAACGACCCCCTCCGGGTCGACGGCGACCGGGTCTACGTGACCGGTCACGGCTTCAGCCCGACGTTCACCGTGACCGTGCCGGACGGGACGACCTTCACCGACCTCACCGTGCCCTTCCTGCCCAGCGACCAGCAGACGCTGGCCAGCGAGGGCGCGCTCAAGCTGCCCGACATCCCCGGCCGGGAGGAGCAGCTGGCACTGAAGGGCTTCTTCGCGCCCACGGGTCTGGTGCAGGGCGGCGTGCTGACCTCCGTCGACCCGCGGCCGCTGGCCCCGCAGGTCGCGCTGATCGCCTTCTCCGGCTACCTCGGCCTCGATTCCGGGCTGCCGCAGTCGGTGTACTCCCTCGACGAGAGCCAGATCGAGCGCGGCCGGCTGACCGAGGTGGGCTCGGCGAACCTCTCGGTGGGCGAGTCCCTGGACCTGCCCGACGGCACCCGCGTCACCTTCAGCGGGGTCAAGGAGTTCGCCGCCCTGCAGTTCTCCCACGACCCCGGCCAGGTGTGGGTGCTGGGCTCGGCGATCACCCTGCTGGCCGGCCTGCTGGGCATGCTCCTGCTGCGCCGGGAGCGCGTCTTCGCCCGGGCCGAGCCCGCCCCCGACGGCGGCGGTACCGTGCTCACGCTCGCCTCGCTGACGCGGGGTGGCGGCGAGAACGGCTCCCGGTTCGCCACGCTGTCCCACGACCTGCGGGACGCGCTGAGCGCCGCACCCGCCCGCACCGCACCTGAACCGGAGGTCCCCCCGCGTGACTGACTCCTCGCTGGCCGAGCTGTCCGACACCCTCTTCTCCGTGAGCGTCGCGCTCTACTCCGTCGCGCTGCTGGCCTTCTGCGCCCAGCTCGCGTTCGGCCGGCGGACGGTGCGCAGCCGCGAGCTCGCCGGTGTCGGCGCCGGGCCGGTCGCCCCCGAGCCCCCCGCCGCCCCGGCCGGGCAGGAGGCGCCGGAGACGGCGCAGGGCACCCGCTGGGGGCTCCTCGGCATGGCGCTGACCCCGCTGGGCGCGCTGGCCCACGCCGGCGTCCTCGTCGCCCGCGGCATGGCCACCGACCGGCTGCCCTTCGGCAACATGTACGAGTTCGCCACGGCCGTCGTGCTGGTCGCGGTGGTCGCCTACTTCGTGCTGGCGCTGCGCCAGCCCTCGCTGCGGCACATCGGCGTCTTCGTCCTCGGCCCGGTGATCCTCGCGATGGTGGGCATCGGCCTGTTCCTCTACGCCGAGGCGGGGCCGCTGGTCGCCGCGCTGCGGTCGAGCTGGCTGGGCATCCACGTGACGAGCGCGATCCTGGGCTCCGGCATCTTCCTGGTGAGCGGCATCGCCAGCGTCCTGTACCTGGTCCGCACCCGCCGCAGCGCCGCCGCGCCCGGCGCGGCTGGGGGGCTGCTCGACCGGCTGCCGTCCGCCGCGGGGTTGGACCGGGTGGCGCACCGCACCGCGGTGTTCGGCTTCCCGATCTACACGTTCGCGATGATCGCCGGCGCGATCTGGGCGGAGAGCGCCTGGGGCCGGTTCTGGGGCTGGGACCCCAAGGAGACCTGGATGTTCATCTCCTGGGTCGTCTACGCCGGCTACCTGCACGCCCGCACCACCCCCGGCTGGCGCGGCCGTCCCGCCGCCTGGACCAACGTGCTGGGGTTCGCCGTGGTGCTGTTCAACCTGCTGTACGTGAACATGGTCTCGACCGGCCTGCACAGCTACGGCGGGGTCTGAGCGCTCCCCCGTCCGGGGAGCAGTGCGGCGCGGGGCGGTGACCGATGTCGGACCTGCGTGCTTCCATGCCCTCATGGAGCTGATCAGCAGCGCACGGGCCCGCCGGGAGGTGCGGCGTGGGTAGGCACGCGGCGGCCGACGGGGAGGCGTCGCACCCGCTCGTCGCGGCCGCGCTCGCCGGCCGGGAGGCCGACGGTCCGGGCGCGCACCGCGGGAGCCCGCGGGGCGCGGCGGAGGAGGGCGACCTGGGCTGGCCGGGCGGCCCCACCCGCCAGGGCGGCGGCGGTCTCGGCTGGCCGGGGGACGCCGACGGCTCGGCGCCGGACGCGGGCACGTCTGAGGCGGGCCCGCGGCGCGGCTGGCGCCGCTTCTTCGGGACGACCCCGGCCGCCTGAGAGGGCCGCTCGCACGCTCGGCTCAGGCCCCGGGAAGGGCCCGGACGGCGTTACGTGGGGGAGCCGTCGTCCCGGCGCGCGCGGCGCTCGAGCTCCCGGAGGAACTCCGGGTCGTCATCGGGGGCCACGAATCGGACCGGTCCCCGGGGCCGCTGCGGCCGGCGCTCCGGGCGCGCGCTCCCCTCGGGGCCTGCGTTCGCCGCGGCGCGCACCACCAGTGCGACGACCACGACCGCCATCACGAGAACCACCAGGAACACCACGGGCCCACCCCCTCGTCGACCGCCAGCGTACGTCGGCGGCGATACTCGGTGCCGCGCAACGCAGATCCCATACCCGGGCAGGACGGAGAACCACCATCGACGCCGTGGACCAGCAGCTGATCGAGCTGCTGCGCGCCAACGGCCGGGCCAGCTACGCCGAGCTCGCGCGGCAGGTGGGGCTCTCCTCGCCCGCCGTGCACGAGCGGGTGGGCAAGCTGGAGGCGGCCGGGGTGATCACCGGGTACCGCGCCGTCGTCGACCCGGCGGCGGTGGGCCTGCACGTCACCGCGCTGGTCAGCGTCATCGAGAGCGACGCGGTCGACGACACCGGCGTCGAGGCGGGCCTGCGGGAGATCCCCGAGGTGGAGGACTGCTGGCGGGTCGCCGGCAGCGAGGGGTACGTGCTGAAGGTGCGCGTGACCGACATCCCGGCACTCGAGGCGGCCATCGACGCGTTGAACCGGATCAGAGGGGTCGCACGCACGAGGACGACGGTCGTTCTCTCGACCAAGTGGGAGGGCCGTCATGGCTGAGAACAACCCGAGCGCCGCCGGTGCACCGGTGAGCCCGGCCGGTGGCGCCGCGACGCCGCCGAAGGTCCTGCCGTGGCTGGTGATCTACACGGTCGGCCGCTTCGCGATCGCCGCGGCGCTCGTCCTGGTCCTCTGGTGGGCCGGGCTGGGCAGCTTCCCCGGCCTGCTGTTCGGGCTGCTGCTGTCGATGCCGGTCTCCTACGTGCTGCTGCGGCCCTCCCGCGACCGGCTCACCGAGGCGCTGGCGGCGCGCAGCATCGCGCGGCGCACGGCCAAGGAGGACCTGCGCGCTCGGCTCAGCGGGGACGCTCCGCAGTAGCAGCGCTCAGGAGAGGGCGAGGCCCGCGCCGAGCAGCACGCCGGTGACCAGGGTCAGCAGCCCGGTCGAGGCCAGGGCCCCGATGAGCGCCGGCCCGCGGCCGCCTCCCAGCACGGTCCGCACCGGGGCGAGCGCGAGCGGCGCGGCGGCCAGGGCCAGCAGCGCCCACGGCCGCGCGAGCCCCACCGCGGCGACGGCGGCGAACGGCACGACCAGCAGCGCGGCGTAGAGCACTCGGGTGCCCCGGTCGCCGAGCAGGACGGCGAGCGTGCGCTTGCCCACCCGGGCGTCGCCCTCGATGTCGCGCAGGTTGTTCACCACGAGGATCGCCACGATCAGCAGGCCGATGGGTACGGAGACGGCGAACGCCAGGCCGGGCAGGGTGCGGGTCTGCACGTACGTGGTGCCGACGACGGCGACCGGGCCGAAGAAGACGAAGACGAAGACCTCGCCCAGCGCCCGGTAGCCGTAGGGCAGCGGGCCGCCGGTGTAGGTCCAGGCCGCGGCGATGCAGACCGCCCCCACCGCGACCAGCCACCAGCTCGACAGCGCCGCCAGGGCCAGCCCGGCGACCCCGGCGACCGCGAAGGAGGCCAGCGCCGCCCCGAGCACCTGCCCGGATGGAGCTGCGCCGGAACCGACCAGCCGCATCGGACCGACCCGCTCGGCGTCGGTGCCGCGCCGGCCGTCGGAGTAGTCGTTGGCGTAGTTGACCCCCACCTGCAGCGCGAGGGCCACGACCAGCGCGAGCAGCGCGGGGCCGAGCCGGAAGCCGTCGAGCGCGACCGCGGCACCGGTGCCGACCAGCACCGGCGAGACCGCCGCCGGCAGGGTGCGGGGGCGGGCGCCGGCCAGCCACTGGGCAGGGGTGGCCATCAGACCTCCGGGGTGCGGGCCGCGACGGCGCGGCGGTCGGGCTTGCCCGTGTGCAGGGTGGGGATCGAGGCGATGAGCCGTAGCTCCCGGGGCGCGGCGGGGGCGCCCAGCCGCTCGGTCACCCACGGTCGCAGCTCGGCCAGGGTCGGTGCGCCGCCGGGCGCCGGGACGACGGCGGCGACGACCCGCTGACCCCACTCCGGGTCGGGTCGGCCGAAGACGACGGCGTCGGCGACGGCGGGGTGCTCGCGCAGCGCGGCCTCCACCGCTGCGGGCGGCACGTTGACGCCGCCGGAGATGACGACCTCGTCCAGCCGGCCGTGCACGGTGAGGCGGCCGTCGGGGCCGAGCGTGCCCGCGTCCCGGGTGCGGAACCAGCCGTCCGCGAACGCGGCCGCGGTCGCCTGCGGATCACCGCGGTAGCCGTGCGCCAGCACCGGGCCGGCCAGCTCGATCCCGTCGGTCACCCGCACGGTCACGCCGGCCAGCGGCAGGCCGTCGTAGACGCAGCCACCGGCGGTCTCGGTCATCCCGTAGGTGGTCACGACGGCGACGCCCGCGGCCCGGGCGCGGGCCAGCAGGGTCGGGTCGGTGGCCGCGCCGCCCACGAGCACCGCGTCGAAGGCGCGCAGCGCATCCGGTTCGGCGTCCAGCGCGCGGCGCAGCTGGGTGGGGACGAGGGAGGTGTACCGGCGGTCGCCGGCCGGCATGCGGGCGACGGCGTCGGTCAGCGGCTCCCCGGCACCGAGGCGGGTGGCGCTGCGCCCGCCGAGCAGGCCGCGACAGAGGACCTGCAGCCCGGCGATCGCCGACACGGGCAGGCTGAGCAGCCAGCTGCCCGGGCCGCCGAGCCGGTCGAGGGTCGCGGCCGCGGACGCCCGCAGCGCGGCGGCCGACAGCAGCACCCCGCGACCGTTCCCGGTGGAGCCGGAGGTCACGACGACGAGGTCGGTGCCCGGCTCGAGCGGCTCGTCGGGGCGAAGCGCGGCGCGGGCGGCGTCGACGACGGCCGGGGGACCGGCGGGCAGCACGGCCAGCGGGCGCTCGCCGTCCAGCGCCGCGCGGACGTCGTCGTCGGAGAGCTCGGCCGCGGGCACGAGGGTGAGGTGCCGAGCCACGAGGGACGAGCCTATGCGGCCCCCTGCAGGGGCCCGCCACGAGCCTGCGAGTGGTGGGGGGCAGGGGGTCCTTCTCCTAGGCTGATCGCCATGACCGCCGCCGCCGCGCCCGCGCTCCCGGCGGAGATCACCGAGCTGGCCGTCTACGAGGTGCCGCTGCGCAGCCGCTTCCGGGGCATCGACGTGCGCGACGGCGTGCTGCTGCGCGGCCCGGCCGGCTGGGGCGAGTTCTCCCCGTTCTGGGACTACGACGCCACCGAGAGCCGCCGCTGGTGGGCCGCCGCGGTGGAGGGCGCGGTCAAGGGCTTCCCCGCGCCGGTGCGCGCGTCGGTGCCGGTGAACGTGACCGTGCCGGCGGTCGGCGCGCAGCGGGCGCACGCGATCGCGGCGGCGTCCGGCTGCCGCACCGCCAAGGTGAAGGTCGCCGAGCCGGGGCAGACCGCCGCCGACGACCGCGCCCGCGTCGAGGCCGTGCGCGACGCGCTCGGTCCCGGTGGCGCGATCCGGGTGGACGCGAACGCCGCCTGGGACGTCGACACCGCCGTGCGGCGGATCCGCGAGCTCGACGCCGCCGTCGGGCTGGAGTACGTCGAGCAGCCGTGCGCCACCCTCGCCGAGCTGGCCGCGCTGCGCCGGCGGATCGACGTGCGCGTCGCCGTGGACGAGGGCGTGCGCCGGGCGGCCGACCCGCTGGCGGTCGACCTGCGCGAGGCCGGCGACGTCGTCGTCCTGAAGGTGCAGCCGCTGGGCGGTGTGCGGGCGGCGCTGCGCGTCGCGGAGACCCACGGCCTGCCCTGCGTCGTCTCCTCGGCGCTGGAGTCCTCGGTCGGCATCGCCGCCGGGGTGGCGCTCGCCGCCACGCTGCCGGAGCTGCCCTTCGCCTGCGGCCTGGCGACCGTCGCGCTCTTCACCGGAGACGTCTGCTCGTCCCCGCTGCTGCCCGTGGACGGCGCGCTGCCGGTGGCCCGGCCCGAGCCGGACCGGCGCGCCGTCGTGGCGGGCGGCGAGGGCACCGCCGCCCGCTGGCGGGCCCGGATCGACGAGGTGCTCGCCGCGTGAACCCCGCCACCGCCTTCGCCCGCGTGCTGGTCGACGAGTTGGTGCGCGGCGGCGTCACCGACGCCGTGCTGGCGCCCGGCTCGCGGTCGGCGCCGGTGGCCCTGGCCCTCGCGGCGGCCGAAAGGGACGGCCGGCTGCGGATGCACGTGCGCCTCGACGAGCGGACGGCGGCGTTCCTCGCCCTCGGCCTGGCCAAGGGCTCCGGCCGCCCGGTGCCGGTGCTCACCACGTCCGGGACGGCGACCGCACACCTGCACGCCGCGGTGCTGGAGGCCGACGCGAGCGGGGTGCCGCTGCTGGCGCTGACCGCCGACCGCCCGCCGGAGCTGCGGGCCACCGGCGCCAACCAGACGATCGAGCAGGCCGGCCTGTACGGGGCGGCGGTGCGCTGGGCGGCCGACGTCGGCGTCCCCGAGGCCGGCCGGGAGGCCGAGCAGAACCGCTACTGGCGGTCCGTGGTGGCCAAGGCGCTCACCGTCGCCGCCGGCACGCTGTCGGCCGACGCCGGTCCGGTGCAGCTGAACCTCGCGCTGCGCGAGCCGCTGCTGCCCGACGAGGAACCCCCGGCCGAACTCGCGGCCCCGTGGGCCGGCCGGCCGGGAGGTGCGCCGTGGACGGTGGCCGAGCCGTCGGCCGGCTGGGCGGCGCGGGCCCGCCGGCTGCCCCCGCGGACGCTGGTGATCGCCGGTGACGGGCCTCTGCACGCCGCCCCGGGCCTCGCCGAGGGCTCGGCGTGGCCCGTCGTGGCCGAGCCGAGCAGCGGGCTCTGGGGGCGCCCGGGGAGCGTGCGCGGTGGCGTGCTGGCGCTCGGTGCGCCCGGCTGGCTGGCCGCGCACCGGCCCGAGCGGGTGCTGGTGGTGGGGCGGCCGACGCTCTCCCGCCCGGTCGGCGCCCTGCTGGCCGACCCCGCCGTCACCGTCGAGACGGTGAGCGCCTCGCCGCGGTGGGCCGACGCCGGCAGGTCGAGCAGCCACGTGGCCCGGCTGTTCGCCGGCGCCGATCCCGACGACCCGGTCGACGCCGACTGGGCGGCCGCCTGGCAGGCCGCCGCCGCCCGGGTCGGGGCCGCCGTCGACGCGGTGCTCGACGGCGCCCCGGCGCTGACCGCCGCCCGGCTGGCCCGCGACGTCGTCGCCGCCCTGCCCGCGGGCGCGCTGCTGGTGCTCGGGTCGTCCACGCCGGTGCGCGACGTCGACCGGCTGGCCGTGCCCCGGGACGACGTGACGGTGCTGGCCAACCGCGGGGTCGCGGGCATCGACGGGACGATCTCGACCGCCGTGGGCGCGGCGCTCGTCCACGCCGGTCCCGCGTACGCGCTGATGGGCGACCTGACGTTCCTCCACGACCTGACCGGGCTGCTGCTCGGCGAGGGCGAGCGCCGCCCGGACCTGACGGTCGTCGTGCCGGACAACGACGGCGGCGGCATCTTCGCCCAGCTGGAGCCGGGGCAGGACCGGTTCGCCGCGGACTACCGGCGGGTCTTCGGCACCCCGCACGGGCGCGACCTGGTGGCGGTGGCGGAGTCGCTGGGCTGGCCGGCGACACGGGTGTCCACGCCGGCGGAGCTCACGGCGGTGCTCGGCCTGGGGGGTCCGCAGGTCGTCGTCGTCGGCACCGACCAGCGCGCCGAGGCGGCGCTGGCCCAGGACCTGCGGCGCGCCGCTGCGGCGGCGCTGGGGGAGTAGCCCCCGCCGCTCTGGGGGTGCTCCTCCTGCTGGAGGAGTCCTGCAAACCGCCCAGAGCGTGTGCAGCAGCCCCAGAGCGCGCGGCTCAGCCCTCGAGCGCGGCCTGGAACGCGGCGAACTTCGACTGGGTCTCGGCCAGCTCCGCGGCCGGGTCGGAGCCGGCGACGATGCCGCAGCCGGCGAAAAGCCGCGCCCCGTCGTCGCCGACCAGCTCGGCGCAGCGCAGCGCGAGGCCGAACTCGCCGTCGCCGGTCGAGTCCAGCCAGCCGACCGGTCCGGCGTACCGGCCGCGGTCCATGCCCTCGAGCTCGCCGATGAGCGCGGCGGCGTCCGGCGTGGGGGTGCCGCAGACGGCCGCCGTCGGGTGCACCGCGCCGACCAGCTCCAGCAGCCCGGCCGAGCCGCGCTGGGTGCCGACGACGTCGGTGGCCAGGTGCCGCACGTTGGCCAGCGTGAGCAGCTCCGGCTCCGGCGGTGCCGTCAACTCGTGGCAGTACGGCTGCAGTGCCCGCACCAGGGAGTCGACGGCGAGGCCGTGCTCCGCGCGGTCCTTCCCCGAGTCCATCAGGGCCGCGGCCAGCCGCTCGTCCTCGGCGCCGGCCCCGCGCGGCGCGGTCCCGGCCAGCACGCGCGAGGAGAGCCGCCGGCCGGTGCGGCGCAGCAGCAGCTCCGGCGTGGCGCCCAGCAGGCCGTCGACGGCGAAGGTCCAGCACCCCGGGAACCGGGCGGCCAGCCGGCGCAGCATTCGCCGGGGGTCGAGCGGGACGTCGGAGGAGACGAGCAGGTCGCGGGCGAGCACGACCTTCTCCAGCTCGCCGGCGTCGATGCGGGTGACGGCGGCGGCCACCGCGGCGCACCAGCTCGCGGGGTCCAGCGCCCCGTCGGCGTAGCGCAGCCGGGGCGCCGGGCCGTCGTCGGCAGGGGTCGGGTCCGGCAGCTCCGGTGCGGCCCCGACGGCGGTGATCCAGCCGACGCCGTCCCGCCGCCCGACGACGACCTCGGGGACGACGAAGACCGACGTCCCCGCGACCGGGTCGAAGGCGATGCTCGCGAACAGCACCGGGCCCGAGCCGGGGACGCGCAGCTCGTCGGCGACGTCGAGGCCGGCGGTGAACCGGTCCCACCACTCGGCGGCCTCGGCCAGCGCGCGCGGGCCCGAGACCTCCAGCCGCGCCGCCTCGCCCCAGCCGACCAGGCCCTCACCGTGGCGCACCCAGGAGAGGCCGCCGCGGACCGGGAGCAGGTCGAGCAGTTCGCCGGCCGCGTCGGAGCGGACCGTGGTGACGGTGCGCGACGCCGCCGCCGGGGAGGTCAGGGCGGCGGCAGTCACGTGATCAGAGTAGGAGGCCTTGTAGCGTCGATGCCGTGGCAGACCGGCGAGAGAACCCGCACACCGCCGGCCTGCGGGCCGGGCTGGACAAGCGACCGGCCGAGGTCGCGGCGATGTTCGACCGGGTCGCGCAGCGCTACGACGTCACCAACACCGTCCTCTCCGCGGGGCTGGACGCCTCCTGGCGACGGGCCACCCGCGAGGCGCTGGGGGCCCGGCCGGGCCAGACGGTGCTGGACGTCGCGGCCGGGACGGCGGTCTCCACCGTCGAGCTCGCCGCCGGCGGAGTGACGGCGATCGCCTGCGACTTCTCCCAGGGCATGCTGCGCGCCGGGGCCGCGCGACCGGTGCCCAAGGTGGCCGGTGACGCGATGGCGCTGCCGCTGGCCGCCGAGAGCGTGGACGGCGTGGTCATCTCCTTCGGCCTGCGCAACGTGGCCGACCCCGACGCCGCGCTGCGGGAGTTCGCCCGGGTGACCAAGCCCGGCGGGACGCTGGTGGTCTGCGAGTTCTCCAGCCCCACCTGGTCGCCGTTCCGCACCGTCTACACCGAGTACCTGATGAAGGCGCTGCCCCGCATCGCCCGGGCGGTGAGCAGCAACCCCGAGGCCTACGTCTACCTGGCCGAGTCGATCCGCGCCTGGCCCGACCAGGCGGCGCTCGCCGGCCGGCTGCAGGACGCCGGCTGGGCCGACGTCGCCTGGCAGAACCTCACCGGGGGGATCGTCGCGCTGCACCGTGCCCGCAAGCCCTGAGGGCCTCCGGGGGTGCAGCGGCGGGACGGCCTCGGCGGGACGAGCGCCGGTGCCCGACGACCCCGCGCGCCCCCTTCCCAGCCGCTCCGGCCGTTAGCCGCCCGGCGGGCCGGGTAGCCGGACCACATGGCTGGAGACCGGAGACCTTTCGCAGATCGCCGGGAGGCGGGCCGGGCGCTCGCCGCGCGGCTGGTCGACGACGACCTGGTCACCCCCGGGCACGGCGACGTGGTCGTACTCGGCCTGCCGCGGGGCGGGGTCGTCGTGGGGGCGGAGGTGGCCGCCGCCCTCGACGCAGCGCTCGACATCGTCGTCGTCCGCAAGGTCGGCCTGCCCTGGCAGCCGGAGCTCGCCATGGGCGCGATCGCGGCCGTGGGGGACGAGATCGAGACCGTCCGGCAGGAGAGCGTCATCGACCGCGCCGGGGTGGGCGCGGCCACCTTCGAGGACGTCCGCACCCAGGAGGTGTCCGAGCTGCGCCGGCGCACCGAGGCCTATCGCGGCGACCGCCCGCCGCCGGTCCTGGCCGGCCGCCGCGTCGTCCTGGTCGACGACGGGTTGGCCACCGGCTCGACCATGCGCGCCGCGGTCGCCGCCGTCCGCCGCCAGGACCCCGCGCACCTGACCGTCGCCGTCCCCGTGGCCTCGCCGAACGCCTGCCGGCAGATCACACCGGACGTCGACGAACTGCTCTGCCTCTGGGCCCCCGCGGACTTCTCCGCCGTCGGCCAGGGCTACGCCGACTTCCGACCGACCGAGGACGACGAGGTGCGCGCGGCCCTCGCGCAGGCCCGCCCCGGTGAGCCGGAGGAGCGCGACGGTGCCGGCTGACGAGGGCGCGCCCGGCTTCCAGGAGGACGTCGTCGTCGACGTGCCCGGGGCGGCGTTGCGCGCCGACCTCGTCGGCCCCGCCGATCCGCGCGGTGTGGTGGTCTTCGCCCACGGCAGCGGGAGCAGCCGGCGAAGCCCGCGCAACCAGCAGGTCGCCGAGGGGCTGCACGCCGCCGGGTACGCCACCGTGCTGCTGGACCTGCTGACCCTCGCCGAGGAGGAGGTCGACGCGCGCACGCGCGAGCACCGGTTCGACATCCCGCTGCTGGCCGGGCGGCTCACCGGCGCCGTCGACTGGCTGCTCGGCCGGCCCGGCCTCGCGACCCTGCCGGTCGCCACCTTCGGTGCCAGCACCGGTGCGGCGGCCGCCCTGATCACCGCCGCCGAGCGACCGGAGAGGGTCCGGGCGGTGATCTCCCGCGGTGGCCGTCCCGATCTGGCCGGCAGCGCGCTCGACCAGGTGCGGGCGCCCGTGCTGCTGGTCGTCGGGGGCGCGGACGCCCAGGTCGTCGAGCTCAACCGGCAGGCCGCCGCCCGGCTCACCGTCGACCACGAGGTCGCGATCATCCCCGGCGCCACGCACCTGTTCCCCGAGCCCGGCGCGCTCGAGCAGGTGATCGACCGCTCCGCGGCCTGGCTGAGCACCTGGTTGCCGGCGCCTTCCTGATGCCCGGACCGGCCGCCCGGTGCGGGGCCGCGCTGAGGTCGCCGGGGCCCTGCGCCGAGGGGGGGTCTGTCGGCTAGATCACATCGCGGCCTAGACTCGGGACCGAGCGGTTTGTGAACTCTTTCACAAGCTGCACCGGGCTCGACGACGGACCGGAGGGGTGGCATGACGCGGACCGCAGCGGCGCACGCCGCCGACGTCGTGGTCGTCGGTGCCGGGCCGGCCGGCTCCAGCGCGGCCTGGCACCTCGTCCGCGCGGGCCTGGATGTCGCGCTGCTGGAGAAGGCCGACTTCCCGCGGGAGAAGGTCTGCGGTGACGGGCTGACGCCGCTGAGCCGGGGTCCGGCGTACACCCGGGGGCTGCTGCTGCTTGCCGGGGACGCCGCCGGCACGGTGAACCCCTGCAACCGGGACGGCGCGGGAGGCGGTCCTGCGGCGGTACCCCGGCCGGCTGCGCGCCGAGCTGGGCCGCCTCCACCGGCTCGGCCTGGGCTTCCTGGCGCTGCTGGCCCGGCCAGCAGTGGTCCGGCTCGCCATGGCCCGGGGGCTGCGCCGCCCCGCGCTCACCGACGCCGCGCTGCGGGTGATGGGCAACCTGACCGACGGCCGCGACGGCGACGCGATCGACCGCGCGCTGGCCGTGCTCCTGCGACTCACCCCGGCGACGTGAGGGAGCTGCCATGACGACCGGCCGGCACGACACTCCGTATCCCGACCATGACCAGGCCGTGACCGACATCACCCTAGGGTGCAGCTGATGCTCTCGACCTACGCCCCGCTCGTCGGCCTGTTCGTGCTGGCCGCGGCGTTCGCGCTGTTCTCGGTCGTCGTCGCGCCGTTCGTCGGGCCGCGCCGCCACAACCGGGCCAAGCTGGCCGCCTACGAGTGCGGCATCGAGCCGGTCGACCAGCCGCTCACCGGCGGCCGCTTCCCGGTGAAGTACTACCTGACCGCGATGCTCTTCATCGTCTTCGACATCGAGATCGTCTTCCTCTACCCGTGGGCCGTCGCCAACGACGCGCTGGGGGTGTGGGGGCTGGCCGCGATGGCCGTGTTCCTCGGCACCGTCTTCCTCGCCTTCGCCTACGAGTGGCGGCGCGGCGGACTCGAGTGGGACTGACAGGGGACTGACATGGGACTCGAGGAGAAGCTGCCGAGCGGCGTCCTGCTGACCAGCGTGGAGAAGCTGGTCAACTGGACCCGCAAGTCGTCGCTGTGGCCGGCGACCTTCGGCCTGGCCTGCTGCGCCATCGAGATGATGGCCTCCGGTGCGGGCCGGTACGACCTCGCCCGTTTCGGCATGGAGGTCTTCCGGGCCTCGCCGCGGCAGGCGGACCTGATGATCGTGGCCGGCCGGGTGAGCCAGAAGATGGCGCCGGTCCTGCGGCAGATCTACGACCAGATGCCCGAGCCCCGCTGGGTGCTGGCGATGGGCGTCTGCGCCAGCTCCGGCGGCATGTTCAACAACTACGCGATCGTCCAGGGCGTCGACCACGTCGTCCCCGTGGACATGTACCTGCCCGGCTGCCCGCCGCGGCCGGAGATGCTGATGGACGCCATCCTCAAGCTGCACCACAAGATCCAGCACGAGCCGCTGGGGGAGAAGCGGGCCCGCCAGCAGCAGCAGGCCCGCGAGGACGGCACGGCCAAGGACCTGCTGGTCGAGATGCCGTCGACCGTCCGCGTCGACAAGGAGGCCCGCCGCGCCTACGAGCAGGCGGCCGCCGAGGGGCGCACCGGGCAGTTCGGGATCGAGCGGCGCGGCGGCAACGCCGTCCTGCTCCCGGACGAGCGGGGTGGCCGGCGATGAGCAACGACGGCGGCTCGAACGTCGTCCCCGGTCGCGAGGAGGCCGGCTACGACGACAGCACCGCGCCGTCCGGCGGTTTCCGGAAGGGCGCCTTCGGGGTCAGCGGCAGCGGTGACACCTCGGGGTTCGGTGGCCTGGTGCGGGTGGAGCCCGGCGGCGCGGTCGCGCTGCACTCCACCGACCGGCCCTACGGCGGGTACTTCGACGAGGTCACCGACGCGCTGATCGAGGCCGTGGGGGAGGCCACCTACGCCGCCGCGGTGCAGCGCGTGCTGGTCGACCGGGGCGAGATCACCTACTTCGTCGCCCGGGAGCACCTGCTGACCCTGGTGCAGGCGCTGCGGGACGACGAGGCCCTGCGCTTCGAGCTGTGCAGCAGCCTCTCCGGCGTCGACTACCTCGACAGCGGCGGCCCCGAGGTGACGCCCGGCCGGCCCCGGCTGCACGTCGTCTACCACCTGACCTCGATGACCTACCGGCGCCGCATCCGGCTGGAGGTGGCGGTCACCGCGGAGGACCCGCACGTCCCGTCGGTGACCGGCGTCTACCCGACGGCGGACTGGCACGAGCGGGAGACGTTCGACATGTTCGGCGTCGTCTTCGACGGCCACCCGGCGCTGACCCGGATCCTCATGCCCGACGACTGGGACGGCCACCCCCAGCGCAAGGACTACCCGCTCGGCGGGATCCCGGTGGAGTACCACGACGCGACGATCCCGCCGCCGGACACGCGGCGGGCCTACCGGTGACGGGGGTCTACCGATGAGCACCACCTACAACCCGGCCGACCCCTACGCCGGCTCGCGGGAGACCACCGAGGGGCGGGTCTACACCGTCACCGGCGGGGACTGGGACGTCACCCTCGGGGCCGACCCGCACGGCGAGGAGCGCCTCGTCGTCAACATGGGCCCGCAGCACCCGTCCACCCACGGCGTGCTCCGCCTGGTCCTCGACCTGGAGGGCGAGACGGTCACCAAGGCGCGCGTGGTGATCGGCTACCTGCACACCGGTATCGAGAAGAACACCGAGTACCGCAACTGGGTGCAGGGCACGACGTTCGTGACCCGCATGGACTACCTGGCCCCGCTGTTCAACGAGGCCGGCTACTGCATGGCCGTCGAGAAGCTGCTCGGCGTCGAGATCCCGCAGCGCGCGGCCACGATCCGGGTGCTGGTGATGGAGCTGAACCGGATCGCCTCCCACCTGGTGGCGCTGGCCACCTTCGGCATGGAGATGGGTGCCCTCACGGGCATGACCAACGGCTTCCGCGAGCGCGAGATGGTCCTCGACCTGCTCGAGGAGATCACCGGGCTGCGGATGAACCACGCCTACATCCGCCCCGGCGGTCTGGCCCAGGACCTGCCCGAGGGGGCGGTCGAGCACATCCGGGAGTTCCTGGAGGTCTTCCCGAAGCGGGTCGCGGACTTCCACCGGTTGCTCACCGGCCAGCCGATCTGGCAGGCGCGGCTCAAGGACGCCGGGTACCTCGACCTCACCGGCTGCGTCGCCCTCGGCGTCACCGGACCGGTCCTGCGCGCCACCGGGCTGGCCTGGGACCTGCGCAAGGTGGAGCCCTACCTGGGCTACGAGACCTACGACTTCGAGGTCCCCACCGCCGACACCTGCGACGCCTGGGGCCGCTACCTGGTGCGCATGGCCGAGGTGAACGAGTCGCTGAAGCTCATCGCCCAGGCGCTGGACCGGCTGGAGCCCGGCCCGGTGATGGTCGAGGACAAGAAGATCGCCTGGCCCGCCCAGCTCTCCCTGGGGCCCGACGGCATGGGCAACTCGCTGGACCACGTGCGGCACATCATGGGTCAGTCGATGGAGGCCCTGATCCACCACTTCAAGCTGGTCACCGAGGGCTTCCGGGTGCCGGCGGGGCAGGTATACGTGCCCCTCGAGTCCCCCCGCGGCGAGCTCGGCTACCACGTGGTCAGCGACGGCAGCACCCGCCCGTGGCGCGTCCACGTGCGCGACCCCAGTTTCGTGAACCTGCAGGCCACGGCGGCGATGAGCGAGGGCGGCATGATCGCCGACGTCATCGCCGCGATCGCCTCGATCGACCCGGTGATGGGGGGCGTCGACCGATGAGTGCACTGCCAGGCAGTCCCGAGGGCACGGCGGTCACCGGGCTGGACTCCAGCCCGGTCGACGTCGCGTCCCTCGCCGAGACCCCGCCGCTGCCCGAGCAGGCCCGGCTCGAGGCGCGCGAGATCATCGCCCGCTACCCGGTGGCCCGCTCGGCGCTGCTGCCGATGCTGCACCTGGTGCAGAGCTACCAGGGCTACGTCACCCCCGAGGGCGTCGCGCTGTGCGCCGAGGAGCTGGGGCTGACCAAGGCCGAGGTCGGGGCGGTCGCGACCTTCTACACGATGTACAAGCGCCGCCCCACCGGCCGGCATCTGGTCAGCGTCTGCACCAACACGCTCTGCGCCGTGCTGGGCGGGCAGCGGATCATGGACGCGCTGTCGGCCGACCTCGGCGTGCACCACGACGAGACCGCCGCCGACGGCTCGATCACCCTCGAGCACGCCGAGTGCCTCGCCGCCTGCGACTACGCGCCCGTGGTCACCGTGGACTACGAGTTCTACGACCAGCAGGACGTCGACAGCGCCCGCGAGCTGGTCGCGGCGCTGCGCCGGGGGGAGAAGCCGCTGCCGACCCGCGGCGCGCCGCTCACCGACTTCCGCGGCGTCTCCCGCCAGCTGGCGGGCTTCTCCCAGCACCCGGACGCGGCGGCCGCTGCCGCCGCCGTCGACGCGCCGGGGAACTACGAGCCCACCCTGCGCGGGCTGCGGCTGGCCGCCGAACGCGGGGAGGCCGCGCCGCCGATGCGCGGCCCGGAGCCCGAGCCGGCCGACGTCGGCGAGCCGCGGGAGACCGTGCGCCCGTCGGGGAGCACGGGGGAGACCCCGGGCAAGGAGGCGGCGGACGCGCGGGTGGCCGCCGCCGACACCCCGGCCGAGAAGGCCGGCGCCGCGGGCTCGCACCCCGACGCCCCCGAACCGGCCGGCCGGCGGCTGCCCGACGGCCGCGAGGGCACCGACACCCCGGCCGGGCAGGAGCCCGGCACGAGTGGTCAGAGCCCCGCCACCCCACCCCCGGACACCCAGGGGCCCGGCGGCCCGACCCGGACCATCGAGGGCCGCGGCCCGAAGCGGAGGCGATGAACCGTGCCCCTCACCCCTGTCCTCACCAGCCGCTGGGGCGCCGAGCAGTCCTGGCGGCTCGCCACCTACGAGCGGCTCGACGGCTACTCCGCACTCCGCACCGCGCTGTCCATGCTGCCCGACGAGCTGGTCACCCTGGTCAAGGACTCCGGTCTGCGCGGCCGCGGCGGCGCCGGCTTCCCCACCGGCATGAAGTGGAGCTTCATCCCCCAGCCCAAGCCGGGGGAGGAGCCCACCGGGCCCGCGGCGATGCCCAAGTACCTCGTGGTCAACGCCGACGAGGGCGAGCCGGGCACCTGCAAGGACCTGCCGCTGATGATGGCCGACCCGCACTCGCTGATCGAGGGCGTGATCATCTCCTCCTACGCCATCCGGTCGAAGCTGGCCGTCATCTACGTCCGCGGCGAGGCGGTGCACGCGCACCGGCGGCTGCTCAACGCCGTGGGTGAGGCCTACGCCGCCGGCTACCTCGGCACCGACATCCTCGGCTCCGGCTACGACCTGGAGCTGATCGTGCACGCCGGCGCCGGTGCGTACATCTGCGGCGAGGAGACGGCGTTGCTCGACTCGCTCGAGGGCTACCGCGGCCAGCCCCGGCTCAAGCCGCCGTTCCCCGCGGTCGCCGGCCTGTACGGGGCCCCGACGGTCATCAACAACGTCGAGACGCTCGCCAGCGTGCCGTTCGTCGTCCGCGGCGGCGCCGACTGGTTCAAGGCGTTCGGCCCGGAGAAGTCGCCCGGCCCGAAGATCTACTCGCTGTCGGGCCGCGTCGTCCGGCCGGGCCAGTACGAGGCCCCCATGGGCACGACGATGCGCGAGCTGCTCGAGATGGCCGGCGGCATCCGCCCCGGTCACGAGCTGAAGTTCTGGACGCCGGGCGGCTCGTCGACGCCGTACTTCACGCCCGAGCACCTCGACGTCCCGCTGGACTTCGACTCCGTGGCCGCGGCGGGCTCGATGCTCGGCACCACCGCGCTCATGGTGTTCGACGAGACCGACTCGATCGTCGAGGCCACGCTCCGGTTCACCGAGTTCTACGCGCACGAGAGCTGCGGCAAGTGCACCCCCTGCCGGGAGGGCACCTACTGGCTGGTGCAGATCCTCGAGCGGATCGCGCACGGGCGGGGGACCGCCCAGGACCTCGACATCCTGGTCGACACCTGCGACAACATCCTGGGCCGGTCGTTCTGCGCGCTCGGAGACGGCGCGACCAGCTGCATCACCAGTTCGCTCAAGTACTTCAAGGACGACTACGTCGCCCTGCTGCCGCCCGAGGAGCAGGCCCGGCTCGGCCGCTCCCTCCGCCTCGAGCCGGTCGGAGCCGCGTCATGACGCTCACGCCCACCAACCCGCCACCCGCACCCGCGGTGCCGCCGGGCGCCCCCGGCCCGCACACCCCGCCGGACGCCGTCCGCTGCACGATCGACGGGTTCGAGGTCGCCGTGCCGAAGGGGACGCTGATCATCCGCGCCGCGGAGCAGGTCGGTGTCTTCATCCCGCGGTTCTGCGACCACCCGCTGCTCGAGCCGGTCGGCGCCTGCCGGCAGTGCCTGGTCGAGGTCGAGGGGCAGCGCAAGCCGGTCGCCTCGTGCACCATGCCGGTCACCGAGGGCATGGAGGTCCACACCCAGCTCACCAGCCCGGTCGCGGACAAGGCGCAGCAGGGCACCATGGAGCTGCTCCTGATCAACCACCCGCTCGACTGCCCGACCTGCGACAAGGGCGGCGAGTGCCCGCTGCAGAACCAGGCGATGAGCAACGGCCGCGCCGAGAGCCGGTTCGTCGACGAGAAGCGGACCTACCCCAAGCCGCTGCCGATCAGCAGCCAGGTGCTGCTGGACCGGGAGCGCTGCGTCCTCTGCGCCCGCTGCACCCGCTTCTCCCAGCAGGTCGCCGGCGACCCGTTCATCGAGCTGTTCGAGCGCGGCGCGCTGGAGCAGGTGGCGATCTACGAGGACGAGCCGTTCGAGTCCTACTTCTCCGGCAACACCACCCAGATCTGCCCGGTGGGGGCGCTGACCAGCGCCCAGTACCGGTTCCGTGCCCGGCCCTTCGACCTGCGCAGCGAGGACAGCGTCTGCGAGCACTGCGCCTCGGGCTGCGCCATGCGCACCGACTACCGGCGCGGCAAGATCACCCGCCGCCAGGCCGGCGACGACCCGGCGGTCAACGAGGAGTGGACCTGCGACAAGGGCCGCTACGCGTTCCGCTACGCCAGCGCCAACGCCCGGCTGACCAGCCCGCTGGTGCGCGGCGCCGACGGGGAGCTGCAGCCGGCGTCCTGGCCCGAGGCGTGGGCCGCGGCCGCCGCCGGCCTGCTCCGGGCCCGCGCCGAGGGCGGTGTCGGCGTGCTGCCCGGCGGCCGGCTCACCCTCGAGGACGCCTACGCGTGGGCCACGTTCGCCCGCGTGGCGCTGGGCACCAACGACGTCGACGCCCGTGCCCGCGCGCACTCCGCCGAGGAGCTGGAGTTCCTGGCGAGCACGATCGCCGGCACCGGCCCGGTGACCGGTGCGGTCACCTACGCCGACGTCGGCGAGGCGCCCGCCGTCCTCCTGGCCGGCCTCGAGCCGGAGGAGGAGTCCCCGATCCTCTTCCTGCGGCTGCGCCGCGCGGTGCGCACCCGCAAGCTGCCGGTCTTCGACCTCGCGCCGTTCGCCACCCGGGCCGCCGCGAAGCTGGAGGCCACGGTGCTCACCACGGTCCCCGGGGCGGAGGCGCGGTCGCTGCTCGCGCTCGCCGAGGGCACCTGGGGCGGGCCCGCGGTGGAGGCGCTGCGGAAGCCGGGCGCCGTCGTCCTCGCCGGGGAGCGGCTGGCCGAGGTTCCCGGCGCGTTCTCCGCCCTGCTCGCCCTCTCCCGGGCCACCGGGGCCCGGCTCGCCTGGGTGCCCCGCCGCGCCGGCGAACGCGGCGCCGTCGAGGCCGGGGCGCTGCCGAACCTGCTCCCCGGTGGCCGGACCGTCGACGACGACGTCGCCCGCGCCGAGGTGGCCGCGGTCTGGGGCGTCGACCCCGGCGCCGTGCCCGCCGCCCCGGGGCGGGACACCACCGGCATCCTCACCGCGGCGCGCAGCGGCCGGCTGCCCGGCCTGCTGGTCGGCGGCGTCGACCCGGCCGACCTGCCCGACCCCGCCCTGGCGCTGGCGGCCCTCGACGCGGCGGCCTTCGTGGTCAGCCTGGAGATGTTCCCCAGCGCGGTCACCGAGCGCGCCGACGTCGTCCTGCCGGTCGCGGCCGCACCGGAGAAGGCGGGCAGCTACCTGGACTGGGAGGGCCGGCTGCGGTCCTTCGACGCGACGCTGCACGGCTCCGGGCAGCTGCCCGACGGCCGTGTCCTGCACGGCCTGGCCGACGCGATGGACGCCGACCTGCGGCTGCCCGCTCCCGAGGTGGCGCGGTCCGCGCTCTCCGCGCTGGGGGCCCGCCGGTCCGCCGTGACCGCCTCCGGGCCCGACGTCGCCCCGCCGGCCGCCCCGCTGCTCCGGGACGACGAGGCGGTCCTGGCGTCCTGGCGGCAGCTGCTCGACGTCGGCACCCTGCAGCGCGACGAGCCCGAGCTCGCCGGCACCGCCCGCCGCCCGGTCGCCCGCATCGGCACCGGCACGGCCGCCCGCCTCGGCCTGGCCGACGGCGACCGGCTCACCGTCAGCGGGCCCACCGGTTCGATCAGCCTGCCGGTGGTGGTCACCGCCATGCCCGACCAGGTGGTGTGGCTGCCGATGCGCTCGCCCGGCAGCGAGATCCGTTCCGCGCTGGGCGCCGGGCCCGGCGCGGTCGTGCGGCTGGCCCGCACGTCGGCCGTCGCCGGGGAGGTCGTGCGATGAACCTGTGGGCCGCGCCCGACCAGCCGACGCTGGCGGACTTCGGGCACGACGTCTGGTGGATCGTGCTCATCAAGATCGTCGGCGTCTTCGCCGTGCTGGTCGCGATGACGCTGTTCGCGATCGTGTTCGAGCGCAAGGTCGTCGCGCGGATGCAGCAGCGGATCGGGCCGAACACGGTCGGCCCGCGCGGCTACCTGCAGAGCCTCGCCGACGGGCTCAAGCTGGCGTTCAAGGAAGACATCATGCCGGCGATGGCCGACAAGCCGGTGTACTTCCTGGCTCCGGTGATCGCCACCGTCCCGGCGTTCGTCGCCTTCTCGGTGATCCCGATGGGCCCGGTCGTGAGCATCTTCGGCGAGCAGACGCCGCTCCAGCTCACCGACGCCCCGATCGGGGTGCTGATCATCCTGGCGATGTCCGCCATGGGCATCTACGGGATCGTGCTGGGGGGCTGGGCCTCCGGCTCCACCTACCCGCTGCTGGGCAGCATGCGCAGCGCGGCGCAGATGATCAGCTACGAGATCGCGATGGGGCTGTCCATCGTGGCGGTGTTCCTCTACGCCGGCACGATGTCCACCTCGGAGATCGTCGCCGCCCAGGCCGACGGCACCCAGCTCTCCTTCTTCGGCTGGGAGTTCACCGGTCCCAGCTGGTACGCCGTCCTGCTGCCGGTGTCCTTCGTGCTCTACGCGATCGCCGTCGTGGGGGAGACCAACCGGGCACCCTTCGACCTCCCCGAGGCCGAGAGCGAGCTCGTCGGCGGCTTCCACACCGAGTACTCGTCGCTGAAGTTCGCCCTGTTCTTCCTCGCCGAGTACATCAACATGGTCACCGTCTCGGCGCTCGCCGCGACGCTGTTCCTGGGCGGCTGGCGCGCGCCGTGGCCGATCTCCATCTGGGACGGCGCGAACACCGGCTGGTGGCCGCTGCTGTGGTTCTTCCTCAAGGTCGTCGCCGCCCTGTTCGTCTTCATCTGGCTGCGCGGCACGCTTCCCCGGCTGCGCTACGACCAGTTCATGCGCTTCGGGTGGAAGGTGCTCGTCCCGGTCGCGCTGGTCTGGATCCTGATCGTGGCGACGATGCGCACCGTCTCCCGGGAGACCGACCTCTCCACCGGCGAGGTGGCGGTCTACGTCGGGGTCCCGGCGGCGCTGCTGGTGCTCGCCGCGCTCTGGCTCGGCGGCCGCTCCGCGCAGCAGGACACCCGGCTCGCCGCCGCCGAGGCCGCGGCCGGCTCCAACCACCCGACCCGGGCCGAACCGGAGGTGCTGCCGCCGGCCGGGGCGCGCCGCCGGCCCGCCGGTGGCCCCGGCCGCGCCGAGGGCGGGTTCCCCGTCCCGCCGATGGACCTGCAGGTGCCGCCGTCGCCCCGGCTGCGGCGCCAGTCCACCACCACCGCCGACGCGGCCCCGGTCGTCAGCACCGGGCGGCGCGGCACCGCCACCGTCGAGGAGGAGCGCGATGCCTGACCGCGACGAGCGGGAGACCCCCGCGCACGGCAAGCCCGGCGAGCAGGACATGGTCCGGCGGTCCCGCGGGGAGGTGGAGCACTCCGCGGCGGGCGGGCGCAACCGGCCCGCCGTCCGGGACAGCCTCCTGCCCGCCGCGGTCCAGGGTTTCGGGGTCACCTTCGCCCAGATCTTCCGGACCGTGACCACCGAGCAGTACCCGTACGAGCCGAAGGTGACCAAGCCGCGCTACCACGGCCGCCATGTGCTCAACCGGCATCCCGACGGGCTGGAGAAGTGCGTCGGCTGCGAGCTGTGCGCCTGGGCCTGCCCGGCCGACGCCATCTACGTCGAGGGTGGCGACAACACCGAGGACGAGCGCTACTCGCCCGGTGAGCGGTACGGCGCGGTCTACCAGATCAACTACCTGCGCTGCATCTTCTGCGGGCTGTGCATCGAGGCCTGCCCCACGCGGTCGCTGACGATGAGCAACGACTTCGAGCTCGCCGACGACAACCGGCGCGACCTGATCTACACCAAGGAACAGCTGATGGCCCCCCTGCTGCCCGGCATGGAGGCCACCCCGCACCCGATGCGGCTCGGCGACGACGAGAAGGACTACTACGTGCGCGAACCGGAGCCCCGGCCGTGACCCCGGACACCGCCGGCGTCGTCATCGGCACCGGCGAGGCCGTCGTCTTCTGGATCCTCGGCCCCGTCGCGCTGGCCGGGGCGCTGGGCATGGTGTTCAGCCGGAACGCGGTGCACTCCGCGCTCTGGCTGGTCCTGACGATGCTGTCGCTGGGGGTCTTCTACGTCGTCCAGGAGGCGCCGTTCCTCGGGGCGGCGCAGATCATCGTCTACACCGGCGCAATCATGATCCTGTTCCTCTTCGTGCTCATGCTCGTGGGCCGCGACTCCTCCGACTCGGTCGTGGAGACGCTCCGCGGCCAGCGGGTGGCGGCCACGCTGTTCGGCGTCGGATTCGCCGCGATCGCGGGGGCCGGCATCGCGCGGGCGACCCGGGACCTGCCGGTCGCCGGGCTCGAGGCGGTGCAGGGCGGGGCGGGCGGCGCTGCGTCGGGCAACGTCGAGGCGATCGCCGGCCTGCTGTACTCGCGGTACCTGGTGGCGTTCGAGGTCACCGGCGGGCTGCTGATCGTCGCGGCCGTCGGCGCCCTGGTCTTCACCCAGATGGAGCGGACCCCGGGCAGCCGCACGGGCCAGCGGGAGCTCTCCCGGGCGCGCTTCCTCACCGACCGGCCGCAGACGCTGCCGGGACCCGGGGTCTACGCCCGCGCCCACTCGGTGGCCGCGCCCGGGCTGCTGCCCGACGGCCGCTACGCCGAGGACACGCTCGCCACCGGCATCGAGGCGCAGGAGATCGATCAGATGCCCCGTCCCACCGGCCGGGAGCAGCTCGGGTCACCCGACGCCGCCCTCGGGTCGATGGATCCCACCGTCAGCGACGTGCCCGGAGGGCGGGACCGGTGAGCCTGAGCCACTACCTCGTGCTCGCCGCGATCCTGTTCACCATCGGCGCGGTCGGCGTGCTCGTGCGGCGCAACGCGATCGTCGTGTTCATGTGCGTGGAGCTGATGCTCAACGCCGTCAACCTGACGCTGATCACCTTCGCCCGGTCCACCGGCACCGTCGACGGCCAGATCATCGCGCTGTTCGTCATGGTCGTCGCGGCCGCCGAGGTGGTCGTCGGGCTCGCGATCATCATGTCGATCTACCGGACCCGGCGGTCCGCCTCGATCGACGACGCCAACCTCCTCAAGTACTGACGCGCGGGACGGGGACTTCTGTGTCTGAGACGCTGCCCGCGGACGGGCTGCTGGGCTGGTCCTGGCTGCTGATAGCGCTGCCCCTGCTGGGGGCCGCGGTGCTGCTGCTGGGTGGCCGCCGCACCGACCGCTGGGGCCACCTGCTGGGGACGGCGACCGTCGGCGCGGCGTTCGTGCTGGCGGTGCTGTGCACGGTGCAGCTGGCCGGGCTGGACGAGCGCGCCGTCGACGTGGAGCTGTTCACCTTCATCGCCACCGGCGGGCTGGACGTCACCGCGGGGCTGCTCTACGACCCCCTGTCGGCGGTCTTCGTCCTGCTGATCACCGGCGTCGGCTCGCTGATCCACGTCTACTCGATCGGCTACATGGCGCACGACGCCGGACGCCGCCGGTTCTTCGCCTACCTCAACCTCTTCGTCGCGGCCATGCTGCTGCTGGTCCTGGGCAACAGCTTCGTGGCGCTCTACGTGGGCTGGGAGGGCGTCGGGCTGGCGTCGTACCTGCTCATCGCCTTCTGGTACACCCGCCCGGCCGCGGCCACCGCGGCGAAGAAGGCCTTCATCATGAACCGGGTCGGCGACGTCGGCCTGGCCCTGGCGATCTTCGTGATGTTCGCCCAGCTCGGGACGACCTCCTACGCCGGCGTCTTCGGGACGGTGGGCACCCTGGCGGGCGGGACGATCACCGCGATCGGCCTGCTCCTCCTGCTGGGTGCCTGCGGCAAGTCCGGCCAGTTCCCGCTGCAGGCGTGGCTGCCCGACGCCATGGAGGGCCCCACCCCGGTCTCGGCGCTGATCCACGCGGCCACGATGGTCACCGCGGGCGTCTACCTCATCGCCCGGTCGGCCCCCATCTACGACCTGACGCCCACCGCGCGGGCGGTGGTGCTGGCGATCGGCGCGCTCACCCTGCTGATCGGGGCGGTCGCCGGCTGCGCCTACGACGACATCAAGAAGGTGCTGGCCTGGTCGACGGTCAGCCAGATCGGCTACATGTTCCTGGCCGTCGGGCTCGGGCCCGCCGGCTACGTCGCCGGCCTGGCGCACCTGCTCGCGCACGGGTTCTTCAAGGCCGGGCTGTTCCTCGGCGCCGGCTCGGTCATGCACGCGATGCGCGACTCGGTGGACATGCGGCGCTTCGGCGGCCTGTGGAACAAGCTGCCGGTCACCTTCGTCACCTTCGGGCTGGGCTACCTCGCGCTCATCGGGTTCCCGTTCCTCTCCGGCTACTTCACCAAGGACGCGATCATCGAGGCCGCGCTGGACCGGGACGACGTCTGGGGCTGGGTGCTCGGCGGGGTCGCCGTGCTGGGCGCGGGGCTCACCGCCTTCTACATGACCCGGCTGATGCTCATGACCTTCTTCGGCCGGCCCCGCTGGGAGGAGGGCGTCCACCCGCACGAGGCGCCCCCGGTGATGACCGCGCCGATGGTGGTGCTCGCCGTCGGCTCGGTCGCCGCCGGTGGCCTGCTGGTGTCGGTGTTCCCCCTGTCGGGCTGGCTGGAGCCGGTCTTCGGCGAGCCGGCGGAGGCCGCCCACGTGGTGGCCCCGGCGGTCATCGGCCTGGTGGTGACGGTCGTGATGCTGCTCGGCGTGCTGGTGGCCTGGCTGTTCGTCGGCCGCCGCGAGGTGCCGGTGACCGCGCCGGTCCGGGTCTCCCCGGTCACCCGCGCGGCCCGCAACGGCCTCTACGCCGACGCGGTGAACGAGTCGCTGTTCATGCGGCCGGGGCAGTGGCTCACCCGCGCCCTGGTCTGGCTCGACAACCGCGGCGTCGACGGCGCCGTCAACGGCCTGGCCGCGGGCCTGGGCGGCTCGTCGTCCCGGCTGGGCCGGCTGCAGACCGGCTTCGTGCGCAGCTACGCCCTCGGCATGCTCGGCGGCGCCGTCGTGGTCGCGGGCGCGCTGCTGGCGGTGACGTCCGGATGAGCGGGCCGTCCCGCGGAAGCGAACACATGGTCTCGAGCGCCGACCGGTGCCCCGGAAAGGACGTGCTGCGGTGAGCGACTTCCCCTGGCTGCTGGCGATGATCGCCGTGCCGGCCGTCGGAGCCGCGGCGGTGGCCGCCCTGCCGCGCGGGCGCGACCTGCTCGCCAAGCAGGTGACCCTCGCCGTCAGCCTGGTCGTGCTGGTGCTGGCCGTGCTCACGACGCTCGCGTTCGACGCCGGCGGCCCGCGGTTCCAGCTGACGACGGCGGTCTCCTGGATCCCCGACTTCGGGTCGGAGTTCGCGCTGGGGGTCGACGGCATCGCCCTGGTGATGGTGCTGCTCGTCGGCGTCCTGGTGCCCCTGGTGGTCGCCGCCTCCTGGCACGAGGCCGACGGCGGCCGCCGCCCGGTGCGGGTCTTCTTCGCCTGGCTGCTGCTGCTCGAGGCGATGATGGTCGGCGTCTTCGTCGCCACCGACGTGCTGCTGTTCTACGTCTTCTTCGAGGCGATGCTCGTCCCGATGTACTTCCTGATCGGCAGCTTCGGCGGGCCGCGCCGGCAGTACGCGGCGGTCAAGTTCTTCGTCTACAGCCTGGTCGGCGGGCTGGTGATGCTCGCCTCGGTCATCGGCCTGTACGTGGTCAGCAGCGGCGCGCTCGGCGAGGGGACCTTCGCGTTCGACGCGCTCCGGCAGCTCGACATCGACCCCGACGTCCAGCGGTTGCTGTTCCTCGGCTTCTTCGTCGCCTTCGCCATCAAGGCGCCGCTGGTGCCCTTCCACACCTGGCTGCCCGACTCCGGTGCCGAGGCCCCGATCGGCGGGGCGGTGCTGCTGGTCGGCGTCCTGGACAAGGTCGGCACCTTCGGCTTCCTGCGCTACTGCCTGCCGCTGTTCCCCGACGCGTCGCGGGAGTTCGCCCCGTTCGTGCTGGTACTGGCGGTGGTCGGCATCCTCTACGCGGCGCTGCTGGCGATGGGCCAGAGCGACATGAAGCGGCTGGTCTCCTACACCTCGATCTCGCACTTCGGCTTCATCGCGCTGGGCATCTTCGCCTTCACCACCGAGGCCGGCACCGGCGCGGTGCTCTACATGGTCAACCACGGCCTGGCGACCGGGCTGCTGTTCCTCGTCGTCGGCATGCTCATCGCCCGTGGGGGCTCCCGCCGGATCGCCGACTACGGCGGCGTCGCCGCGAAGGCCCCGCTGCTGGCCGGCGCCTTCCTGGTGGCCGGGCTCGCGTCGCTGGCCCTGCCGGGCACCAACAGCTTCGTCAGCGAGTTCCTCGTGCTGATCGGCTCGTTCCCCGAGCGGCCGGTGTTCACGGTGCTGGCGACGGTCGGCATCGTCCTGGCGGCGCTCTACGTGCTGCTCATGTACCAGCGCACCATGCACGGCCCGCCCCGTGGCGTGCTGCTGCAGGAGGACCCCGCCGAACCGGTGGCGGTCGGTGGGGGAGCCACCGCCACGCTGACCGCCCCGCGGACCGCCCCGCGCCGCTCCCTGCGGGTGCTCGACCTCGACCGGCGCGAGCTGGCCGTCGTCGTGCCGCTGGTGGCGCTGATCATCGGCCTGGGTGTGTACCCGCAGCCGCTGATCGACCTGATCGAACCGGCCGTCGTCGCCACCCTGGGTGACCTGGGCGCCTCCGGAGGGACCGACCGATGATCGAGGCACCCGACCTCTCCTGGGCCGCGCTGGCCCCGCTGCTGGTCGTGTTCGGCGCGGCGTGCGCCGGGATCCTGGTGGAGGCCTTCGTGCCGCGGGACCGGCGCCACGCGGCCCAGGTGGCGCTCGCGCTGGTCGGCACCGTCGGCGCCCTCCTCGCCGTCCTGATCGTCGCCTGGGCCCGCGAGCCCGAGGTCACCGCCGGTGGCGCGCTGGCGGTCGACGACCCGGCGCTCTTCCTGCAGGCGACCATCGCCGGCCTGGGTGCGCTGTCGGTCCTGCTGTTCGCCGAGCGCGCGCTCGACCCGGCGCGGTCGGCGTTCGTCGTCAGCGCCGCCGTCCCCGCGGGCAGCCCGCGCGACCGGGAGCTGGCCACGGTGCCCCGGGTGCAGACCGAGGTCTACCCGCTGGCCACCTTCGCGCTCGGCGGCATGATGCTGTTCGTCGCGGCGAACGACCTGCTGGTCATGTTCGTGGCGCTGGAGGTGCTCAGCCTGCCGCTGTACCTGATCAGCGGGATGGCCCGGCGGCGCCGGCTGCTCTCCCAGGAGGCGGCGGTCAAGTACTTCCTGCTGGGCGCCTTCGCCTCGGCCTTCTTCCTGTACGGCCTGGCGCTGGTCTACGGCGCGGTCGGCAGCGTCCGGCTCAGCGACATCCGGGACGTCGCGACCGTGGACGGCGGCGGTGTCCTGCTGGTCCTGGGCCTGGCGCTGCTGGTCGTCGGCCTGCTCTTCAAGGCCAGCGTGGCGCCGTTCCACGCCTGGACGCCCGACGTCTACCAGGGCGCCCCGACGCCGGTCACCGCCTTCATGGCGGCCTGCACCAAGGTTGCGGCCTTCGGCGCGATCCTGCGCCTGCTCTACGTCGCGTTCGGCCCCGTGGAGTGGACCTGGCGGCCGCTGATCTACGCCGCGGCCATCGTCTCCATGGTCGTGGGCGCGATCCTCGGGCTGACCCAGACCGACCTCAAGCGCATGCTCGCCTACTCCTCGGTGGCGCACGCAGGCTTCCTGCTCACCGGCGTCATCGGCCTCGGCGCCGACGGCGGCGGCTCCGGCCTGTCCGCCACGATGTTCTACCTGCTGGCCTACGGCATCACCACGCTCGGCGCCTTCGCCGTCCTGACCCTCGTGCGGGACGGCGACGGCGAGGCGAGCCACCTGTCGCAGTGGGCGGGGCTGGGCGCGCGCTCCCCGGTCACGGCCGCGATCATGACCCTTTTCCTGCTGGCGCTGGCCGGGATCCCGCTCACCGCCGGGTTCACCGGCAAGTTCGCGGTGTTCCGCGCCGCGATCGAGCAGGGCGCCTGGCCGCTGGCGCTGGTGGCGCTGCTGGCCAGCGCGGTGGCGGCCTTCTTCTACCTCCGGGTCATCGTGCTCATGTACTTCTCCGAGCCGGTCGTCGACGGCCCGACGGTGGGGGTGCCCGGGCTCCCGACGACGATCGTGCTCGCGGTGACCGCGGCCGTGACCCTCGCGCTCGGCGTCCTGCCCGGGGCGGTGCTCGACCTCGCCGAGCAGGCGGCTAGATTCGTCGGTTGATATGACCGGAGCCCGTGCTGCAGCCGACGGCACCCCCACCGAGGTCTGGCACCGGATCTCCACCCCGGCGTCGACCATCGGCCCCTGGCTCCCCGAGGGCGACCTCGGGGAGGCGCTGGCCGACGGGCTGGCCCGGGTGGAGGCCGAGCTGGCCGTCGCCGTGGGCAGCGAGCACCCGTTCGTGCGGGAGGCCGCCGGTCACCTCATGGCCGCCGGCGGCAAGCGGTTCCGGCCGATGCTGGCGCTCCTGGCCGCCCAGCTGGGCGATCCGTCCGCCGCGGAGGTCACGCAGGGCGCCGTGGTCTGCGAGCTCACCCACCTCGCCACGCTGTACCACGACGACGTCATGGACGAGGCCGCCGTGCGCCGGGGCGCCCCCAGCGCGAACAGCCGGTGGAGCAACAGCATCGCCATCCTGACCGGCGACCTGCTCTTCGCCCGGGCGTCGGACATCCTCGCCGACCTGGGTCCCGAGGCCGTGCGGGTCCAGGCGCGGACCTTCGAGCGCCTGGTCACCGGGCAGATCAAGGAGACCGTCGGCGCCCAGCCCGGCGACGACGCGATCGCCCACTACCTGCAGGTGCTCGCCGACAAGACCGGCTCGCTGGTGGCGACGTCGGCCCGTTTCGGGGCCTCCTTCTCCGGCGTGGACGACGACCTCGTGGCGGCGCTGACCGAGTTCGGCGAGGAGGTCGGCGTCGCCTTCCAGATCTCCGACGACCTGATCGACATCGTCAGCACCGACGACGTCTCCGGGAAGTCGCCGGGCACCGACCTCCGCGAGGGGATCGCCACCCTGCCGGTGCTGTTCGCGCTGGCCGGCGACGACCCCGCGGAGGCCCGGCTCCGCGAGCTGGTCGCCGGCCCGGTCACCGACGACGCCGAGCACGCCGAGGCGCTCGCGCTGCTCCGGTCCTCCCGGTCGCTGGCCCGCGCCACCGACGTGCTGCGGGAGTACGCCGATCGGGCGCGCGGCCGGCTGGACGACGTCCCGGCCGGTGAGGTGCGCGACGCGCTCTCGGCGCTGTGCGACTACGTGGTCACGCGCACCAGCTAGCGGAAGGACCCCCATGCCCTCCGAAGTCGGCGAGCGCGGGCTCGTCCGAAGGCTCGCCCGGAGCGTGCGAGGGGTGAGAGGGGCGAGGTCCTTCTGCTGCATCGGGGCCGCCCTCCTGCTTGCGGCGTGCTCGGGCGGGTCGGAGGAAGACGCCGGCTCGGTCTCGACGCCCCCGACCACCTCGGCTCCCACCGGTGCTCCGTCGCTGCGGGTCGAGGTGGTGGCCGACGGGCTCGACCACCCCTGGGACGTCGCCCAGAGCGAGGACGGCACCCTGCTGCTCGACGAACGCGCGGGCGGCTTCACGGCGGTGCTCCCGGACGGCACCGTGCGGGAGGTGCAGGCCGACCTCGGTGACCTGTTCGTGGCGGGAGAGACCGGCCTGATGGGCCTGGCGCTGGACCCGGCGTTCGCCGAGAACCGGCGGTTCTACACGTGCCAGGGGGATCGGGAGGGGTTCATCGGCGTCGTCGCCTGGACGGTGGCGGGCGACTGGTCGTCCGCCACCCGGGTCGACGACCCGCTGATCGGTGGCATCCCGCTCAACGAGCGCAGCGGCCGACACGGCGGCTGCCGGCTCGAGTTCGGGCCGGACGGCGCGCTGCTGGTCGGCACCGGGGACAACGCGGTCGGCACCCACCCCCAGGACCTCGGCTCGCTGGCCGGCAAGGTGCTCCGCGCCGACCCCGCCACCGGCCAGGCTCCGCCGGACAACCCCTTCGTCGCTCCGGACGACGGTGCGGCCGACCTGATCTGGACCTACGGGCACCGCAACGTCCAGGGCCTGGCCCGGCGGCCGGGCACGGATCAGGTCTACTCGGTCGAGCACGGGCCCGACCGGAACGACGAGGTCAACCTGCTGCGCCCCGGCGCCAACTACGGCTGGGACCCCGTGGGCGGCGGGGGCTACGACGAGAGCGTGCCGATGACCGACCCGGAGATCGAGGGGGCGGCCCCGGCGGTCTGGGACTCGGGCGCCCCGCCCATCGCCCCGAGCGACGGCACGTTCCTCGACGGGGACCAGTGGGGCGACTACGACGGGCTGCTCCTGCTCGGCGCGCTGCGCGGGCAGCACGTGCTGGCGCTGCGCCTGGACGAGGCCGGCGCCCTCGTCGAGCAGTTCCGGCTGCCCGAGCTGGACGGCACCTACGGGCGCATCCGCACCGTCGAGCAGGGCACCGACGGTGCGCTGTACGTGACGACCGACAACGGCGGCGGCCGGGACCAGTTGCTCCGCGTCACCCCGCAGGGCTGAGGACCCGGCCGGTCACCCGCAGGGGGACGGTGGTCCCGGCGGGCAGCAGGGGGCAGGGCTCCGGCTCGCCCAGCACCGTCCGGACGGGCAGGACGCCGGCCCACACCGGGTCCGGGGCCGCCGCGCCCTCGATGTCGCGCTCGTCGTCCCCCGGCGGGCCGGTGCGGATCTTCACGCTCGCCTCGGCGAGGTCGAGGGCCAGCACCGCGGTGGCGGCCAGCTCCCTGCGGTCGGGCCGGCGGGTCGCCGTCCAGGATCCGGGCGCCAGGTGCTCGGTGAGCACCTCCAGGCCGAGCAGCCGCTCGTCCGGGTCCTGCACCAGGCGGGCCCGTCCGTGCACGACCGCGCAGCGGTAGTTGACCGAGTGGTGGAAGGCCGAGCGCGCGTAGACGATCCCGTCCAGGTGGGTCACGGTGAAGCAGACCGGCGCGCCCGCGGCCGCGCCCCGCAGCGTCGCGGCCCCCGTCGAGCCGTGCAGGTAGAGGGTGTCCCCGCGCCGGCCGTAGCCCGTCGGCAGCACGACCGGGGCGTCGCCCAGCTGCACGCCGAGATGGCCGATCAGGCCGGCGTCGAGCACGGCGTAGAGGTCGGCCCGGTCGGTGCGGGCGCGCTTCGCGCCCCGGCGGACGGTGCTGCGGTCGGTGGGGGAGAGCGGCGGGGCGGTGTCCACGACGTCGATCCTGGACGGCGCAGGTGGTCCTCCGGAACGACCAATCCGCTAGATTCCCGGCAGTCCACTTCGTCGGCGGCAGGAGCACCGTGGTCGACCTCCCCCCGGTGCTGCTCGACCGCAGCTCGGGCACGCCGCTGTCGGTCCAGCTGGCCGAGGCGCTGCGCACCGCCGCCGCCGACGGGACGCTGCGCCCCGGGGACCGGCTGCCGTCGACGCGGGCGTTCGCCGCGGCGCTGCGGGTGAGCCGCACGGTGACCGTCGCCGCCTACGACCAGCTGCTGGCCGAGGGATGGCTCGGCGGACGCCGGGGCGCGGGCACGTACGTCCTCGGCGCGGTGACGGCGGCGCCCGCGGCGGCTCCCGCTCCGGCCGTCCGCTCGCCGGCCGCACCGGCGCTGGTCGACCTGCGGGCGGGGTCGCCGTGCCTGCAGGTCCTCGACCGGGCGGCTTGGCGGCGGGCCTGGCGGGCCGCGGGCGACGAGGCGCCCGACGCCCGCCCGGACGCCGCCGGTGACCCCGCGTTCCGATCGGCGGTGGGTGAGCACCTCCTGCGGCACCGGGGCCTGGCCGCCGGCCCGGAGGAGGTGCTGGCCACCGCCGGCACCTCGGCGGCGGTGGGGGAGGTGGCGCGCGCGCTGCCGCCGGGCAGCCGGGTGGCGGTCGAGGACCCTGGCTACCAGCGCGTCGTCGGTGCGCTGCGCGATGCCGGCGTCGAGGTCGTCCCGGCCGCGGTCGACGACGACGGCCTGATCGTCGACGCGCTCCCGTCCGGGGTGGCCGCCGTCTACTGCACGCCGGCCCACCAGTACCCGCTCGGCCGCCGGATGTCGGCCGCGCGCCGGCTCGCGCTGGTCGCCCGGGCCCGCGCCGAGGGGTGGTGGGTGCTGGAGGACGACTACGACGGGGAGCTGCGCTACGACGTCGCCCCGCTGCCGCTGCTGGGCGCGCTGGGGCCTGACGTCGTGGTGCACCTGGGCACGACGAGCAAGATCCTCAGCCCCACCCTCGGCGTCGGCTGGATGGTGGCGCCCGAACCGCTGCGGGCGGAACTGCTGCTCCGCCGCACCGCCACCGGCACCCGGCCCGCGCGCGCCGGTCAGCGGGTCTTCGCGGGGTTCACGGCCTCCGGGGACCTCGCCCGGCATCTGCGCCGCCTGCGCCGTGAACTGGTCGCGCGGGCGGGCGAGGTGCGGGCCGCGGTCGCGGCGGCCGGGTGCCGGGTGGAGGGGGACGCCGCCGGGGCGCACGTCCTCGTGCCGCTGCCCGGCACCGCCGCGGAGGAGGCGGTGCGCGCGGCGGCCGCGGCGCGGGGGATCGCCGTCGACGGGCTGGCCCGGCACGCGCTGGTGGACGATGGCCGGGCCGGGCTGGTGCTCGGCTTCGCCGCGCCGACGCGGGAGCAGCTCCACCGGGCCCTGCCGGTGCTCACCGACGTGCTGCGGGAGAACGGCCGGCGCTGATCCGCCCCGGACGCAGCACGGCCCGCCTCCCGGGCGGGAGGCGGGCCGTGCGCGCGGAACGGGGTCCTCCTAGGCCTTGACCTCCCAGGTGTCCCCACCGGCCAGCAGGGCGTCGAGGTCGCCGGGGCCCTGCAGCCGGGCCTCGTGCAGCTGCTCGGACATCATCGCCTCGTAGCTCGGCTTCGCCACCTTCCGGAACACGCCCATCGGGGTGTACCGGAGGTCCTGCGTGGACAGCCGGGACAGCGCGAACGCGTAGGACGGGTCCTCGCGGGTCGCGTCGTGCACCACGATCTCGCTCGCGTCGACCTGGTTGGTCTCGGCGATGCGCAGCCCCCCGAAGTCGTCGCGGACCACGCAGGAGGCGCCGTCCGGGCCGAACACCAGCGGCTCGCCGTGGACGAGCGGGATCGTCCACATCGGGCCCGTCGCCGGGTCCTTCAGCAGCTCGAACGCGCCGTCGTTGAAGATGTTGCAGTTCTGGTAGATCTCCACCAGCGAGGTGCCCTGGTGCTCCGCGGCCTGCCGCAGCACCTCGGTGAGGCCCTTGCGGTCGGAGTCCATCGCCCGGCCGACGAAGGTGGCGTCCGCGCCGATGGCGAGCGACACCGGGTTGAACGGGTGGTCCAGCGAGCCCATCGGCGTGGACTTGGTGACCTTCCCGACCTCGGAGGTGGGCGAGTACTGGCCCTTGGTGAGCCCGTAGATCCGGTTGTTGAACAGCAGGATCGTCATGTTGACGTTCCGCCGCAGCGCGTGGATCAGGTGGTTGCCGCCGATGGAGAGCGCGTCGCCGTCGCCGGTGACGACCCACACCGAGAGGTCGGGGCGTGAGGCGGCGAGGCCGGTCGCGATCGCCGGGGCGCGGCCGTGGATCGAGTGCATCCCGTAGGTGTTCATGTAGTACGGGAAGCGCGACGAGCAGCCGATGCCCGACACGATGACCATGTCCTCGCGGGCGATGCCCAGGCTCGGCAGGAAGCTCTGGACCGCGTTCAGGATGACGTAGTCACCGCAGCCGGGGCACCAGCGGACCTCCTGGTCGGTCTTGAAGTCCTTGCCCTTGAGCTCGGTCTGCTTGGGGCCGTGCTGCTCGAGCGAGCGGGCGATGGCGGCGTCGATGGGGGTCGGTGCGTCCGGCATGCCGAGTTCGACGGTGGTCACTGCGGTGCTCCGTTCAGGGGTGCGGTGGTGCTGTCGATGGCGTCCTGGATCACCGCGGCCAGCTCGGCCGCGCGGAAGGGCAGCCCGCGCACCTGGGTGTGGCTCTGCACGTCCACCAGGTACTTCGCGCGCAGCAGCAGGGCCAGCTGCCCGAGGTTCATCTCCGGGCAGATGACCCGGTCGTACCGGGCCAGCACCTCGCCGAGGTCGGCGGGGAACGGGTTGATGTGCCGCAGGTGGAGCTGGGCGACCTTCCGGCCGGAGCTCCGGATCCGCCGGCAGGCGGCGCCGATCGGGCCGTAGGTGGAGCCCCACCCGATGACGGCGACGCGCGCGTCGCCGTCGGGGTCGTCGACGTCGGTGGCCGGGATCGACGCGGCGATGCCGTCGATCTTCGCCTGCCGGGTGCGGGTCATGAAGTCGTGGTTGGCCGGGTCGTAGGAGATGTTGCCGGTCCTGTCGGCCTTCTCCAGCCCGCCGATCCGGTGCTGCATGCCCGCGGTGCCCGGGATCGCCCAGGCGCGCGCCAGGGTCTCGGGGTCGCGGAGGTAGGGGAGGAACTCGCCGTCCTCGCCGTTGGGCTCGGTGGCGAAGGCCACCGACCCGGTGAGGTCGGGCAGCGAGTCGGCGTCCGGGATCGCCCACGGCTCGGCGCCGTTGGCGAGGTAGCCGTCCGACAGCAGCATGACCGGCGTCCGGTAGGCGAGCGCGATCCGCGCGGCCTCCACGGCGGCGTCGAAGCAGTCACCGGGGGAGCGCGGGGCGATGACCGGGATCGGGGCCTCGCCGTTGCGGCCGAACATCGCCTGCAGCAGGTCCGACTGCTCGGTCTTCGTCGGCAGGCCGGTGGAGGGGCCACCGCGCTGGACGTCGACGATGACCAGCGGCAGCTCGGTCATGACCGCCAAACCGATGGTCTCGGCCTTGAGCGCCACACCGGGGCCCGACGTCGTCGTGATGCCCAGCGCGCCGCCGAAGGAGGCGCCGAGGGCCGCACCGATGCCGGCGATCTCGTCCTCGGCCTGGAAGGTGCGCACGCCGAAGGCCTTGTGCCGGGACAGCTCGTGGAGGATGTCCGACGCCGGGGTGATCGGGTACGCGCCGAGGAACACCGGGAGCCCCGAGCGCTGGCCGGCGGCGACGAGGCCGAGGGCGAGCGCCTGGTTGCCGGAGATGTTCCGGTAGCGGCCCGGCTTCATCGGGGCGGGCTTGATCTCGTAGGAGACGGCGAAGGCCTCGGTGGTGTCGCCGTAGTTGTAGCCGGCGCGGAACGCGGCGATGTTCGCCGCGGCGATCTCCGGCTTGCGGCGGAACTGGCGCTCGAGGAAGCGGACCGTGCCCTCGGTGGGCCGGTGGTACATCCAGCTCAGCAGGCCGAGGGTGAACATGTTCTTGCTGCGCTCGGCCTCCTTCTTGCCGAGGCCCGAGTCGGCGAGCGCGTCGAGGGTCATCGAGGTCAGCGGGACGCTGACGGTCTGCCACCCCTCGAGCGAGCCGTCCTCCAGCGGGTTGGTCGCGTAGCCGACCTTCGCCAGGTTGCGCGGGGTGAACTCGTCGGAGTCGACGATCAGCAGGCCGCCGCCGGGCAGTTCGCCGAGGTTGGCCTTGAGCGCAGCCGGGTTCATCGCCACGAGCACGTCCGGGGCGTCACCCGGCGTCATGACGTCGTGGTCGGCGAACTGCAGCTGGAAGGAGCTGACGCCCGGCAGGGTCCCCGTCGGCGCGCGGATCTCGGCGGGGAAGTTCGGCAGCGTCTTGAGGTCGTTGCCGAACGACGCCGTCTCGCTGGTGAACCGGTTGCCGGTCAGCTGCATGCCGTCGCCGGAGTCACCGGCCAGCCGGATGACGACGCGGTCGAGCTCCACGACGCTCTTGACGAGCCCACCGGGAGCGGAGCCGGACACCGGGGTGGCCGGGGCGCCGTTCGAGCTCGACGGCGCGACGGTCGGATTGGTGCCAGTCATCAGCGGTCTACCTCCACCGGGCGAGGTTACGTGCGCGTGTACACGGCCGGGATGTGCAACCGGACACGCCGCAGCGGCGAGATGTCACCGCGTCCGGAAGGAGGAACCGCTGCGGTGGCGCGGTCATTCCGCCGGGGGAGGGCGCGTCCGTCGTCCGGGAACGGGCGCTCCCGGGACGGCGTTGGACCGGACGTGCAGCGCTGGAACAACGGACTGAAGACCGCCGTCCTCCTGGGCGCCATGGGCGGGCTGATCCTCGTCGCCGGCTACGCGATCGGCGGCAACGGCGGGCTGTTCATCGCGCTGGTGGTCGCCCTCGGGGTGAACGGCTTCGCTTACTTCAACTCGGACAAGCTGGCACTGCGGGCGATGCGGGCCTTCCCGGTGACCGAGACGCAGGCGCCGCAGCTGTACGCGATCGTGCGCGAGCTCGCGACGGAGGCGCGGCAGCCCATGCCCCGTCTCTACGTGAGCCCGACGAACCAGCCCAACGCGTTCGCCACCGGCCGCAACCCGCGCCACGCGGCCGTCTGCGTCACCCAGGGCATCCTCGAGCTGCTCGACCGGCGCCAGCTGCGGGGGGTGCTCGCGCACGAGCTCTCGCACGTCTACAACCGCGACATCCTGATCAGCTCGGTGGCCGGCGCCATGGCCACGGTGATCACCTACCTGGCCCACATGGCGATGTTCGCCTCGTTGTTCGGCGGCCGGTCCGACGACCGCGGCGGCGGCAACGCCCTCGGCGGCCTGCTGCTGATGCTCCTCGGGCCGATCGCCGCCGGCGTGGTGCAGATGGCGATCAGCCGCAGCCGGGAGTACCAGGCCGACGCCTCGGGCGCCCAGCTGTCGCAGGATCCGCTCGCGTTGGCCGACGCGCTGCGGGTGATCGAGCGGGGGACGGCGGCCCGGCCGCTGCCGCAGGAGGACCGGCTGGTCACCCAGAGCCACCTGATGATCGCGAACCCGTTCCGCGGGGCGGGCATGGCGTCGCTGTTCGCCAGCCACCCGCCCATGCCGCAGCGGATCGCCCGGCTGGAGCAGATGGCCCGCGAGCTCGGCCGGTAGAAGGGCCCCCTCGCTCCCCACGCCACGCTCTGCGCGCCGCCGGTCCCTGCGAGGGGGCCGTTCCATCAGGTCACCGGTAGTTGTCGAACTGCAGGGCGACGTCGAGGTCGGCCCCGCGGAGGAGCTGCTGCACCGCCTGCAGGTCGTCGCGCTTCTTGCCGCTGACCCGCAGCTGGTCGCCCTGGATCTGCGCCTGCACGCCCTTGGGGCCCTCGTCGCGGATCAGCTTGGCGATCTTCTTCGCGACGTCGGACTCGATGCCCTGCTTGATCGTCGCACCGATCTTGTAGCTCTTCCCCGAGGACTGCGGCTCGCCGGCGTCCAGCACCTTGAGCGAGATGCCCCGCTTGACCAGCTTCTCCTTGAACACCTCGAGCGCGGCCGAGACCCGCTCCTCGGTGTCCGCCTGGAGGGTCACGCCTTCCTCCCCGGCCCACGCGATGGTGGCGTTGGTGCCGCGGAAGTCGAAGCGCTGCGAGAGCTCCTTGCCCGTCTGGTTGAGGGCGTTGTCGACCTCCTGCCGGTCGACCTTGCTCACGACGTCGAACGATGCGTCGGCCATGTCTCTCCTCTCATGCCGGACGGGCCCCGGCGCGCCGGGGACCCGTCACCCGTGGGTCCGTCCTCTTGTTACTCTCTCCCGGTACCAAACACGGCGGGTTGCCCGAGTGGCCAATGGGAGCGGACTGTAAATCCGTCGGCTTAGCCTTCGAAGGTTCGAATCCTTCACCCGCCACGCCCGGTACGACGGCCCCCGACCACCAGGTCGGGGGCCGTTCGCGTACCGGGGTCAGGGCGCCGTGGGAGCCCGGGCGCTGGAGACGGCGGTGCGCTCCAGCTGCTGACCACCCAGGAAGAGCCAGCCGAACGCGATGTCGACGTGGCGGGTGCACCGCACCGTCACCTCGGCCCCGTCGGTCTCGGCGGTCCAGCTGTCCAGTGCGAGCCCCCCGTCGGCGAGCTGGTCGGCGACCGCCGTCTGCGCGGCGGCGCGGCCGAGCGGGAGCTCGGTCCCCACCCCGTGCGCGTAGACCACCGCCTCGTCGGCCTGGTTGGCCGCGGCCAGGGCGGCGCCGTCGCAGACCGACTGCACGGACTGCTGTTCGAGGAAGGCATCGGAGGCGGCGATCGCCCCGAAGGCCATCAGCGCCGCGACGAGCCAGCACACCAGCACGAACGGCAGCGTCGAGCCGCGCTCGCGGTCGTCCGGGCCGGGGTGCACGCGCGGCAGCGTAAGCGCGTGCACCCCGGCGTCCGCGGGGCGTCGACACGATCTGTGGACCACCGCGGAGGACGGTTCACCCGTCCTCGTGCACGCCCGTGCGTCTGCGCGGGTGCGCAGTGTGCGCGGACCGGCAGGATCCGCGGCTGGAACTGCCGGTCCGCGCACGCGGTCGGCGGAGGAGGGGCCAGATCACGCGTCGTGTGATCAGCGTGGCGGCTGGTGACGACACGACGGGTCACGCGGCGTGTCGTGATCGAGATGCTTGTGGCGGCCGGTGACGGGAAGGAGTGTCACCCGCGCGGTCCGTATTCGACGACGCCCTGCCCCGCGCGCGGATGGCTGCCGCAACAGCCAACAGTCGTGCCACGAGGGAGGCGCCATGAACAGCAGCACGCAGCGTGAGATCGGTACCCGGGGTGTGAAGTGGGGCCGCGGTGTGAAGTGGGGCCGCGGTGTCAAGTGGGGCCGCAACGAGGCCTGAGCCTCCGCGGCGCCCGGTCGCCGGACTTCGTGCGGGGCAGTCGGTCCGATGGGCCGGCTGCCCCGCACTCATGTCCGGGGTGCCGCGTGCCGATGACCGTGGTGGACGGGTCGCTCTCCCGGGTGCGGGGAGGGTGGCGGTGATCGACACCGCTGCTAGCCTTCGCCCGCCCGACGACCCGGGGAGTGCCGTGCACGTGGCTGAGCAGGACGTTCGTGAGCGTACACGCCCGCGTACCGTCCGCAGTCCCTGGGCGGTCGCGACCCTCGCCCTGGTGGTCGCCGTCCCGGCGGGCGCCGCCGTGGTGGCGCGGGAACCGCTCGCGGTCGATGGTCGGGTCCTCGTCGCGGTCCTGCTGGCCGCGATGCTCGCCGAGTGGGTCAACGTCCACGTCGAGTTCCGGCGGCACAGCTTCGTCAACTCGGCGAGCGAGGTGGCCTTCGTCATCGCGCTCCTCGTGGTGGGCGGGGTCTGGACCGCCGTCACCCGCGCCCTGGCCGTCGGCACCGTCCTGGCGATCCAGCGCTATCCGCGGCCCAAGATCGTGTTCAACGTCGCCGTGGCGGTCATCGACAGCGCGGTCGCCATCGGGGTGCTGGAACTGCTCCCGGCGGGTGACATCAGGGATCCGCTGACGTGGGCGTCCTGCTTGCTGGCCGTCTTCGCGGCCAACGTCGTGGGGGCCGGCATGGTGGCCGGGGCCATCACCCTGACCCAGGGGTATCCCGGACGTTCGGTCTGGACGAGCCTCTTCGTGCCCGTCGTCGTCGTCCAGCCGCTGGCCGTCGTCATCGGCCTGGCCATCCTGCTGCTGCTGGACACCACCCTGTGGGCCGCGGTCATCCTCACCCCACTCGTGGTCGCGCTCGTGCTGCTCTACCGCCGGTTCGCCGAGGTCACCCGGGAGAGCCAGTCCCTGGAGCGGGTCTACGCCTTCGCCCGCCGGGTGGAGCAGGTGCAGCCCGACGAGTCGGGAACCCGGCGGATCGTGCAGGCGGTGCAGGAGCTCCTCAACGCCGAGCGGGTCGCCCTGTGGCTGCCGCCTTACCTCGACGAGGGGCCGCGGCTGGTCGTCGCCACCGAGGGCGGTGCCGACTGGTACGACGGGCCGGGCGACCCCGACGACGTGCTGCGCCGTCGCGCGGTCGCCTCGGCCGGGGCGATCCACGTCGCGGCCGGCCGCGCCGACGAGGTCGAGGCGGCGGCTCTCGCCCGGCGGGGGGTCGCCGAGCTGCTCGCGGCGCCGGTGACCACGGCCGCCGGCGAGCCGGGCTACCTGGAGGTGTGCGACCGGCGCAGCGACGCCGTCTCCTTCGGCAGCAGCGAGCGCGGCGCCCTGGAGTCGATGCTCACCCACATCAACGCCGCGATCCGGCAGCAGCAGCTGCTCACCCGCATCCGCTTCGACGCCGACCACGACCGGCTCACCGGCCTGCCGAACCGCCAGCGGCTCGCCGCGGAGATCGAGGCCCTGGTGGCCGAGGACCCCGAGGGCGGCCAAGCCGGCCTCATCCTCGCCTCGCTCGGCACCTACGCCGACGTCACCGACACCCTCGGGCACGCCGCCAGCGACGAGCTGCTGCTGGTCACCGCCGGGCTGCTCCGCGAGCACGCCCCGCCGCGCGCGCTCCTGGCCCGCATGGAGCGGGAGCAGTTCGCCGTCCTGCTGCCCGGTCTCTCCCTGGCCGCCACCGAGCAGGCGGCCCGGCGGCTGCGCGAGGCCGCGGCCACGCGGGTCCGGGTGGCCGGCCTCGACCTGGAGGTTTCGCTGACCATCGGCGTCGCCGCCGCACCGGTGCACGGCACCGACGCCGGCGCGCTCATGCAGCGCGCCGACGTCGCCCTGCTGGCGGCCGGGGAGGCCGGTGGCGTGGCCAGCTACCACCCGGTGCTGGACCAGCAGAGCCTGCGCCGCCTGCAGCTGGGCACCGAGCTCGAGCAGGCGATGGCCGACGGGCACATCGACGTCGTCTTCCAGCCGGTCATCGACGCGCAGACCTCCGACATCGTGTCGGTGGAGACGCTCGTGCGCTGGACCCACCCGCGCTACGGCAGCATCCCGCCCGAGGACGTGATCGGGCTGGCCGAGCAGATCGGCCGGATCGGGGCGGTCACCGACCACGTCCTGGAGCTCGCGCTCGCGCGGTGCCGGCGCTGGCTGGACCAGGGCATCTCGCTGTCGGTCGCGGTCAACGTCTCCGCGTGCTCGCTGAGCGAGCCCGACCTCGTCGAGCGGATCCGCGGTGCGCTGGAGCGGCACGACGTCCCCGGCGAGCTGCTGATCCTGGAACTGACCGAGAGCAGCGTCGTGAACGACTCGGTGCGGGAGAGCTCGGTCCTGGACAACCTGCACGACCTGGGGCTCCGGCTGTCCATGGACGACTTCGGCACCGGCTACTCGTCGCTCTCCCAGCTCCGGCAGCTGCCCATCGACGAGCTGAAGATCGACAAGTCCTTCGTGCTCACCATGGCCACCAGTCAGGGGGAGTCGTTCATCGCGCGCTCGATCATCGAGCTGGCCCACAACCTGGGGCTGTGCGTGGTGGCGGAAGGCGTCGAGGACGAGATGACGCGCAACCAGCTGATCGCCATGGGCTGCGACAAGCTGCAGGGCTTCCTGATCAGCCGGCCGCTGCCCGAGGACCGGCTGGAGAAGTGGTTGCTCGCCCGGACCGGCGTGCGCTCCGCCGCACCGGGGACCACCCACCGCCGCCTGTACGTCCGGACCTGACGAAGGACCCCGCGTCCCCCCACCGCTCGCGAGCTCGCGCCGGGCCCCTGGCGCGGGGCCGTTCCAGCACGTCCGGGTGCTCGCGGCAGGCCCCTGCAGGGGGGCCGGAGGCATCGGGTACAGTCTTCGATGGCTCCTCGGAGCACGCCCCTTTAGCTCAGTCGGCAGAGCGTCTCCATGGTAAGGAGAAGGTCTACGGTTCGATTCCGTAAAGGGGCTCTGGCAGTAACCTGACCTACCGGTCCTGTCGCGAGACCGGCCCGGGCGGTCACCCCGGCGGTGTAGCTCAGCCTGGTAGAGCAAGCGGCTCATAATCGCTGTGTCACCGGTTCAAGTCCGGTCACCGCTACTCCCGACGGACCCCGCACCCCGGGGTCCGTCGCCGTGTCGGCCACCTGGCCGGTGCGGCAGCAGGGCCCGGTCCCGGGTCCTGTCCCACAAGGCTAGGAGCGCTCCCGTGGCAGCCACCGACGTCCGTCCGAAGATCACCCTGGCCTGCCAGGAGTGCAAGAACCGCAACTACATCACGCGCAAGAACCGGCGGAACGACCCCGACCGGCTCGAGCTGATGAAGTACTGCCCGCGCGAGCGCAAGCACACGCTGCACCGCGAGACCCGCTGACGGTCCGCGGCAGCTGAGCGAGAGGGCGGGAGCATGGCGCTGGACCGGGAACTGGTCGGGCGCAGCTACCCGCCCTCTGCCGTCTACGAGGTCGGGCGGGCCAAGATCGCCGAGTTCGCCACCGCCGTCGGTGCCGAGGACGCGGTGCACCGCGACGTCGACGCGGCCCGGGCGGCCGGCCACCCCGACGTCATCGCGCCGCCCACCTTCGCCATCGTGGTGAGCCTGGAGGCGGCGTTCGTGGTGCTCGGCGACCCCGAGGTGGGGCTGGACTACAGCCGGGTCGTCCACGGCGAGCAGAAGTTCGTCCACCACCGCCCCATCCGGGCCGGCGACCGGCTGGTCGCGACCACCACCATCGACGCCGCCCGCACCGTCGCCGGCAACGACCTGCTGACGGCGAGGGTGGAGCTGGCCACGGAGGACGGCGAGGCGGTCTGCACGGCCACCTCGATGCTCGTCGCGCGAGGTGCGGCATGACCGTGGCGGTCGGGACCGAGCTCCCGGAGCTGGTCGTCCGGATCACCCGGGCGGACCTGGTCCGCTACGCCGGCGCCTCCGGCGACTTCAACCCCATCCACTGGAACGAGCGGGTGGCCCGCGAGGTCGGCCTGCCCGGCGTCATCGCCCACGGCATGTTCACCATGGCGCTCGCCGCGCGGGCGGTCACCGGCTGGACGGGGGACCCGGCGGCGCTCGTCGAGTACCAGGTCCGGTTCGGGCGGCCGGTGGTCGTCCCCGACGACGACGCCGGCGCGGAGCTGACCGTGCGGGGCACGGTCGCCGCCCTCCTGGACGACGGCCGGGCGCGGGTCGACCTGGCGGTCACCAGCGACGGCGAGAAGGTGCTGTCCCTGGCCCGCGCGGTCGTCCGGCTCCCCTGACACCGGCGCCGGCCCTCCCCGCCCGGGCCGCGGCCCTGGACGAGGCGGACCCGCCCCGCTGACGGCGCCGGTCCGGGCCCCTCCTCAGTCCGCCTGACCGAGCAGCCGCTGCATGCGGCTGACGCCCTCGACCAGGTCGTCGTCACCCAGGGCGTAGGACATCCGGACGTAGCCGGGCGTCCCGAACGCCTCTCCGGGCACGACCGCCACCTCGGCCTGCTCCAGGATCAGCTCGGCCAGTTCCGCACTGGTGCCGGCGGTGCGGCCACCGATCGGACGGCCGAGCAGCCCCTTCACGGACGGGTAGACGTAGAAGGCGCCCTGCGGCTCGGGGCAGGCGACGCCGGGGATCTCGCGCAGCATCGAGACGATGGTCTGCCGGCGGCGGTCGAACGCCTCCCGCATGGTGGCCACCGCGGAGAGGTCCCCGTTCAGGGCTGCGACGGCCGCGGCCTGGGAGACGTTGGCGACGTTGGAGGTCGCGTGGGACTGGAGGTTGGTCGCGGCCTTGACCACGTCGGCCGGGCCGACGATCCAGCCCACCCGCCAGCCGGTCATCGCGTACGTCTTGGCGACCCCGTTCACCACGACGCACCGGTCGGCGAGCTCGGGGACCAGGACCGGCATCGAGGGTGCCGTCGCCCCGGCGTAGGTGAGGTGCTCGTAGATCTCGTCGGTGAGCACCCACAGGCCGGCCTCGAGCGCCCAGCGGCCGATCTCCTCCACCTGCTCCGCCGGGTACACCGCGCCGGTGGGGTTGGAGGGCGAGCAGAAGAGCAGGGCCTTCGTGCGCGGGGTGCGGACGGCCTCGAGCTGGGCGGCCGACACCAGGTAGCCGCTCTGCTCGTCGGCCACGACCGGCACCGGGACGCCGCCGGCCAGGCGGATGGCCTCGGGATAGGTGGTCCAGTAGGGCGCGGGCACGATGACCTCGTCGCCGGGGTCGAGCATCGTCGCGAACGCCTCGTAGACCGCCTGCTTGCCGCCGTTGGTGACCAGCACCTGGGCGGGGGTGATCCGCAGCCCGGAGTCGCGCGCGGTCTTGGCGACGATCGCCTCCTTGAGGGCCGGCAGCCCGCCGGCGGGGGTGTACCGGTGCATCGCCGGCGTCCGTGCGGCGGTGATGGCGGCCTCGACGACGTAGTCCGGCGTCGGGAAGTCCGGCTCACCGGCGCCGAACCCGATCACCGGCTTCCCGGCGGCCTTGAGGGCCTTGGCCTTCGCGTCCACGGCGAGCGTCGCGGACTCGGCGATGGCGCCGATGCGGCGGGAGATGCGGCGCGCGGCGGGCGGCAGCTCGGTCGAGCGGGCGGCGGGCTCCGTGGCGGAGGCGTCGGTCATGGGGTCATGGTGTCAAAGACCACGGCCCCCGGGCCGCCCGCCCGGTCCCGAACGGGCGGGGGGCCCGGCGGCGGGGCCCCGCGAGGGGTGGGGCCGGTGGGACGTTCGCTCCTCCCCGGTCCGGTCCCGTACACTGGCTTCACCGGGGCCTGTTGACCCCGCCACCGGCGTGCCCCGGATCCCCGTCCGGGGGTCGAGGTCGCCGTGGCGGCGAGACGCTCCGGGGCCCGGCAGGGCATAGGGGTGTAGCTCAATTGGCAGAGCAGCGGTCTCCAAAACCGCAGGCTGCAGGTTCAAGTCCTGTCACCCCTGCCAGCAGGACACGGCACCACCGACCGACGGCCCTCGCGGGAGAGGCCACCACGACGAGGCGAGCGAGGCGCAGTGAGCGACGAGAAGCCGGGCCGCGAGGACGACGCGCGCGCCGCCTCCGACGCCGAGCTCACCGACGAGCAGCTCGACCAGGAGGCCCCCGGCGTCGATGACGCAGGGGCGCTGGAGGCCGCCGAGGATCAGGTGGCCGGCGAGGCCGAGGCCGACGAGGACAAGGTCGTCGCGGCCCGCCCGGGTGACCGGGGCGCCCGCCGACGGGGCCGGATCACCGCCGACGGCGACGAGGACGACGAGCCGGCGGCGCCGTCGCGCCGCGCCGCGCGGTCGGCCACCGAGCCCGCCCGCGAGGGCGCTCCGACCCGGTCGCGGGCCGCGGCGGAGCGGGCTCGCTCCGACGAGATGCAGCCCCGCCGTTCGCTCGCGCGCTTCCTGCGCGAAGTCGTCGCCGAGCTGCGCAAGGTCATCTGGCCGGGTCGGCGGGAGCTGATCACCTACACGACCGTGGTGATCGTGTTCGTCGCGTTCATCGTCGCGCTGGTGGCCGGCCTCGACCTGCTCTTCGCCCAGGGCGTGCTCGCCGTCTTCGGTTGATCCGCCCCGCGCCCGAACGCCCCTGACATGGAAGAGACCCTGTGATCGAGCTTGCGAGATCACCAATGAGCGCAGCACCGTCGGTCACGACGCCGGCGAGCGCCACCGAGGAGAAGCAGTGACCGACCCCCGCGAGCCCTTCGAGACCGACAACGCGGTCGAGGGCACCGACCTGGACGACGCCCGCTTCGACGAGCGCGGCACCGCCGACGTCGAGACCGGCGCCGACGAGGCCGGTGCCGCCGAGGGCTCCAGCGACACCGCCGCCCTCGCTGCGGGTGCCGCCATCTCCGACGGCGAGGTCGCCGACGCGACGCCGGAGATCGAGAGCGGTGACCCCGACACCCTCGCGACCGACCCGCAGGCCGCGCCCGCCCCGGACTCCGACGTCGCGGCGGAGGAGGACGAGGACCCGGTCGAGGCGCTCCGCAAGGCGCTGCGCATCGCCCCGGGCGACTGGTACGTCGTCCACTCCTACGCGGGCTACGAGAACAAGGTGAAGACCAACCTCGAGGCGCGCATCCAGTCCCTGGACGTGGAGGACTACATCTACCAGATCGAGGTGCCCACCGAGGAGGTCACCGAGATCAAGAACGGCAAGCGCTCGCAGGTCAACCGCAAGGTCCTGCCGGGCTACCTGCTGGTCCGCATGGAGCTCAACGACGAGTCGTGGGGGGCGGTCCGCAACACCCCCGGGGTCACCGGCTTCGTCGGTGCGACCTCCAAGCCCTCGCCGCTGACCATCGACGAGGTCGTGAAGATCCTCGCCCCGGCCGTTACGCCGCAGGCGCCGCGCGTCACCGAGGCCGCCGCCGCGAGCCCGGGCGGCGCCGCCGCCCCGACCGCCGTCGTCGACTTCGAGGTCGGCGAGTCGGTCACGGTCATGGACGGTCCGTTCGCCACGCTGCCCGCCACCATCAACGAGATCAACGCCGAACAGCAGAAGCTGCAGGTGCTGGTCTCCATCTTCGGCCGCGAGACGCCCGTCGAGCTCTCGTTCAGTCAGGTCCAAAAGATCTGACGGACGTGCCCCGAAGACTTCACCACCCAACCTGAACCGGAGAACAGAGCATGCCCCCCAGGAAGCGGTTGACCGCGGTCATCAAGCTCCAGATCAACGCCGGTGCGGCCACCCCCGCGCCGCCCGTCGGTCCGGCGCTGGGTCAGCACGGCGTCAACATCATGGAGTTCTGCAAGGCGTACAACGCCGCGACCGAGTCGCAGCGTGGGAACGTCGTCCCCGTGGAGATCTCGGTCTTCGAGGACCGGTCCTTCACCTTCGTCACCAAGACCCCGCCGGCCGCGCGCATGCTGCTCAAGGCCGCCGGTGTCGAGAAGGGCTCGGGGGAGCCGCACAAGACCAAGGTCGCCACGGTCACCCGTGACCAGGTCCGCGAGATCGCCCAGACCAAGATGGCCGACCTCAACGCCAACGACCTCGACCAGGCCGAGAAGATCATCGCCGGCACCGCCCGGTCGATGGGCATCACCGTCACCAACTGACCAGCAACGGCCTCGTTCCGAGGCTCGCCCCGAGCGTGCGAGGGGTGAGGAGAACGAGGTCCTTCATCAGTGGGAGGGCCACGCCAGGCCCGTTCACCACATGACCGGGGCACGAGCCCCCGGAGAGGACACACCATGGCGAAGCACGGCAAGAAGTACCGCGCGGTGGCCGAGAAGGTCGACCGCGACAACCTGTACAGCCCGCTCCAGGCCGCCACGCTGGCCAAGGACACGTCGACGACCGCCTACGACGCCACCGTCGAGGTCGCCATGCGCCTGGGCGTCGACCCGCGCAAGGCCGACCAGATGGTCCGCGGCACGGTCAACCTGCCCCACGGCACCGGCAAGACCGCCCGCGTCATCGTCTTCGCGACCGGTGACAAGGCCGCCGAGGCCGAGGCCGCCGGCGCCGACGTCGTGGGCTCCGACGACCTGATCGAGCGCATCCAGGGCGGCTTCCTGGACTTCGACGCGGCGATCGCGACGCCGGACCAGATGGCCAAGGTCGGCCGGATCGCCCGCATCCTCGGCCCTCGCGGCCTGATGCCGAACCCGAAGACCGGCACGGTGACCCCCGACGTCACCAAGGCCGTCAACGACATCAAGGGTGGGAAGATCAACTTCCGCGTCGACAAGCAGGCGAACCTGCACCTGGTGATCGGCAAGACGTCCTTCGACGAGGCCAAGCTGGTCGAGAACTACGCCGCTGCCCTCGACGAGGTCCTCCGCGCCAAGCCGTCCTCGGCCAAGGGTCGGTACCTCAAGAAGGTCACCATCTCCACCACGATGGGCCCCGGCATCCCGGTCGACCCGAACCGCACTCGCAACCTGACGGTGGACGAGTAGAAGGACCCCGTCCTCCCCGCCCTTCGCGAGCTCAGGGCGGGACCGGGACGGGGCCGTTCCAGGCCCGCACGACGGCCCCGCTGCGCACCCGCGCGGCGGGGCCGTCGGCGTATGGCGTACTCTTGTCGACGTTCCCCCCAAGACCGCTGGTCGTCGCACGTCCGCGTGCGATCGAAGGTCCCGGAGCTCCGGGCGACCCGCGCAGGAGGACGGTTCGATCGGCAGGCCTCCGCGCCTGCCCCTCGCCCCGTGCGCCCTGCGCCGGGGCGTTCCTCGTCTCCGGGCCTCTCGTCGCACGTCGTCGTGCAGCGTCCAGCAGTCGCCCGACAGACGAGAGGAGGCCCATGCCCACGCAGGCGAAGGCCGCGGTGATCGACGAGATCACCGAGCGGTTCCAGTCGTCCAGCGCGGCGGTGCTCACCGAGTACCGCGGGCTGACCGTGGCCCAGCTGACCCAGCTGCGCCGTTCCCTCGGTGAGGGCAGCAGCTACGCCGTCGTCAAGAACACCCTGACGAAGCGGGCGGCGGACCAGGTCGGTCACACCGACCTCGCCCCGCTGCTCAACGGTCCCACCGCGATCGCCTTCATCGAGGGCGACGTCGTCGAGGCCGCCAAGGCCATCCGCGACTTCGCGCGCACCAACCCGCTGCTCGTCGTCAAGGGTGGTGTCGTCGAGGGCCGCACCGTCAGCCCCGCCGAGGTCACCGCCCTGGCCGACGTCGAGCCGCGCGAGGTGCTGCTGGCCAAGCTGGCCGGCGCGATGAAGGGCAACCTGACCAAGGCCGCCGGCCTCTTCCAGGCCCCGCTGTCGCAGGTCGCCCGCCTGGCCGAGGCGCTCAAGGAGAAGAAGCCCGCCGAGGGCGCCGACTCCACCGCCGACGCCGCCGCGGACACCGCTGCTGCCGACACCACCACCCCCGACGCTGACGCCGCTGACGCCGCGGCCAGCACCGACTGACCCCAGAAGGAGACACCATGGCCAAGCTTTCCACCACGGAGCTGCTCGACGCGTTCAAGGAGATGACCCTCCTCGAGCTGTCCGACTTCGTGAAGCAGTTCGAGGAGACCTTCGAGGTCACCGCTGCTGCCCCCGTCGCCGTCGCGGCCGCCCCGGCCGCCGGTGGTGGTGGCGGCGACGCCGGTGCCGCTGCCGAGGAGCAGGACGAGTTCGACGTCATCCTCGAGAGCGCCGGCGACAAGAAGATCCAGGTCATCAAGGAGGTGCGCGGCCTGACCTCGCTCGGCCTCAAGGAGGCCAAGGACCTGGTCGACAACGCGCCCAAGCCGGTCCTGGAGAAGGTCGCCAAGGACGCCGCCGAGAAGGCCAAGGCCGCTCTCGAGGGCGCCGGCGCCTCCGTCACCGTCAAGTGACGCCCTCCCCGGCCTGAGCCGGGGAGCGCACCACCCCGCACAGGGGCCGTCCACCACCTGGAGGACGGCCCCTGTCGCATGTCCGGGTGGTTCCGCCGCCCAGGAGGGAGCGGGGGTCACGCAGACTCCGTGGCACGTGTGACCTCCGCCGGGCCAGTCGTGCGTGCAGACGGTGCCGACGGTGCAGGCCGCGCATGGTCACCATCGACGGCGAGTGGACGATCAGCGGGCTGGCGCTCACCGCCAGCTGAGTCCGGCCGCGTGCGCATCTCGTCGTCCGGCCGGCGAGGCCGCCGCCTCCGTGCGGGCCCGGGTGGGGCCGCCCCGGCAACCGGGCCGCTCGGCGTGGCGGTCCCACCGGAGCGGGATGGCTGACATCATGGATCCGCCGCTCACCCCACCGGCCCCGCCGGAGGACCGCCCGTCCCGCGGATGTGGCGCCGCTCGCACCGGTGCCCCCGACGTGGACATCGCGCGCCACCAGGGGTAGGGTCTCCTGTTGCGCTGCCCTCTGACTGCCTGCCCGCCACAACGGGTCACGACGGTCGCCCGGGAATCCACCGGGCGATGCCCGCGCTGACCTGTCCGGCGAGCGATCGCGGCCGTCGCGGACAGCCTCGCCACCACCGACGACGACCCAGGACGACCCCGCAGCCCACCGCCCGCACGTCGTGAGGTCCTTGGAAGGACGCATCTTGGCAGGCTCTCGCCCCACCAGCATCACCCCCGGCACCACCGAGTCGGGTAACACCCGAACCACCCCGGTCACGCAGAACGGCCCCCGCACCGGCGAGGCCGACCAGCAGAAGATCCCCGGCGCGCCGCTGCGCGTCTCGTTCGCCAAGATCTCCGAGCCCCTCGAGGTGCCGGATCTGCTCGCCCTGCAGACCGCGTCCTTCGACTGGCTCGTGGGGAGCCCCGAGTGGCGGGCCACCCTCTCGCCCGAGGAGCAGGAGGCGGCCGTCGGTGGCCTCGCCGAGATCCTCGAGGAGATCTCCCCGATCGAGGACTTCAGCGGCTCGATGTCGCTGTCCTTCTCCAACCCGCGCTTCGAGGACGTCAAGGCGTCCCTCGAGGAGTGCAAGGACAAGGACATGACCTACGCGGCGCCGCTGTTCGTCACCGCCGAGTTCATGAACAACACCACCGGCGAGATCAAGAGCCAGACGGTGTTCATGGGCGACTTCCCGATCATGACGAACAAGGGCACCTTCGTCATCAACGGGACCGAGCGCGTCGTCGTGTCCCAGCTCGTCCGCAGCCCCGGCGTCTACTTCGACAAGACGCTGGACAAGACGTCGGACAAGGACGTCTTCAGCGCCAAGGTCATCCCCAGCCGCGGTGCGTGGCTGGAGTTCGACGTCGACAAGCGCGACACCGTCGGCGTCCGCATCGACCGCAAGCGCCGCCAGCCCGTCACCGTCCTGCTCAAGGCCCTCGGCTGGGGCGAGGACCGCATCCGCGAGCACTTCCAGTGGTCGCCCACGGTCCTGGCCACGCTGGAGAAGGACCACATCGCGGGGCAGGACGAGGCCCTGCTCGACATCTACCGCAAGCTGCGGCCGGGCGAGCCGCCGACGCGTGAGTCGGCGCAGGCGCTGCTGGAGAACCTGTTCTTCAACCCCAAGCGCTACGACCTGGCCAAGGTGGGCCGGTACAAGGTCAACAAGAAGCTGGGCGTCGAGGTGCCGCAGGGCACCCAGACGCTGACCGAGGACGACATCGTCGCCACCATCGAGTACGTCGTGCGCCTGCACGCCGGCGAGCCCGACCACGGCGTCGACGACATCGACCACTTCGGCAACCGCCGCCTGCGCACCGTCGGCGAGCTGATCCAGAACCAGATCCGGGTCGGCCTCTCCCGCATGGAGCGCGTGGTCCGCGAGCGGATGACGACCCAGGACGTCGAGGCGATCACGCCGCAGACCCTGATCAACATCCGGCCGGTCGTCGCCTCCATCAAGGAGTTCTTCGGCACCAGCCAGCTGTCCCAGTTCATGGACCAGACCAACCCGCTCGCGGGCCTGACCCACAAGCGCCGCCTGTCGGCGCTGGGTCCCGGTGGTCTGTCGCGTGAGCGGGCCGGCATGGAGGTCCGCGACGTGCACCCGAGCCACTACGGCCGGATGTGCCCGATCGAGACGCCGGAAGGCCCGAACATCGGCCTGATCGGTTCGCTGTCCTCCTACGGCCGGGTCAACGCCTTCGGCTTCATCGAGACGCCGTACCGCAAGGTCGAGAACGGCACCGTCACCGACCAGATCGACTACCTCACCGCCGACGAGGAGGACCGCTTCGTCGTCGCGCAGGCCAACAGCCCGCTCGACGCGCAGGGCCGCCTCGCCGAGGAGCGCGTCCTGGTCCGCACCAAGGGTGGCGAGGTCGACTACCTCGCCCCCGAGAACGTGGACTACATGGACGTCTCGCCGCGGCAGATGACCTCGGTCGCGACGGCGATGATCCCGTTCCTCGAGCACGACGACGCCAACCGCGCGCTCATGGGCGCGAACATGCAGCGGCAGGCGGTGCCGCTGCTGCGCAGCGAGGCGCCGCTGGTCGGCACGGGCATGGAGTTGCGGGCCGCCGTCGACGCCGGCGACGTGGTCGTGGCGGAGAAGGCCGGTGTGGTCGAGGACTCCACCGCCGACTACGTCACCGTGATGGCCGACGACGGCACCCGGCAGACCTACCGGCTGCTGAAGTTCCGCCGCTCCAACCAGGGCACCTCGGTCAACCAGACCCCGCTGGTCGACGAGGGGCAGCGAGTCGAGGTGGGCCAGGTCATCGCCGACGGGCCGTGCACCGACGAGGGCGAGATGGCGCTGGGGAAGAACCTCCTGGTCGCCTTCATGTCGTGGGAGGGCCACAACTACGAGGACGCGATCATCCTGTCGCAGCGCCTCGTGCAGGACGACGTCCTGTCCTCGATCCACATCGAGGAGTTCGAGGTCGACGCCCGCGACACCAAGCTCGGCGCCGAGGAGATCACCCGGGACATCCCGAACGTCTCCGAGGACGTGCTGGCCGACCTCGACGAGCGGGGCATCATCCGCATCGGGGCCGAGGTCGTCCCCGGCGACATCCTCGTCGGCAAGGTCACGCCCAAGGGCGAGACCGAGCTGACCCCCGAGGAGCGCCTGCTGCGGGCCATCTTCGGCGAGAAGGCCCGCGAGGTGCGCGACACGTCGCTGAAGGTCAAGCACGGTGAGTCCGGCAAGGTCATCGGCGTCCGCGTGTTCTCGCGCGAGGACGGCGACGAGCTGCCTGCCGGCGTCAACGAGCTGATCCGGGTCTACGTCGCCCAGATGCGCAAGATCTCCGACGGTGACAAGCTCGCCGGCCGCCACGGCAACAAGGGCGTCATCTCGAAGATCCTGCCGCAGGAGGACATGCCGTTCCTCGAGGACGGCACCCCGGTCGACATCGTCCTCAACCCGCTCGGCGTCCCCGGCCGCATGAACGTCGGCCAGGTCCTGGAGATGCACCTCGGGTGGATCGCCAAGCAGGGCTGGCAGGTCGACGGCGACCCGGACTGGGCGAAGAACCTGCCCGAGGCGGCGAGGTCGGCGGCGCCGGGCACCCGGACTGCGACGCCGGTGTTCGACGGTGCCAAGGAGGAGGAGATCGTCGGGCTGCTCTCGTCCACGATCCCGAACCGCGACGGCAAGCGGATGGTGCAGCCCACCGGCAAGGCGCGGTTGTTCGACGGCCGCTCCGGGGAGCCCTTCCCCGAGCCGATCGCCGTGGGCTACGTCTACATCCTGAAGCTGCTGCACCTGGTCGACGACAAGATCCACGCCCGCTCGACCGGCCCCTACTCGATGATCACGCAGCAGCCGCTGGGTGGTAAGGCGCAGTTCGGTGGCCAGCGCTTCGGCGAGATGGAGTGCTGGGCGATGCAGGCCTACGGCGCGGCCTACGCGCTGCAGGAGCTGCTCACCATCAAGTCCGACGACATCCTCGGCCGCGTGAAGGTCTACGAGGCCATCGTCAAGGGCGAGAACATCCCCGAGCCGGGCATCCCGGAGTCGTTCAAGGTGCTGCTCAAGGAGCTGCAGTCGCTGTGCCTCAACGTCGAGGTGCTCTCCGGCGACGGGCAGGCGATCGAGCTGCGCGACACCGACGACGAGGTCTTCCGGGCCGCGGAGGAGCTGGGCATCGACCTGTCCCGCCGCGAGCCGTCGTCCGTCGAAGACGTCTGATCGGTAGTCGGCCGGCCCTGAGCAGTCGGGGCCGGCCGACCACCACTTCCAAGTCATAGAAGCGAAGCACTAGCCCCTGAAAGGGGTCACACCTTGCTCGACGTCAACTTCTTCGACGAGCTCCGCATCGGTCTGGCCACCGGCGACGACATCCGCCAGTGGTCGCACGGTGAGGTGAAGAAGCCCGAGACCATCAACTACCGCACCCTGCGTCCGGAGAAGGACGGTCTCTTCTGCGAGAAGATCTTCGGTCCCACCCGGGACTGGGAGTGCTACTGCGGTAAGTACAAGCGGGTCCGCTTCAAGGGGATCATCTGCGAGCGCTGCGGCGTCGAGGTGACCCGGGCCAAGGTCCGCCGCGAGCGGATGGGCCACATCGAGCTCGCCGCTCCGGTCACGCACATCTGGTTCTTCAAGGGTGTGCCGTCGCGGCTCGGCTACCTGCTCGACCTGGCGCCCAAGGACCTCGAGAAGATCATCTACTTCGCGGCCTACATGATCACCTCGGTCGACGACGAGGCGCGCCACCGCGACCTCCCGACCATCGAGGCCGAGATCAGCGCCGAGAAGTCCAACCTCGAGAGCCAGCGCGACGCGAACGTCGAGGCGCGCCAGCAGAAGCTCGAGGCCGACCTCGCCGAGCTGGAGGCGGAGGGCGCGAAGTCCGACGTCCGCCGCAAGGTGCGCGAGGGCGGCGAGCGCGAGATGCGCCAGCTGCGCGACCGCTCCCAGCGGGAGATCGACCGCCTCGACGAGGTGATGGACACCTTCCGCAAGCTCGAGGTCAAGCAGCTCATCGCCGACGAGGGCCTCTACCGCGAGCTGCGGGACCGCTTCGGTGAGTACTTCGAGGGCGGCATGGGCGCCGCGGCGCTGCAGAAGCTCCTCGCGGGCTTCGACCTCGACGCCGAGGCCGTCTCGCTGCGCGAGACGATCCGCAGCGGCAAGGGCCAGCGCAAGCTGCGCGCCCTCAAGCGGCTGAAGGTCGTCGCGGCGTTCCAGCAGACCCGCAACTCGCCCATGGGCATGGTGCTGGACTGCGTCCCGGTCATCCCGCCGGACCTGCGCCCGATGGTGCAGCTCGACGGTGGCCGCTTCGCCACCAGCGACATGAACGACCTGTACCGCCGGGTGATCAACCGGAACAACCGGCTCAAGCGACTGCTCGACCTGGGCGCGCCGGAGATCATCGTCAACAACGAGAAGCGGATGCTCCAGGAGTCCGTGGACGCGCTGTTCGACAACGGCCGTCGCGGCCGTCCGGTCACCGGTCCGGGCAACCGTCCGCTGAAGTCCCTGAGCGACCTGCTCAAGGGCAAGCAGGGCCGGTTCCGCCAGAACCTGCTCGGCAAGCGCGTCGACTACTCCGGCCGTTCGGTCATCGTCGTCGGCCCGCAGCTGAAGCTGCACCAGTGCGGCCTGCCCAAGCAGATGGCGCTGGAGCTGTTCAAGCCCTTCGTGATGAAGCGGCTGGTCGACCTCAACCACGCGCAGAACATCAAGTCCGCCAAGCGGATGGTCGAGCGCGCGCGCCCGGTCGTGTGGGACGTGCTGGAAGAGGTCATCACCGAGCACCCGGTGCTGCTCAACCGCGCACCGACGCTGCACCGCCTGGGCATCCAGGCCTTCGAGCCGCAGCTGGTCGAGGGCAAGGCCATCCAGATCCACCCGCTCGTCTGCACCGCGTTCAACGCGGACTTCGACGGTGACCAGATGGCGGTGCACCTGCCGCTGTCGGCCGAGGCCCAGGCCGAGGCCCGCATCCTGATGCTGTCGTCGAACAACATCCTGTCGCCGGCCGACGGTCGCCCGATCACCGCGCCGACCCAGGACATGGTGCTGGGCCTGTACCACCTGACGACCCTGGTGCCCTCGCGGCACGAGGCCGACGGTGGTCAGCCGGCGTCGTTCTCCTCGGCCGCCGAGGCGGTCATGGCCTACGACGTGGGCGCGCTGGGGCTGCAGGAGCGGGCCTACATCCGCCTCGACGAGGTGTTCGGCGTCGACAACGGCAAGGTCAACGAGGCCTGGGTGCAGCCCGAGGACTGGACCCCCGGTCAGCCGGCGCTGGTCGAGACCAGCCTGGGCCGGGTGCTGTTCAACGAGGCCCTGCCCGAGGACTACCGCTTCGTCAACTACCAGGTGCCGAAGAAGGAGCTCGGGGCGATCGTCAACGACCTCGCCGAGCGCTACCCCAAGGTGCAGGTCGCGGCGACGCTGGACGCCCTCAAGGCCGCCGGGTTCCGCTGGGCCACGCGGTCGGGCGTCACCATCGCCATCGACGACGTCGTCACACCGCCGGTCAAGCAGGAGATCCTCGACCGGCACGAGGCCGAGGCCGCGAAGATCGAGAAGCAGTACGAGCGCGGCGTCATCACCGACGCCGAGCGTCGTGGCGAGCTGATCGAGATCTGGACCCGCGCGCGGGCCGAGGTCAGCCAGGCGATGGTGGACAACTTCCCCACCACCAACCCGGTCTGGGTCATGGTCAACTCGGGCGCCCGAGGCAACATGATGCAGATCAGCCAGATCGCCGGTATGCGCGGCCTGGTCGCCAACCCGAAGGGCGAGATCATCCCGCGGCCGATCAAGGCCAACTTCCGGGAGGGTCTGTCCGTGCTGGAGTACTTCATCTCCACGCACGGTGCCCGCAAGGGTCTGGCCGACACCGCGCTGCGGACCGCCGACTCCGGGTACCTCACCCGGCGTCTGGTGGACGTCTCGCAGGACGTCATCATCCGCGAGGAGGACTGCGGTACCGACCGCGGCGTGATCATGCCGATCGGCACCGTCCTCGACGGTGTGGTGACGCGTGACCCGCACGTGGAGACCGGCGTCTACGCCCGCGCCCTGGCCGCCGACGTGGTGGCCGAGGACGGGACCGTCATCGCGCAGGCCAACTCCGACCTGGGTGACGTGCTGATCCAGGCGCTCATCGACGCCGGCGTCAGCGAGGTCAAGGTCCGTTGCGTGCTGACCTGCGAGTCGCTGCTCGGCACCTGCGCCACCTGCTACGGCCGGTCGCTCGCGACCGGCAAGCTGGTGGACGTCGGCGAGGCGGTCGGCATCATCGCCGCCCAGTCGATCGGTGAGCCCGGCACCCAGCTGACGATGCGCACCTTCCACACCGGTGGTGTCGCGGGTGAGGACATCACCCACGGCCTGCCGCGTGTGGTGGAGCTCTTCGAGGCCCGCGTCCCCAAGGGCAAGGCCCCGATCGCCGAGCTGGCCGGCACCGTCCGGATCGAGGACGGCGAGCAGTTCCGGAAGCTCACCATCACCCCGGACGACGGCTCCGACGAGGTCGTCTACGACAAGCTGTCGCGTCGCTCGCGGCTGCGGGTCGAGGACGGTGCCCACGTCGAGGTCGGCGAGCAGCTGACCGAGGGTGCGGTCGACCCGCACGAGGTGCTGCGGATCATGGGCCCGCGTGAGGTGCAGCTGCACCTGGTTCGCGAGGTCCAGGAGGTCTACCGCAGCCAGGGCGTGTCGATCCACGACAAGCACATCGAGGTGATCATCCGCCAGATGCTGAAGCGGGTGACCATCATCGACTCGGGCGCGACGGAGTTCCTGCCCGGTGCGCTGGTCGAGCGGACGATCTTCGAGACGGAGAACCGCCGCGTCGTCGCCGAGGGCGGCGAGCCGGCCTCGGCCCGTCCGGTGCTCATGGGCATCACCAAGGCCTCGCTCGCGACCGAGTCGTGGCTGTCGGCCGCCTCCTTCCAGGAGACGACCAAGGTGCTCACCGACGCCGCGATCCAGGGCAAGAGCGACAGCCTGCTCGGGCTCAAGGAGAACGTGATCATCGGAAAGCTGATCCCGGCGGGTACGGGGATCAGCCGCTACCGGAACATCGCGGTCGAGCCGACCGAGGAGGCGCGCGCCGCCGTGTACACGATGGCCGGCTACGAGGACGGGCAGTACTACAGCCCGGACGTCTTCGGGCAGGGCACCGGCGAGGCCGTCCGCCTCGAGGAGTACGACTGGCGGGGCTGACGGCCCCCCAGTAGCCGCTGAACGCCAGAGGCCCAGAACCTGCATGGTTCTGGGCCTCTGGCCTTTCCTGCAGCGGCAGCGGGCAGATCCCGGGACCCCGCAACGCGCGAGGCGCGCGCCCCCGCAGGGGACGCGCGCCTCGCAAGCGGATGGAACGGCCTGGCTCCAGGGGCCCGCGCCGAGCGGAGCGAGGTGCGGGGAGGAGCCAGGTCCTTCTAGTGGTCGACGGCCTTCTCCGCCCCGATGCCGGTGAGGGCCCGCACCTCGAGCTCGGCCCACTTGTCCTCGTTCGGCTTCTCCTTCGTGAGCACCGTGCCCAGGTAGCCGAGGAGGAACGAGGCCGGGATCGACACCAGGCCCGGGTTGCGCAGCGGGAAGAAGTCGAAGTTCCCGCCCGGGAACATCGAGGTCTCGGTCCCCGACACCACCGGGGAGAAGACGATGAGCCCGACGCAGATGATCAGACCGCCGTAGATGGACCACAGCGCGCCCTGGGTGGTGAACCGCTTCCAGAACAGCGTGTAGAGGATCGTCGGCAGGTTCGCCGAGGCGGCCACCGCGAACGCCAGCGCCACGAGGAAGGCGATGTTCAGCCCGGCGCGCAGCGCCAGGATGCCCAGGCCGATCGCGACGGCACCGATGACGACCGCGGTGATCCGGGCGACCTTGACCTCACCGTTCGGCGGGACGTCGCCCTTCTTGATCACCGATGCGTACACGTCGTGGGCGAACGACGCCGACGCGGTGATCGTGAGGCCGGCGACGACCGCGAGGATCGTCGCGAACGCGACGCCGGCGATGATGCCCAGCAGCACCGTGCCGCCGAGCTCGAAGGCCAGCAGCGGGGCGGCGGCGTTCACCCCACCCGGGGCCGCGACGATGCGCTCGGCACCGACCATGGCGCCGGCGCCGTAGCCGATGACCAGGCTGAACAGGTAGAAGATGCCGATCAGCCAGATCGCCCAGACCACCGAGGTCCGCGCGGCCTTCGCCGTCGGCACGGTGTAGAAGCGCATCAGCACGTGCGGCAGGCCGGCGGTGCCGAGCACCAGGGCCAGGGCCAGGCTGATGAAGTCCAGCCGGGTCGCGTCGCTGACGCCGTACTGCGCACCGGGGTTGAGCACCGACTCGTTGCCGGCGCTCTGCACCGCGCCGCCGAGCAGCGCCGACAGGTTGAAGCCGTACTCGCCGAGCACCCACAGCGTCATCACCAGCGCGCCGGCGATCAGCAGGCTGGCCTTGATGATCTGCACCCACGTCGTGCCGCGCATCCCGCCGACGAGGACGTAGAAGATCATCAGCGCACCCACGACGACGACGACCAGCGCCTCGGCCACCGGGCCGCTCACCCCGAGCAGCAGCGCCACCAGGCCACCGGCGCCGGCCATCTGGGCGAGCAGGTAGAACAGCGAGACCGCGAGCGTCGAGATGGCGGCGGCGGTGCGCACCGGCCCCTGCCGCATCCGGAACGCCAGCACGTCGGCCATGGTGAACCGGGCGGTGTTGCGCATCAGCTCGGCGACGAGCAGCAGCGCGACCAGCCACGCCACCAGGAAGCCGATGGAGTAGAGGAAGCCGTCGTAGCCGTAGATGGCGATGGCGCCGGCGATGCCGAGGAACGAGGCCGCCGACAGGTAGTCACCGGCGATGGCGAGGCCGTTCTGCTGACCGGTGATGGTGCGGCCTGCGGCGTAGTAGTCCGCCGCGCTCTTGTTGTTGCGGCTGGCCCGGAAGGTGATGGCCAGCGTGACGACGACGAACGCGCCGAAGATGGAGATGTTGATCGCCGGGTTGCCGATGGTGGCATCGGCGGCGAGCAGCTCAGGCACGGGTCGCCCCCTGGGTGTCGGTGTCGCCGCCGGCGGTCGCGTCGGGCGCGTAGTCGTGCGCCTCGAGACGCTCGCGCATCTCGTCGGCGATGGGGTCGGTGCGCTTGTTCGCGTGCGCCACGTAGAGGTGGGTGATCACGAAGGTGGTCAGGAACTGGGCGAGGCCGAACAGCAGGCCCACGTTCACGTTGCCGAACACCTGGGTCGACATGAAGTCCGAGGCGTACGTCGACAGCAGGACGAAGAGCAGGTACCAGACGATGAACGCGACCGTCATCGGGAAGGCGAAGCTGCGGAACCGCTTCTTCAGCTCGACGAACTCCGGGGAGTTCTGTGCGGCGCGGTACTCCTGCGGTGTCAGCAACCGTCGTTCGTCTGTCGGGGTCAACGTGCGGCCTCCAGGTCGGGGTCGGGACCACCGTGGCCGAGCAACAGCGGCCAGGTGTGAGCGCTGTCACGTTAGGGAGCCGGCTCCCGGGAGGGCAGGGGACCGCGCGGACTCTGCGGTGAGCGGCGAGCACGCGTCGACGTACGGCACGTCCAGCGGGACGAACGGTCGCGCGGGGAGGCGCCGGTCACATCGGTCTCGTGACGGACGGCGTCGCAGCACCGCGGCGACGCCTCGGCGATCACCGGGGGAGCGGACCGCGGTCCAGCAGCACCGCCTCGGGTGTGTGCAGCCTGGCCATGCTGCGGGCGGCGTGCCGGGGCAGGCGCCTGGGCGTGGCCAGCGAGACCACCGTCATCGTGAGGAACGCCAGCGGGACCGTCCAGGCAGCCGGCTGGGCGAGCAGGGCGCCGGGCCAGCCGTCGGGAGCCAGTCCGAGCAGGGTGGCCAGCACCGCGAACCCGGCGCAGCCGCCACCGACGAGCATCCCGGCGATCGCGCCGGCGTCGGTGAGCCGGCGCCACCAGATGCCCAGCACCAGCAACGGGCAGAAGGTGGAGGCGGCGAAGGCGAAGGCGAGGCCGACGGCCCGGGCGACACCGACCCCTTCGGTCAGCAACGCGAGACCGAGCGGGACGACGACGGCCGTGACGGCCGCCGCCTGGAACGCGCGCACCCCGCGGAACCGGCGTCCCATCACGTCCTGGCTGATCACGCCGGCCACCGCGACGGTCAGCCCGGACGACGTGGACAGGAACGCGGCGAAGGCCCCGGCGGTGGTCAGGGCGGACAGCAGCTCACCCATCGTGCCGCTCAGCATCCGCGCCGGCAGCTCCAGGACCACGGTGTCGGTGCGGCCGCTGCTGATCAGGTCCGGTGTGTACAGCCGGCCCAGGCCGCCGTAGATCGGCGGCAGCACGTAGAACAGACCGAGCAGGGCCAGCACGAGGAGCGTCGTGCGGCGGGCCGCGATGCCGTCGGGGTTGGTGTAGAAGCGCACCACCACGTGGGGGAGCCCCATGGTGCCCAGGAACGTGGCGACGATGATCGAGTACGTCGTGTAGAGCTGGTGCCCGCTCCCGGCGAGCGGTGACGCCCACTCGTCCCCGGACCCACCCAGGCCCCCGGCGACGGCCGAAGCGGGGGAGGGGCCGCCGTCGCCGAGCCAGACGCCGGCCATGAAGAGCACCGGGAACAGCAGCGCGGTGAGTTTCAGCCAGTACTGGAACGCCTGGACGAAGGTGATGCTCCGCATCCCGCCGAACAGCACGTTGACCAGCACCACCGCCGCGACCAGCGCGCCGCCCAGCCACGGCTCGGTCCCGGTCGTGGTGGCCAGCGCCAGACCGGCGCCCTGGAACTGCGGCATCAGGTACAGCCAGCCGATCGCCACCACCAGCAGCGAGGAGAACCGGCGCACCGCCAGCGACTCCAGCCGGCTCTCGGCGAAGTCGGGCAACGTGTAGGCACCGGAGCGGCGCAGTGGCGCGGCGACGAACACCAGCAGGACCAGGTAGCCCGCCGTCCAGCCGACCGGGTACCACAGCATGTCGGTGCCGAACGCCAGCACCAGACCGGCGACACCGAGGAAGGAGGCGGCGGAGAGGTACTCCCCACCGATCGCCGACGCGTTCAGCCCCGGCCGCACCGTGCGGGAGGCGACGAAGAAGTCGCTGGTGGTGCGCGAGAACCGCCACCCGTAGGCACCGATCGCCAACGTGGCGACGACCACGACCGTGACGCCGGCGATGCTGTAGCCGGCCGCGGTCACGGCCGGCCGGTCCGGGGCGTCACGAGCGGTTCAGCACGTCGGTGAAATCCCGCTCGGTGCGTTCGGCGGCACGCACGTAGAGCCAGCCGACCACGAACAGGAACGGGTAGACGGCGAACCCCAGCAGGAACCAGGGGAGCGGTACGGCGAGCACCTCGACCGCGGCGAGATCCGGCACCAGCCAGAAGACCAGGGGGATCCCACCGACGAACACGGCCAGGGCGGCCATCGTCAGCAGGGCCAGGCGCAGCTGGGAGCGCAGCAGCGACGTCACGTACACCTCGCCGAGGAGGGTCTGGTCGTCGATCTCCCGGGCAGCCGGGACCCGTTGCGCCCGCGCAGCCCCGGTGCGCGGGCTGGTGACGCGCACCCGGCGTGGGGTCGGGTCCGGCACCGCTCACCACCTCCCCGAGTGGCCCGGCCGCGCCCGGCGCACCAGGAGGTCGCGGAGCTCCCGGGTGTGCCGCCGGCTCACCCCGAGCTCCACGCCGCCGACGACCACGGTGCACCGGCCGGCGTCCATCCGCACCTCGTCCACGTGCTGCAGCGCGACCAGCAGCGACCGGTGGATCCGCACGAACCCGGCGTCCTTCCAGGCCTCCTCCAAGGTGGTCAGCGGAACCCGGACCAGGTGGCCGCCCGACGCGGTGTGCAGCCTGGCGTAGTCACCCTGCGCCTCGACGTAGCGGATGCTGGAGCGGGGCACGAACCTCGTCACCCCGCCGAGCTCGACGGCGATGTCGTCGTCGGCGGGCGGGGGGCCGCCCGCCCGCGCAGCGGCCACCCGGCGGACCGCCTCCGTCAGCCGGTCGTCCCGAACGGGCTTGAGGACGTAGTCGACGACGTCCAACTCGAACGCGTCGACGGCGTGGTCGTCGTGGGCGGTCACGAAGACCACCGGAGGCGGCGTCTTGAACTGGGACAGCACCCGCGCCAGGTCCAGGCCCGTGAGCCCGGGCATCCGGATGTCCAGGAAGACCCCGTCGAGGGTTCCTTCCTGGAGGATCCGCAGCGCCTCGGTGGCCGAGTCGCTGGTCACGACGGTGCCGATTCGGGGGTCCCGCTCGAGCAGCCAGCGGAGCTCGTCGAGGGCGGGGCGCTCGTCGTCGACCACCAGCACGGTCAACAGGTCGGCCGTCACGGGCGCACCCCCGGGGCGAACTTGGGCACCCGCACGCTGACCTTCGTGCCGGCTCCCGGGCCGGTCTCGACGACCAGGCCGTAGTCGTCGCCGAAGGCGGTGCGCAGCCGGGCGTCCACGTTGCCCAGCCCCACCGAGTCGACGGACGTGTCGCCGGCGAGCGCCCGTCGCACCTTCTCCGGGTCCTCGCCGATGCCGTCGTCCTCCACGGAGATCAGGCACTCGCCGCCGTTGTCCGCGGCGATGATGGTGACCGTCCCGGTACCCGGCTTGCGTTCGAGCCCGTGCCGGACGGCGTTCTCCACGAGCGGCTGGAGGCAGAGGAACGGCACGGCCGCCGGCAGCACCTCCTGGGCCACCCGCAGCGTCACCTGGAGCCGGTCGCCGAACCGGGCCTTCTCGAGCACGAGGTAGCGCTCGACCGACCGCAGCTCCTCGGCCAGCGTCGTGTACTCGCCGTGCCGGCTGAAGGAGTACCGGGTGAAGTCGGCGAACTCCAGCAGCAGCTCCCGGGCCCGCTCCGGATCGGTGCGCACGAACGACGCGATCGCGGTCAGCGAGTTGTAGATGAAGTGCGGGCTGATCTGCGCCCGCAGCGCCCGTACCTCGGCCTCCATCAGCCGGGTGCGGGAGGCGTCGAGTTCGGCGAGCTCCAGGTTCCCCGACACCCAGCGTGCGACCTCGCCGGCGGCCCGCACGAGCCGGGTGGACGCGGACGGCGTGAACGCCTGCAGGGTGCCGACCACCCGGTCGTCCACCACGAGCGGGCTGATCACGGCCTGTCGCAGCCCGCACCCGGCATAGGCGCAGGAGAAGTCGGTGCGGTCCCGGACCACGGTGTTGCCCGACTCGAGCACGAAGGCGGCAAGAGCCGAGGCGTGCCGCTCGTGGTGTCCGAACCGACCGTCCCACGCGAGCATGGACACGGTGTCGGTGAGCGCGACCGCCGGCACCCCGAGCAGGTCGCGCAGATGGCGGACCGCACGTTCCGCCGAGCTCGCGGTCAGGCCCTCACGCAGCGCGGGCGCGGTGAGGGAGGCCGAGTGGAGGGTCCGGAACGTCGCCTGTTCCGCCTCCGTCCCGAGCTGGCCGGGCCGCAGCCACCGCCACGAGATGCGCATCTGTCGTCGGGGGCGCCGGTGCCGGTGCGGCGCGGCCCGTTCTCCCTTCCACCCGTCCGTGCGTGCGCTGCACGTCGCAGGTGCAGCCGGAAGCGCACCGTAGAGCGCGCGCACGTGTCCCGCCATCCCGGGCGCGTGCGACGGGCGGGGAGCCGGAGTCGCCGTCTCCTGCTGCGAACGGCTACCCGGCCAGCCGCTTCACGGTCTCGACCGTCCGCAGCCGCCCCTCCCTGCTGCCGTCGAGCGGCTGGAGCATCAGGGTGGTCACGCCGGCCTCGGCGAAGGCGGTGATCCGCTCGGCGACGTAGCCCTCCGGGCCGATCAGCGACGACGCCCGCACCAGCTCGTCGGGGACGGCGGCCGCGGCCTCGTCCTTCCTGCCGTCGAGGTAGAGGTCCTGGATGGTCCTCGCCTCGGCCTCGTAGCCGTACCGGACGGCGAGGTCGTTGTAGAAGTTCTTGCCGCGGGCGCCCATGCCGCCGATGTAGAGGGCGAGCGCCGGCTTCACGGATTCCAGCAGCCCCTCGACGTCGTCACCGACGGCGACGGGGACGCCGGTGACGACCTGCAGGTCGCCGAGCGCCGGGTCGCGCTTGGCCTTGCCGGCGGCCAGGGAGTCGCCCCACACCGACGCCGCCTTCTCGGGCACGAAGAAGATCGGCTCCCAGGCCTCCGCGATCTCGGCGGCGAGCTCGACGTTCTTCGGGCCGAGGGCGGCCAGCATCACCGGGATCCGGTCGCGGACCGGGGTGTTGATCAGCTTGAGCGGCTTGCCCAGGCCGGTGCCCTGGTCGGCCGGCAGTGGGATCGTGTACTTCTTCCCCTGGTGGTCGAGCCGGTCCCGGCGCCACACCTGGCGGCAGACCTCCACGACCTCGCGGGTGCGCTGCAGGGGCGCGTCGTAGGGCACGCCGTGCCAGCCCTCGATCACCTGGGGGCCGGAGGCGCCGAGCCCGAGGGTGAAGCGGCCGCCGGACACGAAGTCCAGGCCGGCGGCGGTCATCGCGGTCAGCGCCGGGGTGCGGCTGTAGATGGGGAAGATCGCGCTCAGCAGCTCGACCCGCTCGGTCACCGCCGCCAGGTAGCCGAGCTGGCTGACCGCGTCGAAGGTGTAGACCTCGGCCACCGCGGCCAGGTCGAGCCCCGCGGCCTCGAGATCGCGGATCTCCGCCGCCGTCTCCTGGAAACCCCCGCTGTAGCTGGCCTGGATGCCGATCCGCACGTGCACTCCTCTGTGTCGCGGCGCCACCGTTGACGTCGTCCGCACGGTATCGGTCGCGCGCCGGGGTGCGCGGTGGAGCTGTCCCCGAGGCCGGGGCGGCGGTAGTGTCCGGGCACTCCGGCTGCCACCCAGCCCCTCCCGTCGACCTGTCGACGCATGTGAGGCACCCGGCTTTGACCGGCTCCGCGGGCACGGGTATCGTGGTCAGCCGTGCCCAGGGTGCCCTGGGCCTGCTCCCGTTCGCGGTGCGCCTGGGCGGCCCGAGATGCAGATCTCAGGGTCGCCGGGGACCGTCCTCCCGGCCCGGCCGGGGTGGGTGGCGGCGCCGAGTCGCGAGGGGCAACCGAGTTCGGTCAGACGCCGCACCGGTCCGAGGAAGGGCGACACGCCCGACCACGTGGACCGGACGTGGAACAGGGCCGGGGTCGGGGAGGTTCCGACGAGGGACCGGCACCCCAGCACCACCGCAGAGCAGAAAACAGACGAGCACCACCCCAGCGCAGGTAGGAGATCCAGGCCACCCATGCCCACGATCAACCAGCTGGTCCGCAAGGGCCGCGAGGACAAGGTCGAGAAGACCAAGACCCCGGCGCTGAAGGGTTCGCCCCAGCGTCGCGGAGTCTGCACGCGCGTGTACACGACGACGCCGAAGAAGCCGAACTCGGCGCTGCGCAAGGTCGCTCGCGTCCGCCTCACCAGTGGCATCGAGGTGACCGCCTACATCCCGGGCGTCGGTCACAACCTGCAGGAGCACTCGATGGTGCTCGTGCGCGGCGGCCGCGTGAAGGACCTGCCGGGCGTGCGCTACAAGATCATCCGTGGCTCGCTGGACACCCAGGGTGTCCGCAACCGCAAGCAGGCTCGCAGCCGTTACGGCGCGAAGAAGGAGAAGAGCTAATGCCGCGCAAGGGCCCCGCGCCGCGTCGCCCGCTCGTCGCCGACCCGGTGTACCAGTCGCCGCTGGTGACCCAGCTGGTGAACAAGGTGCTGGTCGACGGCAAGCGCTCGGTCGCCGAGTCGATCGTCTACGGCGCCCTCGAGGGCTGCCGCGCCAAGACCGACACCGACCCGGTCGTCACGCTCAAGCGGGCGCTGGACAACGTGAAGCCGGCCCTCGAGGTCCGCAGCCGCCGCGTCGGTGGTGCGACCTACCAGGTCCCGGTCGAGGTCCGCGCCTCCCGCAGCACCACCCTCGGCCTGCGCTGGCTCATCCAGTACAGCCGCGGCCGCCGCGAGAAGACGATGACCGAGCGTCTGATGAACGAGCTGCTGGACGCGAGCAACGGTCTGGGTGCGGCTGTGAAGCGGCGCGAGGACACGCACAAGATGGCCGAGTCGAACAAGGCCTTCGCGCACTACCGCTGGTAACGCACCAGCGCCCGCCGTCGGCGGGACTCCCGGGCGACCCCCGGCACCCGCACACGGACAACCAGCAAGAGGAGTAAGGAATGGCCAGCAACGAGGCCCAGCTCGCCAAGACCCGCAACATCGGGATCATGGCGCACATCGACGCCGGCAAGACCACCACGACCGAGCGCATCCTCTTCTACACCGGTATCAACTACAAGATCGGTGAGGTCCACGACGGCGCGGCCACGATGGACTGGATGGAGCAGGAGCAGGAGCGCGGCATCACCATCACGTCCGCCGCGACGAAGTGCTCCTGGAACGGCTACGACATCAACATCATCGACACCCCCGGGCACGTCGACTTCACCGTCGAGGTGGAGCGGTCGCTGCGGGTGCTCGACGGTGCCGTCGCCGTCTACGACGGTGTCGCCGGCGTCGAGCCGCAGACCGAGCAGGTCTGGCGGCAGGCCGAGAAGTACGGCGTCCCGCGCATGTGCTTCGTCAACAAGCTCGACCGGACCGGCGCCGACTTCTTCCGGTGCGTGGACATGATGGTGGAGCGCCTCGGGGCGAACCCGCTGGTGCTGCAGCTGCCGATCGGGGCCGAGGCCGACTTCATCGGCGTCGTCGACCTGGTGCAGATGCGGGCGCTCACCTGGCGCGGCGAGACCAAGATGGGCGAGGACTACGCGGTCGAGGAGATCCCCGCGGAGCTCGCCGACCAGGCCGCCGAGTACCGCGAGAAGCTGCTCGAGAACATCGCGGACTTCGACGACTCGCTCATGGAGTCCTACCTCGGGGGCGAGGAGATCTCGGTCGACCGCCTCAAGGCCGCCATCCGCAAGGCGACCATCGCCGCGCAGGTGAACCCGGTGCTCACCGGTACCGCCTTCAAGAACAAGGGCGTGCAGCCCCTGCTCGACGCGGTCACGGACTACCTGCCCAGCCCGCTGGACGTCGAGGCGATCGTCGGTACCGCCATGGACGGCGAGACCGAGGTGCTCCGGCACGCCGACGAGGACGAGCCGTTCTCGGCGCTGGCCTTCAAGATCCAGACCGACCAGCACCTGGGCAAGCTGACCTACATCCGCGTGTACTCGGGTCGCCTCGACTCCGGCTCCCCGGTGCTCAACAGCACCAAGGACCGCAAGGAGCGGGTCGGCAAGATCTACCAGATGCACGCGAACAAGCGCGAGGAGCGCGAGGGCGTGGGCGCCGGCCAGATCGTGGCGGTCAACGGCCTGAAGCAGACGACGACGGGTGACACCCTCTGCGACCCGCAGAAGCCGGTGATCCTCGAGTCGATGACCTTCCCGGCCCCGGTCATCTCGGTCGCCATCGAGCCGAAGACCAAGAGCGACCAGGAGAAGCTGGGCACGGCGATCCAGAAGCTCGCCGAGGAGGACCCGACCTTCCAGGTCAAGCTCGACGAGGAGACCGGTCAGACCGTCATCTCCGGCATGGGCGAGCTCCACCTGGAGATCCTCGTCGACCGCATGCGGCGCGAGTTCAACGTCGAGGCCAACGTCGGCAAGCCGCAGGTCGCCTACCGCGAGACGATCCGCAAGGCGGTCGAGCGGTACGACTACACCCACAAGAAGCAGACGGGTGGCTCCGGGCAGTTCGCGAAGGTGCAGATCGCCATCGAGCCGCTGCCCATGGGTGCCGACTCCGCGACCTACGAGTTCGAGAACAAGGTCACCGGCGGTCGCGTCCCCAAGGAGTACATCCCGTCGGTGGACCAGGGCATGCAGGACGCCATGCAGTACGGCGTCCTCGCCGGCTACCCGATGGTGGGCGTCAAGGCGAGCCTCCTCGACGGCCAGTACCACGAGGTCGACTCCTCGGAGATGGCCTTCAAGATCGCCGGCTCGATCGCCTTCAAGGAGGCGGCGCGCAAGGCCGACCCGGCCCTGCTCGAGCCGCTGATGGCGGTCGAGGTCACGACGCCCGAGGAGAACATGGGCGACGTGATCGGCGACCTCAACTCCCGCCGCGGGCTCATCCAGGCGATGGAGGAGCGCTCCGGCGCCCGCGTCGTCCGGGCACTGGTCCCGCTGTCGGAGATGTTCGGCTACGTGGGCGACCTGCGCAGCCGCACCCAGGGACGGGCGAGCTACTCGATGGTGTTCGACTCGTACGCCGAGGTCCCGGCCAACGTCGCCAAGGAGATCATCGCCAAGGCGACCGGCGAGTAACCGGGATGCGGGCGACCGCCCGCGAGCTCCGGAGCACAGCCCCCACCCCAGAGCACGCACCACCTGCGTAACCACGAGGAGAGGAACCCAGTGGCCAAGGCCAAGTTCGAGCGGACCAAGCCGCACGTCAACATCGGCACCATCGGGCACATCGACCACGGGAAGACGACGCTGACCGCGGCGATCACCAAGGTCCTGCACGACAAGTACCCGGACCTCAACGAGGCCTCCGCCTTCGACATGATCGACAAGGCGCCCGAGGAGAAGGCTCGCGGCATCACGATCTCGATCGCGCACGTCGAGTACCAGACGGAGAACCGGCACTACGCGCACGTCGACTGCCCCGGGCACGCCGACTACATCAAGAACATGATCACCGGTGCCGCGCAGATGGACGGCGCGATCCTGGTCGTGGCCGCCACCGACGGCCCGATGCCGCAGACCAAGGAGCACGTCCTCCTGGCCCGCCAGGTCGGCGTCCCCTACATCGTCGTGGCGCTCAACAAGGCCGACATGGTCGACGACGAGGAGATCCTCGAGCTCGTCGAGCTCGAGGTCCGCGAGCTGCTCAGCGAGTACGAGTTCCCGGGCGACGACGTCCCCGTGGTCCGCGTCTCCGCGCTGAAGGCCCTCGAGGGCGACGCCGAGTGGGGCAACAAGCTCATGGAGCTCATGGACGCCGTCGACTCGGCGATCCCCGAGCCGGAGCGTGAGATCGACAAGCCGTTCCTCATGCCCGTCGAGGACGTCTTCACGATCACCGGTCGTGGCACCGTCGTCACCGGTCGCGTCGAGCGTGGCATCGTCAAGGTCTCCGAGGAGATCGAGATCGTCGGTATCCGCGAGGGTTCGACGAAGACGACCGTCACCGGCGTCGAGATGTTCCGCAAGCTGCTCGACCAGGGTCAGGCCGGCGACAACGTGGGTCTGCTCCTCCGTGGCATCAAGCGCGAGGACGTCGAGCGCGGCCAGGTCGTCGTGAAGCCCGGCTCGATCACCCCGCACACCAACTTCGAGGGCTCGGTCTACATCCTCTCGAAGGACGAGGGTGGCCGTCACACGCCGTTCTTCAACAACTACCGTCCCCAGTTCTACTTCCGGACGACGGACGTGACCGGCGTCGTGACCCTGCCCGCCGGGACCGAGATGGTCATGCCCGGCGACAACACCGAGATGACGGTGGAGCTGATCCAGCCCATCGCCATGGAGGAGGGTCTGCGGTTCGCCATCCGCGAGGGTGGCCGCACCGTGGGCGCCGGCCGCGTCACCAAGATCCTCAAGTAACACCCTGACGGGGGGGGGGGGGGGGGGGGGGGGGCGGCCCCGCCGCCGGGGGGGGGGGGGGGGGCGCCGCCCCGCCCCCCCGCCCGCGGATCACCCCCGGACAAAATAACAA
>NZ_JBJHAL010000009.1:0-169004 GCF_054050995.1 Blastococcus sp. SYSU DS1021 | reverse complement strand
CCCCCCCCCCCCCCCCCCCCCCCCCCCCCCCCCCCCCCCCCCCCCCCCCCCCCCCCCCCCCCCCCCCCCCCCCCCCCCCCCCCCCCCCCCCCCCCGGCCTGCCTCCCCAGGAGCGTCCGTGAAGATCGCCGTGGCCGGTGCCTCCGGGATGATCGGCGGCGCGCTGCTGCCCGCGCTGCGCGCCGACGGCCACGAAGTGATCCAGCTGGTCCGCCGCACCCCGCGGACGGCCGAGGAACACCGCTGGGACCCGCAGCACCGGCGGATCGACCCGGCGCTGCTGCGGGACGTCGACGCCGTCGTCAACCTCGCCGGCGTGGGGGTGGGTGACCGGCGCTGGAACGAACGGCACAAGCAGGCGGTCCTCGGCAGCCGGGTGGACAGCACCGCGACCCTGAGCGAGGCCCTGCGGGACGCCGTCGCCGCCGACCCCGACCGGCCGCGCGTGCTGCTCAACGGATCCGCGGTCGGCTGGTACGGCGACACCGGTGACCGCGTCGTCGACGAGTCCGACCCGGCCGGCGACGACTTCCTCGCCCGCGTCTGCGTGGCGTGGGAGGGCGCGACGGCGCCGGCCGCCGACGCCGGGGTGCGCGTGACCACGCTGCGGACGGGCCTGGTGCTCGGGCACGGCGGCCTGCTCGCGCGGATGCTGCCGCTGTTCCGCGCCGGGCTCGGTGGGCGGCTGGGCTCGGGCCGGCAGTACGTGCCCTGGATCAGCCAGGAGGACGAGGTCGGCGCGATCCGGTACCTGCTCACCCACGCCGTGCCGGGGCCGGTCAACCTGTGCGGCCCCGAGCCGGTCACGAACGCCGAGTTCGCCGCGGCGCTGGGCCGGGTCGTCCACCGGCCGACCGCGCTGCCGGTGCCCGGCGCAGCCCTGCGGATCGTGCTGGGCGAGTTCGCCGACGTGGGCGTGCTGGCCGGCCAGCGGGCCGTCCCGAACCGGCTGACGGAGGCCGGTTTCCGGTTCGCCCACGGGGACGTCGACGCCGCGCTGCAGGCCGCGGTGTCCCGGGACTGACCCGGCCGGCGGGATCAGGCCAGGCGTTCAGCGCTCCCGATCCGCCAGCCCTCCGGGGCGCGGACGAGGACCATCCGCACCCGGGCCTCGGGTCGGCCGGGAACCGTGCGCAGCGCCGGGCCGTCGACTCGGTCGGCGGGCACCACGCGGTAGCCGGGCCAGCTGTCGGTCAGCAGCAGTTCCGCCCGGGAGTCCGAGGACTCGACGACAGTGACGTCGTCGACCACCGGCGCGAAACCGCTCAGCGCCTCACCGGCCGCGGCCAGCGCGCGCGCGTGCTCCTCGTCCGCGGCCAGCAGCGGGCTGCCGATCACGTGCACGGCCCGCAGCAGGGCCGGGCTGCCGCTGAGCCCCTCGGCGCGCCGGGCGTAGAGCTCGGTGACCAGCGCCCGCCAGTCATCGGAGGTCTCGGGGACCACGGGCCCGGGCAGCGGTCGCTCCTCCACGGCGGGAGACGGCGGGGCTGCCGCACGGGTGCCCGGGGCCGACGACCCGGCGGCGGCCGCGCGCGGCAGGTCGGCGTCACTCCCCCAGCGCGTACCGAGCCAGGCGGTGACGGCGAGCGCCGCCAGCACGAGCGCCGTGGCGAGCAGCCCACGGGTCACCGCGGCCACGCCGACGCCGGGAGGCCGGAACCGCCGTCGCCGCGTCGACGGCTCGACGGCGACCGGCCCGGGACGGGGACGGCGCCCCGGCACCACGTGGGTGACCGCGGAGCGCACGTCGGGGCGGCCGTGGCCGCCCCCCGCCACGGCGCCCAGCGCCACGGGCTCCGCCCGGCAGGCGTGCCGCAGGTCGCGCGCGAACTCCGCCGCGGTGCCGCGGTCGTGCGGATCGGCGGCGAGACCCCGGGCGATGACCTCGACGAGTCGGGGCGGCGCCTCCGGAGCCAGCTCGGTCAGGTTGGGCAGCTGCGCGGTCGCGGCCACGACGAGGGCGCCGGCGGGGGTCGCGGCGTTCCACGGGGCGATGCCGGTGAGCGCGTGGAAGGCCGCCGCCGCGGCGCCGAAGACGTCGGAGGCGGGACCCGGCGCACCGCCACGGGCCACCGCCGGGTCGACGTAGGCCGGGGTGACCTCGGCCGTCGCCGTCTCCCCCAGCACCCGGGCCACCCCGAGGTCGGTGAGCACCGGCCGCCCGTCACCGGTGAAGACGATGTTCCCCGGCGCCAGGTCGCCGTGCACCACTCCGTGGTCGTGGGCGTGCGCCAGAGCCGCGGCCACCGGCGCGATCGCCGTCACCACCTCACCGGGCCGGAGCCGGCCGCGCCGGGCGAGCAGCGCGGCGAGGCTGCCCCCACCGAGCAGCTCGAGCACCAGCGCGACCCGCGACCCGCCGCCGCGCCGGGGCTGGTGCACCACCTCGATCAACCGGACCAGGTGCGGGTGGTCCAGCCGGCCCAGCAGCACGGCCTCGCGCGCCTGGCGCGCAGGGTCCCCGGCCACCAGGACCTTCACCGCCACCGGCTCCCCGCCCTCCCGGGGCACCGCCTGCCACACCTCCCCCGACGCGCCGCGGCCGAGCAGGGTCTGCAGCACGTAGCCAGGCACCGCGGGTGGCTGCGCAGCCCCCGGTGCCGCGGGCGGAACGGCGGTGGTCACGAGGGAGGACCGTAGGCGCAGTCGGGTCGCCGGCGCCGCGGTCGTCCACAGCCCACGGGCGCGCCCGCACGGCTCCCCGGCGACGGATACCGTCGGGCGGTGTCCACGTCGCTGCGGGCGGAGGTCCTCGTCGTCGGGGCCGGCCTGGCCGGGTTGTCCGCCGCCACCCGGCTGGCCGCCGCCGGCCTGGACGTGCACGTGCTGGAGTCCGGGGGGCACGCCGGCGGGCGGCTGGCGACCGAGCACATCGACGGCTTCGTCGTCGACCGTGGCTTCCAGGTGCTCAACACCGGCTATCCGAGGGCGGCCGACCTCGACCTCGACGCGCTGGACCTCGGCTGGTTCGAGCGGGGCGCGGTGATCCGCGTGGCCGGACGGGCGCACCAGGTGGTCGACCCGCGCCGCCGGCCGGCCTCGGTCGTCGGCACCGCAGCGGCGCCGCTGGGCTCCCCACGGGAGAAGGCGGCGCTGGTGACCTACTCGCTCCGCGCCGGGTACTCCCCCGTCGGCCGCCTGCTGCGGGCGCCGGAGGACTCGGCGGAGCAGGCTCTCCGCGCGGCCGGCGTCGGGGACGCCGCCCTGGAGCGGTTCCTGCGCCCCTTCCTGGCCGGGGTGCTCCTGGAGGACGAGCTCGTCACCTCCAGCCGGTACCTGCACCTGCTGTGGCGCAGCTTCGTCCGAGGCTCGATCGGGCTGCCGGCGGCCGGGATGCAGGCGGTCGGCGAGCAGCTGGCGGGGCGCCTGGGTGCCGGGCGGCTGCACCTGCACACGCCGGTGCGCTCGGTGTCGCCAGGCTCCGCGTCCACCGGCGCGGGCAGCTGGGCGGCCGACGCCGTCGTCGTCGCGACCGATCCGGCCACGGCGTCGCGGCTGCTCCCCACCGTCGAGGCCGACGCGCCTCGGGAGGTCACCACCCACCTGCACGTGCTCCCCGACTCCCCCTGGCCCGCCCCGCTGATCGTGCTCGGGCAGCCCCGGGGCCGGCTGGTGAACAGCGCCGTGCTCTCCGACGCCCAGCCGCGCTACAGCCCCGACGACCGGGCGCTCGTCGCCAGCTCCACCCTCGCGCGGAGCCGGGAGGACGAGGTGCGCGGCGAGATCGCGGCGGCGCACGGGGTCGCGCCGTCGGACCTGGAGCACCTGACGTCGGTCACCGTGCCGGGGGCGCAACCGGCGGCGCTCCCGCCGCTGCGGCTGCGCCGGCCGGTCGACCTCGGCGAGGGCCTGTACGTCTGCGGTGACCACCGGGACACCCCGTCCATCCAGGGCGCGATGGCCAGCGGTGCCCGCGCCGCCCGCGCCGTGCTGCGCCGCCTGCGCCCGGCCCCGTCCGGAGGAGCTCCCTGATGCCCGCGTCGGTACCGACGATCGTGGCGACCAGCATGGGCTTCACCCCGCGCGGCCGCGGCCCCACCGACTGGCGGCCCGGACCGGTCTTCGACCTCGCCGCCGAGCTCGCCGGGCGCCCCGAGCGCCCGCGCCTGTGCTACCTCGGCACCGCCACCGGCGACGACCCGGCACGGGTCGCCGGCGTCTACGGCGCGTTCGCCGGCAGCTCCGTGCAGGTCAGCCACCTGAGCCTGTTCCCGATGCCCACGGTCGCCGACCTGCGCGCGCACCTGCTCGCGCAGGACGTGGTGTGGGTGGGTGGCGGGAGCGTGGCGAACCTGCTCGCCGTGTGGCGGGTGCACGGGCTGGACGAGGTTTTCCGCGAGGCGTGGCGGGCCGGCGTCGTGCTGGCCGGGGTGTCGGCCGGGTCGCTGTGCTGGCACGTGGGCGGGACCACCGACTCCTACGGTCCCGACCTCCGGCCGGTCACGAACGGACTCGGGCTGATCCCCACCAGCAACGGCGTCCACTACGACTCCGAGGAACAGCGCCGCCCGCTCTACCACCGCCTGGTCGCCGACGGCACGCTGCCAGCGGGCCATGCCACCGACGACGGCGCGGGGCTGGTGTACCGCGGGACCGAGCTCGTCGAGGTCGTGAGCGACCGCCCCGGCGCCGCCGCCTACCGGGTGGAACGCGGCCCGGACGGCACGGCGGTGGAGACCCGGCTCGAACCGCGCCGCCTCTAGAAGGACCCCGTCCTCCTCCCCCTCGCATGCTCGGGACGAGCCTCGGGACGGGGCCTAGGCTGGTGGCGTGACCGAACTGCGGGTGGTGCGCGCCGGGACCGTGCCCTACGAGGAGGCCTGGGAGACGCAACGCGAACTGCACGCCCGGCGGGTCGCCGGCGACATCCCGGACACGATGCTGCTGCTGGAGCACCCGTCCGTCTACACGGCCGGCCGGCGCACCGAGGCGCACGAACGACCGTTCGACGGGACCCCCGTCGTCGACGTGGACCGCGGCGGCAAGATCACCTGGCACGGACCGGGCCAACTGGTCGGCTACCCGATCGTCGCGCTGCCCGATCCGGTCGACGTCGTCGCCTACGTGCGGCGGCTGGAGGGCGCGCTCATCGACGTGTGCGCCGGGTTCGGGGTGGACGCCGGGCGGGTCGAGGGGCGCAGCGGGGTGTGGCTGCCCGCCGACCCCGCGACCCACCGGCCCGAGCGCAAGGTCGCGGCGATCGGCATCCGGGTCGCCCGCGGCGTGACGATGCACGGCTTCGCGCTCAACTGCGACCCCGACCTGTCGTTCTTCGCCAACATGATCCCGTGCGGCATCCCCGACGCCGGCGTCACGTCGCTCTCGGCCGAGCTGGGGCGCGACGTGACGGTGGCCGACGCGCTGCCGCCGGTCGAGAGCGCGATGCGCGCCGCCCTCTCCGCCACCGGGGCCGCGGCGGCGCGCTAGCCACTCCGGCACGGTCGGCGCCCAGCGGTATCTCAGCGCTAAGGTAAGGCTCCGTCCCGAGGAGGAGCCGCCATGCCCAGGATCGAGCCGCTGGCGCGCGAGTCGCTGCCGCAGTACGAGGAGACCTTCCGCGCCGTGGAGGCCGCGCTGGGTGTCCTTCCCAACAGCACGCTGACCATGGCCCGCCGCCCCGAGATCATGGAGGCCTTCGCCCACCTCAACGCGGTGGTCATGGCCGAGGGCACGGTCGGCGGCGTGCTCAAGCAGCTGGTCGCGACCGTCGTCTCCGGCGCCGCCGGCTGCGCGTACTGCCAGGCCCACACCGCCCACGTGGCCGAGAAGCGGGGCGCCGACGCCGCCAAGCTCGCCGCCGTCTGGGAGTTCGAGTCCAGCCCCCTCTTCACCGACGGCGAGCGGGCCGCCCTGCGCGTGGCCCGGGGTGCCGGAGTGACGCCGAACGCCGTGACCGACGAGGAGGTGGCCGACCTGCGCCGGCACTTCGACGACGACCAGGTCGTCGAGATCGTCGCCGTCATCGCGAACTTCGGCTTCCTCAACCGGTGGAACGACACCATGGCCACCGAGCTGGAGCGATCGCCGCTGGCCTGGGCCGCCGACCACCTGCGGGACGCGGGCTGGGAAGCGGGCAAGCACGCCGGCTCCTGAGGAGCCGGCGCACCCTTCCCCGCGGTGACGGGCCCGGACCTCAGCCCAGGACGAAGTTGACCAGCCGGCCGGGGACGGCGACGATGCGGCGGATCGTCGCGCCGTCCAGGTAGCCGGCGATCTTCTCGTCGGACCGCGCCGCCGCCTCCAGAGCCGCGGCGTCGGCATCGGCCGGCACCGTCACCTGCGACCGCACCTTGCCGTTCACCTGCACGGCGACCTGCACGGTGTCCTCGACCAACCAGCGCTCGTCGGCCACCGGGAACGGCGCCCACGCCGACGAGCCCTCGTGGCCCAGCCGCGACCACAGCTCCTCGGCCAGGTGCGGCGCCAGCGGGGCGACCATCAGCACCAGCGGCTCGGCCACCGAACGCGGCACCGGCCGGTCGGCGCCGTAGGCCTGGGTGAGGTGGTTGGTCAGCTCGGTGACGCGGGCGATCGCGATGTTGAACCGCAGGGTGGCGTAGCCGTCGCGGACGCCGTCGATCGCCTTGTGCAGCGCGCGCAGCGTCTCCTCGGCCGGCTCGACGTCGTCGGCCCGCACCCGGCCGGTCTCCTCGTCCACCACGACCCGCCAGATGCGCTGCAGCAGGCGCTGCGAACCGACGACGGCCTTGGTCTCCCACGGCCGTGACTGCTCCAGCGGGCCGGTCGACATCTCGTAGACGCGGAAGGTGTCCGCACCGTAGGCGCCGATCATCTCGTCCGGCGTCACCATGTTCTTCAGGCTCTTGCCGATCTTCCCGTACTCGCGGTTGACCGGCTTGCCCTCGTAGAAGAAGCGGCCGTCCTTCTCCTCCACGTCGGCGGCCGGCACGTAGAACCCGCGCTCGTCGGTGTAGGCGTAGGCCGAGATGTAGCCCTGGTTGACCAGCCGGCGGAACGGCTCCTCGCTGGAGACGTGGCCCAGGTCGAACAGCACCTTGTGCCAGAAGCGGGCGTACAGCAGGTGCAGCACCGCGTGCTCCACGCCGCCGACGTACAGGTCGACACCGCCGGTGTCACCGGGCTCCCGCGGGCCCATCCAGTACCGCTCCAGCTCCGGGTCGACCATCCGGCTGTCGTCGCCCGGGTCGAGGTAGCGCAGGTAGTACCAGCACGACCCGGCCCAGTTGGGCATCGTGTTGGTCTCACGGCGGTACTTCTTCGGGCCGTCGCCGAGGTCGAGCTCGACGGTGGTCCAGTCGCCGGCGCGCGACAGCGGCGGTTCCGGCGCGGAGTCGGCGTCGTCGTCGGCGAAGGTTTTGGGCGAGTAGTCGTCGACCTCGGGCAGCAGCACGGGCAGCATCGACTCGGGGACGGCGACCGGCCGGTCGTGCTCGTCGTAGACGATCGGGAACGGCTCCCCCCAGTAGCGCTGCCGGCTGAACAGCCAGTCGCGCAGCTTGTAGGTGGTGGTGGCCTCGCCGTACCCGTGCTGCACGAGCCAGTCGGTGACCCGGGCGATGGCGTCGGCCTTGTCCAGGCCGTCCAGCGAGATCTCGTCGTTGGCCGAGTTGATCATCCGTCCGGGGCCCGTGTACGCGCCGCTGTCGTCGTCGAAGCCTTCCGGCCGCTCGACGGTCGGCACGATCTCCAGGCCGAACTTCCGTGCGAACTCCCAGTCCCGCTGGTCCTCGCCCGGCACCGCCATGATCGCGCCGGTGCCGTAGCCGGTCAGCACGTAGTCGGCGATGAACACCGGCAGCTCGCGTCCGTTCACCGGGTTGACGGCGGTGGCGCCCAGCCAGACACCCGTCTTCTCCCGGCCGGCGTCCTGGCGGTCCAGCTCCGAGCGCCGCGAGGCCTGCCGCTGGTAGTCGCGCACCGCCTCGGCCGGGGTGGCCGCACCGCCGGTCCACCGCGGGTCGGTGCCCGCGGGCCAGGCGTCCGCGGTCAGCTGCTCGACCAGCGGGTGCTCGGGCGCCAGCACCATGTAGGTGGCGCCGAACAGGGTGTCCGGCCGGGTGGTGAAGACCTCGATGGTCTGCGACCCGGCGGCGAACCGGATCCGGGCGCCGGTGGAGCGGCCGATCCAGTTGCGCTGCATCAGCTTCAGCGAGTCCGACCAGTCCAGCCGGTCCAGGTCGGCCAGCAACCGGTCGGCGTAGGCGGTGATCCGCATCATCCACTGCTTCAGCGGCCGCCGGAAGACCGGGAAGTTGCCGCGCTCGGAACGCCCGTCGGGCGTGACCTCCTCGTTCGACAGCACGGTGCCCAGGCCCGGGCACCAGTTGACCGGCGCCTCGTGCAGGTAGGCGAGCCGGTGCGCGTCGACGACGGCGCCCTTCTCCACCTCGTCCAGCTCGGCCCAGGGGCGGCCGTACGGATTCGTCCCCTCGGCCGGCTCACGGGTGCCGGCGTCCAGCTCGGCCACCAGCTCCTCGATCCGCCGCGCCTTCCCGGCGGCCTCGTCGAACCAGGAACCGAAGATCTGCAGGAAGATCCACTGGGTCCACTTGTAGTAGCCCGGGTCGATCGTGGCGAAGGTGCGCCGCTGGTCGTGGTCGACCCCCAGCCGGCGCAGCTGCGCCTTGATCGCGGCGATGTTCGCCTCGGTGGTGATGCGCGGGTGCTGCCCGGTCTGCACGGCGTACTGCTCGGCGGGCAGCCCGAAGGCGTCGTAGCCCATCGGGTGCAGCACGTTGTCGCCGTCCATGCGGCGGAACCGGCTGGTGACGTCGGTGCCCAGGTAGCCCAGCGGGTGACCGACGTGCAGGCCCGCGCCCGAGGGGTACGGGAACATGTCCATCGCGAAGAACTTCGGCCGGTCGGCGACGCGCTCGAAGCCACCGCTCAGCCGGCCGACCGGGTTGGGCGTGTGGAAGGTGCCCTCGGCCTCCCAGCGGTCCTGCCAGGCCAGCTCGATCCGCTGGGCCAGCGCCGGGGTGTACCGGTGCCGAGGTATGTCCCCGCCGCCCGTGGCCTCGGTGCTGTGGCTGTCGGTCTGGCTCATCGTCTCGTGCTCCCGGATCGTGGTGCGGGCGGTGCGGTACCGGTGGTGGGCAACAAAAAACCCCTCACGCAGGAGGGGTCGCCGTGCTGTCCGAGGGGTCTGCGGTCAGCACGGCCGGCGAAGCAGGAGCCGCCCGGTCACGCGCCCGATGCTATCGCGGCGCGCCGGGGCCGCGGCCCGGACGCCTCCGCGAGCCACGCGGCGGCCTCCCCCCTTGGAGGGGAAGCGCGCGATCCGGCTGCGGCGCGGGCGGTGCGGTACCGATGACGTCCCCGTGGCCGGACCAGACACGCAGCTCCGTGGTGGGCGCGCACCCGCGACCGGCGGGCTGCTGCTCGCCTGCGCCGGGGTGGTGGCGGCCTACGCCACCGGGGCGTTCGGGCGCCCGCCCGGCACCGCGGTCACCGTCGTCTACGACCTCGTCCTCTACACCGCCGTGTACCTGCTCGGGGCGGCGGTCTGCCGGCGGACCGCGCGAGGTGGCGGGCCGGACCGGCTGATCTGGAACGCCCTCACCGTGGCGTTCGCCGCCACCGCGACGAGCACGCTCCTCTACTCGCTCGTGTTCGTCCCCCTGCTCGGTGACGTGCCGACGTGGTTGCTGCTGACCCTCTGGGCACCGGCCTACCCGGCGATGGGCGTGGCCCTGGTGGGAGTGGTCCGGTCCCGGGTCACCGCGACGCACCCCAGCATGTGGTTCGACGCGCTGACCGGGGCGTGCGGTGCGGTCATCTTCGCCGTCACCCTGCTGCCGTCGATCGCGGCCGGCCCGGCCGACGGCCCGTTCGCCGTCGTGCAGCTGTACCCGGTCACCGACACCCTGCTGCTGGCCGCCGTGTCGGCCGTCTGCGCAGTGATGGGGTTCCGGCGCGACTGGCCGTTGGTGCTGCTCGTCGCCGGCCTGCTGTGCACCCTCACCGCGGACGCCCTCTACCTGAAGCAGGCGGTGCGCGGGGAGATCGCCCCGCACAGCACCCTGACCCTGATCTGGCTGTCCGGTGCGGCCTTCGCCGCCGCGGCCGCGCACGTCGCGGGACGCACCGACCGGATCGAGCCCGCGGACGCCGATCCGGTCGCACGCCTGAGCTGGCGGGTGGCCTTCGTCCCCCTCGGTTCGAGCGTGATGAGCGTGGTGGTGCTCGTCTCCACCTGGGGATCGGGCGCCCTCGGTGTCGCCGGCTGGGCCGCCGTCACCTGCCTGCTGGCGATCCTCGCGCGCACGGCCATGTCGGTCCAGGAGCTGCGTGGGCTGCACGAGATCCGCGAGCAGGCGCGCACCGACGAACTCACCGGCCTGCCCAACCGGCGTGAGCTGCTCGAGCGGGCGCGGACCGCCCTCCGGTCGGGCACCGGCCGGCCGGTGGCCCTGCTGCTGCTCGACCTGGACGGGTTCAAGGAGGTCAACGACAGCCTGGGGCACGCCGCGGGCGACGACCTGCTCCGCATGGTCGGCCCCCGCCTGTGCCCGGAGCTGGGGCCGGGCGACCTGCTGGCGCGGCTGGGCGGGGACGAGTTCGCCGTCCTGCTGCCGGGCTGCGGTCTGGACGACGCCGTCGCCCGCGCCGACCGGCTGCGCGCCCGGGTGCTCGAGCCGTTCGTCGTCGACGGGGTCCGGTTGCACGTCGGGGTCAGCATCGGCATCGCCACCGGCCCGGTGCCGGCCGCCACGGTGACCGAGCTGCTGCGCTGCGCCGACGTGGCGATGTACGCGGCCAAGAACGCCCGCGAGGGGGTGCGCTCCTACGTCCCGGACCCGGCGAGCGGCTCCGGCGACCGGCTCCGGACCATGGAGGACCTCCGCACCGCCCTGGACGAGGGGCAGCTCGTGGTCCACCTGCAGCCCCAGGTCTCCCTGGCCAGCGGGGACGTCGTCGGCGTCGAGGCGCTCGTGCGGTGGGAGCACCCGGTGCGCGGTCTGCTCTCCCCGGCCGTGGTGCTGCCCGCCGCCGAGCAGGCCGGCCTGATGCGGCCGCTGACCGACACGGTCCTCGGCCTCGCGCTGGCTGCCGCGACCCGCTGGTGGCCGGAGCGGGCGGTGCCCGTGTCGGTGAACCTGTCGGCGGCCAACGTGACCGATCCGGACCTGCCGGCCACCGTGTCCGGCCTGCTCCGGGCGCACGGCCTGCCGGCCCGGGCGCTCACCCTCGAGCTCGTCGAGGACACCCTCATGGCCGATCCCGACCGGGGCCGCACGGTGCTGGGCGAACTGCGCCGGCTGGGCATCCGGACCTCGATCGACGACTACGGCACCGGGTACAGCTCGCTGGCCTACCTGCGGCACCTCCCGGCCGACGAGCTCAAGCTCGACCGGAGCCTCACCCACGACGTGGGTCGAGACGACCGGGCGACGGCCATCGTGCGGCACACCGTGGCGCTGGCCCACGACCTCGGGCTCAGCCTCGTCGCCGAGGGCGTGGAGGACGACGAGACGGCCGCCGTGCTCGCCGGCCTGGGCTGCGACGTCGCCCAAGGCTGGGCCGTCGCGCGGCCGATGCCGGTCGCGGACTTCCTCACCTGGCTGGCCGACCGCGTCCGGACCGCGCCGCCCCGCCGGGCGGTACCCGCCCCCCGCGCGGCCGGGGAACGGGCTCGCACCTGAATGCGCGCGTCGGGCCGCGGTTCGCCACCCCCTGAGCCGTCGGTGTGCCAAGGTGCGCGCGTGCCCCGAGGTCGCGCCCAGACGGTGAGAAGTGGCTGGTCGGACGCGGGGTGGCGGCTGGTGGTGGCGGCGACCTTCGTCTGCACGGCTGTGTTCGCCCTGGGGCTGTGGCAGGCTCCGGGGACGCCGGCAGCCGACCTCGTCGACTCGGGAGCGCTCGGCATCGGCGCCCCGCTGCTCGCGGTCGCGGTGTGCCTGCGGGCGGCCCAGCGGGTGCCCGCGGAACGGTTCGTCTGGTGGGCCGCGGCCGCCGCCTGGCTGTTCAACCTGGCCGGCGACCTCACTCACCGGCTGCTGCTGGCCGGGAACCCGGATCCGCCGTTCCCCTCGGCCGCCGACGCGTTCTGGCTCGGCGCCTACCCGGCGCTGTTCGCGACCCCGGTGCTGATGGTGTACGCCCGGCTCACCCGCCCCCGTCCCGGCACCTGGCTCGATGGCCTGGTCGGTGCCCTGGGCGCCACCGCGGTCGCCGTCACGGTCCTCGACCCGGCCGTCGGGGCCCCGGGCATGTCCGGGTTCGGCGTGGCCGTGAACCTGGCCTACCCGGTCGCCGACGTGCTGCTGCTGGCGCTCGTGGGCGCGGTGCTGGCGATGATCGGGCACCGGGCCGACCTCGTTCTCACCATCGTCTGCGTGATCGTGGCCGTGAAGTTCGCCGGTGACCTGCTGCTGGCCAGGGAGCAGGCGTCCGGCGGGTACGTCCCGGGCGGCCCGCTGGACCTGCTCTGGATGGTCAACGCCAGCCTGACCGCTGCCGGGGCCTCGCTGACCCGGCCCCGCCGACGCGCCCCCGACGTACCGGAACACCGCGTCCGCTGGCGGTCGCTGGCCATCCCCCTGGCGTGCGCGGTGGGCTCGCTCGGGGTGCTCGGTGCCCAGTGGGGCGACGGCCGCACCGGCCCCGGCGAGATCTGCGCCGTGGCCTGCGTGGCGGCCTTCCTCCTGCGCAGCACGGTGACCTTCGCGGAGAGCCGGGCCCTGCACGAGGCCCGGCGCCAGGCGGGCACCGACGACCTGACCGGTCTGCCCAACCGCCGGTCCCTGATGCGCCGCCTGGCGGACGACCTCGGCGCCGCCAGGCCCACCGGGTTGCTGCTGCTGGACCTCGACGGGTTCAAGGCGGTCAACGACGGCCTCGGGCACGAGGCAGGGGACGAGCTGCTGCGTCGGCTGGGCGAGCGGCTGCGCGCGGCGCTGCGCCCCGGCGACCTGGTGGCCCGTCTCGGGGGGGACGAGTTCGTGGTGGTGCTGGATGCCACGGATCCCGGCACCGCCCCCGACTGCGCCGAGCGGCTGGCCGAGGTCGTGCGCCTGCCCGTGACCGTCGCCGGCGTGCCGGTGCGGGTGGGCGTCAGCATCGGCCTCGCCCTGGCCCCCCGCGACGCCGGCGACCCCGCTGCGCTGCTGCGCCACGCCGACGTGGCGATGTACGCCGCCAAGCGCGCCGGCGGCGGAGTGCGGCAGTACGTCCCGGAGGCACGGGAGCACGTGCCGGCGCCTCGGCCACCGGTCGCCGAGGCCGACGTCGCACCGTCCGGCTGAGCGGCGAGCTCCCGGGCGAGAGGCGTGTTCGCCGGGCCGCTCAGCGCAACTGCGGTGCCACCTCGGCCGCCACCAGGTCCAGGTGGTCGAGATCGGCGAGGTCGAGCACCTGCAGGTACACCCGCTGCGCGCCGGCCTCGGCGTACCGGCCCAGCACGTCGACGGCCTCGGCCGGCGTGCCGGCGACGCCGTGCTCGCGCAACTCGTCCACGTCACGGCCGATGGCCGCCGCCCGGCGAGCGAGCTCCGCCTCGTCCCGGCCGACGCAGAGCACCAGCGCCGAGCTGTACACCAGGGACGACGGGTCGCGGCCCACCTCGTCGCAGGCCTCGCGGACGCCGGCGAACAACCGGGCGTTGTCCGCGGCGGACATGAACGGCACGTTGAACTCGCTCGCGTACCGGGCCGCCAGCCGCGGGGTGCGCTGCTTGCCGCGGCCACCGACGAGCACCGGGATGCCGCCGTCCTGCACCGGCTTGGGCAGGGCCGGGGAGCCCGAGAGCTGGTAGTACCGCCCGGCGAAGTCGAACGTCTCCCCCACCGGCGCGCGCCAGAGCCCGGTGACGACCGCGAGCTGCTCCTCGTACCGGTCGAAGCGCTCCCCCAGCGGCGGGAACGGGATGCCGTACGCGGTGTGCTCGGCCTCGAACCACCCCGAGCCGATGCCCAGCTCGACCCGGCCCCCGCTCATCTGGTCGACCTGCGCGACGGAGATCGCCAGCGGGCCGGGCAGGCGGAACGTGCCGGCGGTCATGAGCGTGCCGAGGCGGATCCGGCTGGTCTCGCGGGCCAGCCCGGCGAGGGTGATCCAGGCGTCGGTGGGGCCGGGCAGGCCGTCCCCACCCATGGTCAGGTAGTGGTCGGACCGGAAGAAGGCGTCGAAGCCGGTGTCCTCCGTGCGCCGGGCGACGGCCAGCAGGTCGTCGTAGGTGGCGCCCATCTGCGGTTCGGTGAAGATGCGCAACTGCACCGCCGGACCGTAACCAGATCGCCGCCACGTCACTCACCCACCTCCGTCCTCGGGGTGTGGGCACCGGCCGGACCGGGCAGGATGACCGCCAGACGATCAACTCGGAGGTGCAGCTCGTGTTCCGCAAGAAGACGCGCGGCGAAATCATCAGCGCGGAAGTGCAGGAGGGCCTGTCCCACCTGGGAACGGCGGTGACCGAGGCAGGTCGCGCCGCCGCAGATCAACTGACCCCGCACGTGGAGGCGGCCCAGCGGGCCGTGGCGCCCAAGATGGCTGCCGCGGTGGCGGCGGCCGCGCCGGCCGTCGCGTCGGCGCGCGACACCCTCGGCCCCCGGGTGGAGGCCGCCCGTGACGCCCTGACCCCGCGGGTGGAGGCGGCCCGGGAGGCCGCCGCACCACGGCTCACCGCCGCACAGCTGGCCGCCGCGCGGGCCGCGGCCGACTTCGGCCCCCGGGTGGAGGCGGCGCGCGGGGCGGCCCAGCGGGCGCTCACCGAGGACGTCGCCCCGCGGCTGACCGCGGCCCAGGCCGCGGCGCTGGCGTACACCACGCCACGGGTCACCGCCGCCCGCGACGTGGTGACGCCGGCCCTGGAGAGCGCCCGCGGCACGCTCCTCGCCGGGGTGGACAGCGCCCGCAGCGAGCTCGACGCCCGGCGCGCCGAGGTGGCCGCAGCGGCCGCCGAGTCCACCCGCAAGGCCCGGAAGACGGCGAAGAAGGCCCGCAAGAAGGCCGGCAAGAAGCGCCGCGAGTTCGAGAAGGCCGCCCAGGCCACCGCGACGACCGTCAAGCGGCGGGGCGGGGTGCAGCCGGAGCCGAAGCGCTGGCCCTGGGTGTTCGCGGTGCTCGCCCTGGGTACGGCCGCGTTCGTCCTGCTGCGGCGCAAGAAGGCCGACGCGTGGACGCCCGCACCTGCCGGTGACGGCCCGGTGCCCAGCTACCGAGAGGACCCCGTGCCCAGTTCCGACAGCAACTCCGGCAAGACCGTCTCCACCGCGTCGCAGACCAGCGACTCGGCGCCGGCGGAGTCCGACATGGGCGTCCGCGACGCGCAGCTGGTGGAGGGCGACGGCCCCGACGCCGCGACGGAGAACGGCAGCGACGCGCCCAAGCCCTTCACCTCGGGCGGCGGCTCGGACGCCGGCCCGACCGCCGGCCCGGACGACAAGCAGGTCTGAGCTACTCGACGACGGATCACCGCCGCAGCCCCCGCCGCCTCGCGCGACGGGGGCTGCGGCGTCTTCGCGAGTACCGTGGGGATCATGAGCGAGGCACCGCCGAGGATCCCGGAACCGACCACCGCCCAGGACTCCCGGATCGAGCCCGCCGGCCGGAAGCTGCTGCGCCTCGAGGTGCGCAACAGCCAGGTCCCGATCGAGCGCAAGCCCGAGTGGATCAAGACCCGGCTCAAGACCGGGCCCGAGTACACCGAGCTGAAGTCGCTGGTCCGCCGCGAGGGCCTGCACACGGTCTGCGAGGAGGCCGGCTGCCCCAACATCTACGAGTGCTGGGAGGACCGGGAGGCGACGTTCCTCATCGGTGGGGACCAGTGCACCCGGCGGTGCGACTTCTGCCAGATCGACACCGGCAAGCCGGCCGAGTTCGACGCCGACGAGCCGCGCCGGGTGGCCGAGAGCGTGGCGACCATGGGTCTGAAGTACGCCACGGTCACCGGCGTCGCCCGCGACGACCTGCCCGACGGCGGCGCGTGGCTGTACGCCGAGACGGTGCGGCAGATCCACGCCGCGCTGCCCGGCTGCGGTGTCGAGCTGCTGATCCCGGACTTCAACGCCGACCCCGACCAGCTCGCCGAGGTGTTCTCCTCCCGGCCGGAGGTGCTCGCGCACAACGTGGAGACGGTGCCGCGGATCTTCAAGCGCATCCGCCCGGGCTTCCGCTTCGAGCGCTCGCTGGCGGTCATCACCGCGGCGCGCGAGGCCGGGCTGGTCACCAAGTCCAACCTCATCCTCGGCATGGGCGAGGAGCCGCACGAGGTGGTGGAGACGATGCAGGCGCTGCACGACGCCGGGTGCGACCTGCTCACCATCACCCAGTACCTGCGCCCCTCGCCCCGGCACCACCCCGTCGTCCGGTGGGTCAAGCCCGACGAGTTCGTGCAGTTCCAGAAGGACGCCGAGGAGATCGGCTTCCCGGGTGTCCTGGCCGGGCCACTGGTGCGCAGCTCCTACCGCGCCGGGCGGCTCTACCAGCAGGCGGTCGAGGCGCGGGGGCTCACCCCCCGGGGCTGACCCCGGGTGCGGCCCTGCTGCAGGGTCCCGACGCGAGCGTGCGAGCGTCGGGGGCAGGAGGGTCCTTCTTCTATCCTGGGGTCATGGCACGCAGCAGGTCCTCTGACCCCACCGCCCCGGGCGGCAGCGCCGGGCGCACCCCGAAGGACGGTGGCCGGAGCTCGGGTGCCTCGGCCGCCGGCTCGGGCAAGGCGGGCAAGGCCCCCAAGCTCGACAAGAACGGCCGGCCGAAGGTCGGCCGCCTCAAGAAGGTGCGCAGCCAGGTCGGCATGCTCAAGCAGGCCTACACCCTGACGCGGCGCAACGACCCGAAGCTGCCGTGGATCATGCTGATCTGGTTCGTCGCGGTCGCGGCAGTGATCGAGCTGATCGGCATCCTGCTGAGCGCGCCGTTCCTGTTCATCCCGCTGGCGCTGCTCTTCGGTGGCCTGGCGGCGCTCATCGTCTTCGGCCGTCGCGCCCAGCGCTCGGCCTACACCCAGGTCGAGGGCCAGCCGGGTGCGGCCGCCTGGGTGCTGGAGGGCATGCGCGGCGACTGGCGGGTCACCTCCGGGGTCGCCGGCACCCCGCAGATGGACGCGGTGCACCGGGTGCTCGGCCGGCCGGGGATCGTGCTCGTCGGCGAGGGCTCCCCGAGCCGGGTGCGCGGCCTGATCGCGCAGGAGAAGAAGAAGATCGCCCGCGTCGTCGGTGACACGCCGATCTACGACGTCACCATCGGCGACGACGAGGGACAGGTGCCGCTGAAGAAGCTCAGCACCCACGTGATGAAGCTGCCGCGCAACCTCAGCGCGGCCGAGGTCAACGCCCTGGGCCGGCGGATGAGCGCGCTGGGCGGGCCGCGGATGCCGGTTCCCGGTGGCCCGCTCCCGGGCGGCCGCCAGATGTCGATCAGCCAGCGCCAGGTCCGCCGCCGCTGACGGCCTCCCTGCAGGGAGGCCGTCAGAGCCGGTCGAACGGCGCGGCGTAGCGGAACGTGCCCCGCAGCCGCGGGCCGTCGAGGTGCCTGGCCTGGAAGTGCGCGCCCCACCGGGGATCGGGCGCGGTGACCCCGAGGTCGGCGGCCGGGGCGAACCCGAACCGCCGGTAGTAGTCCGGTGAGCCGAGCAGCGCGACGAGCCGCTCGCCGGCCGCCTCGGCCACGGCCAGGAGGGCGTGCACCAGCACGGTGCCGACCCCGCGGCCCTGCCGGGCGGGGTGCACGCCGAGTGGGCCGAGCCCGAGCACCGAGGTGCCGAAAGGCTCCAGCCATCCCCGGGTCGCGATCACGTGGCCGAGCACGTCGTCCCCGTCCACGGCGACGAGGGACAGGTGCGGCAGGAAGCCCGGATCGTTCCGGAGCGCGTCGACCAGCCGCGCCTCGGGGACGTCGTCCGCGGCGCGGACGGCGCCCGCGGCGGGGTCGGTGGCGAAGGCCGAGCGGTGCAGCGCACCCACGGCGGCGTGGTCGGTGGGGCGTTCGCGGCGGACGATCACCGGCGCAGTGTGCTGTCCGCCGGCGCTACCGGTCCACCGGGTTACGGGTTCAGTCGAGCACGACGGCCGTGCCGGTGAGCCGGTCGTGCAGGCCGCGGCCGTCGGCGTCGACCAGCAGGGCCGGCACGAGGAGCATCAGCAGAGCGGTGCGGACCACGGCCCGCCACGGCGCGAGCCGCGCGCCGGGCGTCGGGTGGGCCAGCCGCATGCCGAGCACCCGGTGCCCCGGGGTCTGGCCGAAGAGCACCAGGGTGACGACGGTCAGGACGCCGAAGACCAGCAGGCTCCAGTTGCCCGGGCCCTCGGGGGCGGTGAACGCCCAGGCGATCAGCGCCGAGGCGACGGCGTCGACGAGGTAGCCGCCGACCCGCCGGGTGAAGGGCGCCAGCGAGCCGGGTCCGCTGGACGGCAACCCCAGGGAGGCGCCGCGGGCGGGGGCCTGAGAGGGTTGTCCGGCATCACTGACCATGACCGCCAGCGTAATGACCGGACCCCCCGCCCCCCGGCGCTCGCACGCCCGCAGCGGGACCGCGCAGGGAGCCGCGTGACCCGCGACACGCCCAGGGCGTTGTTACCGCCACGAAACACTCGGGACACCGCGGGGCAACTCCCGGCTCATAACCTGTCGCCCGGCAGTCCGCCCACACCCGGAGGATCGATGTTCACCAGTCCCGACGAGGTCGCCGCCTACATCCGCGACAACGACGTCGAGTTCGTCGACGTCCGCTTCTGCGACCTGCCCGGCGTCATGCAGCACTTCACCATCCCGGCATCGACGTTCGGTGAGGACACGTTCAGCGAGGGCCTCGGCTTCGACGGCTCCTCGATCCGCGGGTTCCAGGCGATCAACGAGTCGGACATGCTGCTGCTGCCCGACGCCAACAGCGCGTTCGTGGACCCGTTCCGCAAGCACAAGACGCTGAACGTCAACTTCTTCATCCACGACCCGATCACGCGTGAGGCCTACAGCCGCGACCCGCGGAACGTGGCGAAGAAGGCCGAGGCCTACCTCGCCGCCAGCGGCATCGCCGACACCGCGTACTTCGGCCCCGAGGCGGAGTTCTACGTCTTCGACTCCGTGCGGTACGACACCTCGATCAACGAGGGGTACTACCACATCGACTCGGAGGAGGGCTCCTGGCGAACCGGGGCCCGCACCGAGCTCGACGGCAGCCCCAACCGCGGCTACAAGGCCCGCCCCAAGGGCGGCTACTTCCCGGTCGAGCCCTACGACCAGCAGAGCGACCTGCGCGCCGACATCATGCGGAACCTCATCGGTGTCGGGCTCGAGCTCGAGCGCGGGCACCACGAGGTGGGCACCGGCGGGCAGGCGGAGATCAACTACAAGTTCGACACGCTGCTGCGGTCGGCCGACAGCCTGATGCTCTTCAAGTACGTCGTGAAGAACACCGCCTGGGCCGCCGGCAAGACCGCCACCTTCATGCCCAAGCCGCTGTTCGGTGACAACGGCTCGGGCATGCACTGCCACCAGAGCCTCTGGAAGGACGGGCAGCCGCTCTTCCACGCCGAGACCGGCTACGCCGGGCTGTCCGACACCGCCCGCCACTACATCGGTGGCCTGCTGGCCCACGCCCCGTCGCTGCTGGCCTTCACCAACCCGACGGTGAACAGCTACCACCGCCTGGTCCCCGGCTACGAGGCCCCGATCAACCTGGTCTACTCGGCCCGCAACCGCTCGGCCTGCTGCCGCATCCCGATCTCGGGCGACAACCCCAAGGCCAAGCGCATCGAGTTCCGCGTGCCCGACCCGTCGGCCAACCCCTACCTCGCCTTCTCGGCGATGCTCATGGCCGGCCTCGACGGCATCAAGAACAAGATCGAGCCGCCGGCTCCGGTGGACAAGGACCTCTACGAGCTGCCGCCCGAGGAGGCCCTGGGCATCGACAAGGTGCCCGCGTCCCTGGACGCCGTCCTCGACCGGCTCGAGGTCGACCACGAGTACCTCATCGACGGCGGCGTCTTCACGCCCGACCTGATCGAGACGTGGATCGAGTACAAGCGGGAGAACGAGATCGACCCGATCCGCCTCCGCCCGCACCCGCACGAGTTCGCGATGTACTACGACATCTGATCTCGCCTGCTGACGCCGCGGCCCCCGACCTCCTCCAGGTCGGGGGCCGCGGTGCGTGATGCCGACGGTCAGAGGCGGTCGGTGACGAAGCGGGCCAGCGACCAGGCCCCGATCAGCATCAGCGCCAGCGCCAGCGCCCAGGGCACCAGCAGTGAGCCATCGACGGGATCGGTACGGATCGACTCCAGGCGCACGTCGCCACGGCATACGGCGCACGGCCGCACAGCGCACCTGCTTTCCCCTGTGCTCCCCGGAGGACTGCGACGAACGCTCAGCCCTGGCGTGAGCGGGCCGCGGTGCGTCCGGACCTCGAGGAGCCGGGCGCGGGAGCGTAGCCGACGTCCGCGCCGTGGCGTAGCGTCCGGAACCCTCAGGCGGATGCGCATCCGGCGACGGGCTCCCGCCGTCGGCGCCCATCCCGATCACGGGGGGTCGTGTCGTGGGACGTGCACGTCGGAGCGCGCTGACGATCGGCAGCGTCCTCGCGCTGCTCACCTCCTCCGTCGCCGTGACCCTGGCGGCCGGTGCGGCCGACGACGACTGCCCGGACGTGGCGATCGTGGGCGCCCGGGGATCGACGGAGCCGATCACCACGGCCAACCGCGGGATGGGAACGAACGCCGACTACTTCGCCGACGGGCTCGAGCGCGAGCTCAGGGCCAGGCACGGCAGCGGGCTGGTGGTCGAGAACGTCGCGGTCACCCACTCCCCCACGTCGGTCACCGTCCTGACGCCGACGAGGGCCGAGCTGACCCAGCTGGCGGACCCGGCGCGGCGGCCGGCGGCGATGGAGCGCTACACGACCGAACGCCTGGGGACCTACACGCACAGCGTCGACCAGGGCGTCGGCTCCGCCGTCGACCAGATGGTCGCGCTGCACACCCGGTGCCCGGGCGCGGGCTTCGTCCTGGCCGGGTACTCGCAGGGCGCCATGGTGGTGCACCAGGCGCTGGCCCGGCTCGCGGACGACGGCCGGGCGGGGCTGCTGTCCCGCATCACCGCCAGCGTCCTCGTCGCCGACGGGGACCGGGTGGGCCAGACCGCCGCCACCCGCCGCGGCACCGCGCCCGCCACCGCGCAGGGGGTCCGCACGGCCCTGCAGCCGGGCGCACGGGACGTCGTGACGACGTCCCCGGTCTTCGACCTCTGCCTCGCCCGGGACGTCGCCTGCGACTTCGACGCGGCGCGCCTCCTGCACCAGGGCGTCTCCCCGTCCCTCGCGGCGCTCAAGCAGGCGTCGCAGATCCACACCGGGACCGGCTACCGCCCACTGATGCTGCAGGCGGCCAGGGAGATCGCCGCGTCGTTCACCCCGGCGCCGTCGCCCACCCCCACCACCTCCCCGGCGCCGAGCACGACGACCCCCGCGCCCACCTCCTCGGCCCCGACCACCACGACGCCGACCAGCACGACCGCACCCACGACCACCACTGCACCGACCACCACGACCGCACCCACCACCACGCCGCCTCCCTCGGGCGGCACGGAAGGGCTCGACGCCTTCCGCGCGGCCCGTACCGACAGCGCCGCGGGGCGCGGCCCGCTCGACGTGGTCGTGGTCGGTGACTCGGTGACCGAGGGCCGCGACGTGGGCAAGGGCAACCGCTGGGTCGATCACCTGCTCGGGCTCCTGCGGGCCCGCCACCAGCCGCCCGGCGTCGCCGGCGGCGAGGGCTACGTCCCTGCCTACTACGCCGCCGCCGGCATGGTGGACCGGTTCACCTTCGGCGGCACGTCCACGCTGGGCTCCCAGTACGGCTTCGGCATGCGGGCGAACCACATGCCCTCCGGCGCGGGCAACTCGATGACCACCACCTTCACCGGCACCTCGTTCGAGCTGCACTACGCGAGCAGCCTCAACACCGGGACGATCACCGTCTCCGTCGACGGCACGGCAGGCATCCCGGTCACGACCACCGGCGGTGGCTACACCCCGAGCGACGGCGGCAGCTGGACCTCGCCCCCGCTGCCCCCGGGCCCGCACACGGTCACCCTGACCAACACCAGCGGCCGCACCGTGCTGATCGAGGGCATCAGCGTGTACGACGGGGACGAGGCCGCCGGTGTCCGCGTGTGGGAGGCCGGCCACTCCGGCTGGCAGGCCGAGGACTACGCCAACCTGCCCACCGCGCCGCAGCACGGCCAGGCGGTCGCCGCGGCCGCGCCGCACCTGGTCGTGGTGGCGCTCGGCTACAACGACGTCGTCGCCGGGTTCACCGCCGCCCAGTTCCGCGACTACCTCACCGCGACCATCGGGCACCTCCGCGGACCGGACGTCGGTCCCGACCCGTCGGTCCTGATCGTCGGGTACCCGCGGCGCACCGACGTCTCCGTCGCCGCCTGGGACGCCTACCTCCAGGCCATGGCGGACGTGGCGGCCGACCAGGGGTACGCGTTCGCCGACCTGTCCGCGCTGCCGGACTTCGGCATGTCGGGCGACGGTGTGCACCCGACCCCGACCGGGCACCGCCAGATCGCCGAGGCGCTCGACCGCTTCCTCGCCGCCGCCTGACCCAGCGCCGGCAGCAACGGCCGGCCGGGCTCAGGTCCGCATCGAACCGGCGTCCTCCGGTGCGGTGCCGGTGAGCACCCCGACCGCCGCCTCCGCCAGGCCGTAGACCACCAGGGCGACCGCGACGAGCGCCGCGGGCGGCACGACCACCGGCGCCGCGAGCAGCGAGATACCGAGTACGGCCGGCGCGCTGCGCCACCACCCCTGTCCCCGGACCGGGTCGGCGAAGGCGGCCCACCGCACGGCGCACCACATCAGCCAGCGGCGGGTTGCCGCGTCACACCCGGCGGCGCACCGCCCGCTCCGCGGCCGCCCGGATGTGGCCGGCGTTGGCCGACAGCGCCCGGTCCAGCAGGCGGTCCACCGGGGGGAGCTCCCCCAACCGCGCCAGCCCCGACCAGCGAGGGACCGAGATCGTCCGCGCCCGGGGCGAGGTCAGGCACTCGGCCACCCGGTCGGCCACCCGCTCGGGGGCGATGCCACGGGACAGCCGCCCGCGCGCGTCGGCGTCCGACGCCGGGGCGTGACCGTGGCCGCGTGCCAGCCACTCGGTCGACACGAAGAACGGGTTCACCGTGTGCACGCGGACGCCCCGGGCCGCGACCTCCCGCCGCAGCCCCGACGAGAAGCCCTGCACCCCGGCCTTCGTCGCCGAGTACACGGTCAGGGGAGGCACCTGCGACCAGGCGGCGACCGAGGAGACCGTCACGACGTCGGCCCGGCCCCGCTCGGCGGCCGACCGCAGGAGGTGGGGCAGCGCCAGCCGGGTCAGCTCGACGACCGCGACCAGGTTGGTGGCGACCACGCCGGCGACCACCTCCCCCGGCATGTCCTCCAGCAGGCCGGCCCAGCCGAGGCCCGCGTTGTGGACGACCGCGTCCAGCCGGCCGTGCTCGGCCAGCACCCGGTCGACCAGCTCGGCCCGGGCCGCCGCGTCGGCGACGTCGGCCTCCGTGGCGGTGACCCCGGGCACCCCGGTCACCGCCGCCCGCAGCCGCTCACCGTCCCGGGCGCAGGTCGCCACCCGCGCACCGTCCGCGGCCAGCCGGGCGACGGTGGCACGACCGATGCCGGCGCTGCCGCCGGTGACGAGGACGACGCGCTCAGCCGAGGTGGTCATGCCCCTGTCCTACCCGCGGGGGACATCACATCCGCCGGCGCATCGAACCGACGTTCGTTGGGCATGCTCACGATCATGCGCCTGCCCGAGCCCCGGGGCCCCCTCAGCGACGCCCTCGCGCGCGACCTCGCCACCCGCGCCGACCTGTCGGCCGCGACGCGGGAGTGCGCCCAGCGCCTGGAGCCCCACCGCTCCGGGGCCCTCCTCGACGACGACCTGCAGCTCGCCCTCGCGATCTGCTACGAGCTCCACTACCGCGGGTTCGACGGGGTGTCGGAGGACTGGGAGTGGGACCCGGAGCTGCTCCGGCTGCGCACCGGGCTGGAACGGCGGCACCTCGCCGCGCTGCGCGGGCTGGTGGGCGAGGTGGCGGTCACCGGTGAGCCGATCGACCGGCAGCTGACCGCCCTGATCGCGGCGGACGACGGTCCGTCGCTGTCGGCCTACATGGCCAAGCGGGGCACGCTGGAGCAGTGGCGGGAGTACCTCGTCCTCCGGTCGGTCTACCACCTCAAGGAGGCCGACCCGCACACGTTCGCCATCCCCCGGCTGAGCGGGCGCACCAAGGCCGCCATGGTCGAGATCCAGGCCGACGAGTACGGCGGCGGCTCGGCGGAGCGGATGCACAGCGAGCTGTTCGCCGGGCTGATGCGCGACCTGGGGCTCGACGCCGGCTACGGGGCGCTGTGGGACGAGGCGCCTGCCGTGGCGTTCGCCTCGGTCAACACCATGTCGCTGTTCGGGCTGCACCGCCGCTGGCGCGGAGCCGCCCTGGGACACCTGGCGACCGTGGAGATGACCTCCTCCGAGCCCAGCCGGCGGTACTCGGCCGGGCTGCGCCGGCTGGGGTTCGACGAGCGGACCACCGTCTTCTACGACGAGCACGTGGAGGCCGACGCCGTGCACGAGCAGATCGCCTCCGTGGACATGTGCGGCTCACTGGTCGCCGCGGAACCGGAGCTGGCCCCCGACGTGCTGTTCGGGGCGGCCAGCTCGCTGGCCATGGACGGGCTGGCCGCCCACCACCTGCTGGGCGCGTGGGAGGCCGGCCAGTCGGGCCTGTTCCGGCGCCCGGCGCTGGCGGCCTGACCGTTCGACCGCCCTACCGCGACGGGCCGGTCACCTCACCGACTCCCGCGGTGTCGGCCCGGCCCGGAGCGGTGGCGCGGTTCCGGGTGATCACCCAGCCGAACGCCGCGGCGACGGGGAACATCAGCACGCCGTAGACCGCGGCCGGCACGGCCAGCTCGACGCTGCCGAGCACGCTGACGGCCACCGCGATCGCCAGGGTGCTGTTGTGCACGCCGATCTCGAAGGAGCTGGCGATCGACTGCGCCCGGGCGATGCCGAACAGGCGCGGCACGGCGAACCCGATCGCGAGACTGCAGAGGCAGAACAGCAGCGCCGGGAGCCCGACGTCGCGCAGGTAGCCCCCGATGTTCTCCCGCTCGGCGACCATGGTGCCGACGATGACCAGCGCGAGGACCACCGCCGACAGGGCGCGCACCGGCTTGTCCGAGCGGTCGGCGAAGGCGGGGGCCGACCGGCGCACGAGCATGCCGAGGGCCACGGGGACCAGCACGATCGCGAAGACCTGCAGCGTCTTGCCGAACTGCAGGCCCAGGCTGCCGCCGGCGGCCGGCTCGAAGTAGCCGATCGCCAGGTTGGTGACCACCGGCAGCGTGACGACGGCGATCACCGAGTTCAGCGCGGTGAGGCTGATGTTCAGTGCGACGTCGCCCCGGTAGAGGTGGCTGAACAGGTTCGCCGTGGTGCCCCCGGGCGAGGCCGCGAGCAGCAGCATGCCGACCGCCAGCAGCGGGGGGAGGTCGAAGAGGAGCACCAAGCCGAAACAGAGCACCGGCAGCGCCAGCAGCTGCAGGCCCAGGGCGATCACGACCGCCTTCGGCTGCCGGGCGATGCGGGTGAAGTCGCCGGGGGTGAGCGAGAGCCCGAGCCCGAACATGACGACGGCCAGCGCCAGGGGCAGCGCGACGGCGGTGAGCGCGGAATCCATGGGTCCTCCGTTCGGGCACCGGCCGGGGAGCCCGCCGGGCAGGACGTTGCGCGCATCCTGTGCGATGCGGGTCACATCGAGCAACCGGCCCCGCCGCAGGCCACCCCTCCGTGTCGCGGGCCCGGCCGTTCCGTTCCCGGCCCGTCTCGGGTACGGCTCAACAACCGTGGTTGCAGGCCGAAACCTCGTGCGCGATCAGACCGCTCCCCACCGGGCGCGGCGCGGACCACGGGAGGGTGCCATGCGCAGGCGGGAGACGCGTCGGACGCCGGAGCAGGCGGAGCAACCGCGCGACGTCGAGGCCCTGGAGCGCGTCATCGCGTCGCTGGAGGGCGACGTGACCGGTGAGCTGGACGCCCACCGGCGGATCATGCGCACGCTCGTGGAGGCGCTCGGGCTGAGCTACGGCGCCGCCTGGCTGCCCGACGGGCAGGGCAACTACGTCCTCCGGGTCACCGAGGGCACGGCCGCCGCGGCCATGGCCGCCGGATGGCCCACCGGCGAGGCGATGGTGGCGGGCGCGGGCTACGGCGGCGAGGCCCTGCGCCGGCGGACGCCGGTGCTCATGGATGCGGGCACGGCCACCGGCACCTGCCTGCGGTGGGCCACCGCCCACGCGGCCGGCGCACGTCAGGGCTGCTTCCTCCCCGTCGTCGAGGGCAACCGGGTGACCGCGGTCCTCGAGTACTACAGCGAGCGCGAGCTGCCGTTCTTCGGCGGGCGGGCCGAGAAGTGGCAGGCTCTGGGCCGGCTGATCGCCCACGCCCGGCGCAGCGCGCTGACCGCCGCCACGCTCCGCGAGACCCTGGACGACCGGGAGGCGGTGACCACCGTCGTCGCCCGGGTGGGCGAGGCACACGACGAGGCGACCGCCCTGCGGGTGGCGCTCGAGACGGTCCGGACCGCCTTCGGCTGGGCCTACGGCTCGTTCTGGGCGCTCGACGAGGAGCAACGCGTGCTGCGGTTCTCCGTCGAGTCCGGCTCGGCCGGGGACGAGTTCCGCCAGGTCACCCTGGCCGCCAGCTTCGCCGAGGGCGTCGGCCTGTCCGGGCGCGCCTGGCGCTCCCGTGACCTGGTCTTCGTCCCCGACCTCGCGGAGGTGACCGACTGCGTGCGCGCACCCGCCGCGCAGCGGGCCGGGGTGCGCTCCGGCGTCTGCTTCCCGATCCTCTGCGACGGGCGCGTCGTGGGCACGATGGACTTCTTCGTCACCGAGACCATCGACCTGTCCGAGTCACGCGCCGCGGCGCTGCGCAACGTGCAGCAGCTGGTCTCCCAGCGCCTGGACATCCTGCGCCGCGCGGAGGCCGACCGGGCCAACTCCCGGGAGCTGCTGGAGACGGTCTCCCGGCTCCGCGAGGCCGGCGACGACGCCGGGCGGGTGGCGGAGAGCGCGGTCGCCGAGGCCTCGTCGATGACCACGCAGGTGCAGGCGCTGGCCAGCGCGTCGGCCGCCGTCGGCGACGTCATCCGGATCATCTCGGCGATCGCCGACCAGACCAACCTGCTGGCCCTCAACGCGACCATCGAGGCGGCCCGCGCCGGGGAGTCCGGCAAGGGGTTCGCCGTGGTGGCCAACGAGGTCAAGGAGCTCGCCCGGGAGACGGCTCAGGCGACCAGCCGGGTGTCCGAGCAGGTCGCCGGCATCCAGGCGGGCACGGAATCCGTGACCTCCGGCATCAGCGCGACGAGCGCCGTCATCGGGCAGCTCGACGCCGTCCAGGCCCGGATCGCGCAGATCCTGGAGGAGCAGGTCCGGATGGCCCGGGCGTTCGAGTCCGCGCGCTGAGCCGGGACGGGCGACGGGTCAGGTCTCCCGGCGCCCGTCCCGGAGGATCCGCGCGGCCGGTCGCGGCCTGCTCGGCCCGCTCGGCGCGGAGAAGCCGGAGCGCTTGTGGGACCCGTCGCAGAACGGCTTGATGCCGGACTTCCCGCAGCGGCAGAGCGCGATGGTGTCGCGTCCGGGATCGATCTCGGCGCCGTCCTGGTCCAGCAACCGGAAGTTGCCGCGCACGATCAGCGGCCCGTCGCGGTAGGGCGTGATCGTGGCGCCGTCGGCCGGTCCACCGCCGGGGTCCGTGCCGGCGATGTCCTCGGGGGGTTCGGGCTCGGCCGACGGTGACGACACGCCTCCAGCATGCCCTGCCGGCTCCCGGGTACACGGCGCCGGTCCAACGGATCAGGGCTCGGTGAGCTCCAACGTCTCGACCATGCGGTCCAGGACCCGGACGTTGCGCGCGTAGTCGAACTGCGGCAGGCCCACCGTGTTGACCACCAGGGTGCGCGGGCCGTCCTCCCCCTCGCCGAGGTCGACGACGTAGCTGGTGGTCCGCACCCCTTCGGGCCAGAGGCCCTCACCCGAGGAGACCCGCTCGACCCGCACGGCGGTCCGGCCGCCGACGGTGGTGTCGGTCCGGCTCAGCTCCTCCGCGCCCGCGGGGTTGGCGACCCGGTCGAACGGTGCCGGCTCGACCGAGGCGGTCACCGCGCCCACCCGGGCGTCGGTGCCGGGCGGCACGGTGAACGGGTCGGGCGCGAACCGCGTGCACGCGGGGACCGTGTCCCCCGGGTTCACCGCCCACGACTCCGGATACGACAGGGCGAACCCGGCGAGGCTCTCGCAGCGCTGCGACAGCGCGACCGGGGCGGCCGGCTCCTCCGCGAGGATGTCGACCACGATCCGCTGCGGCGAGTTCAGCAGTCCGACCGCGAACGGCCGTTCCCGGTCCACCCCGGCGAAGAAGGTGTAGTGGCCCTCGAAGAGGGTGTCCTCGACCAGGGTGTCCAGCACGGTCGCCCCGGCGATCGCCTGCTGGTCGGGCCCCTCCCAGGGCTGCACGCCCTCGGGGGCGTCGAACGGCAGCGCGATGTTGGTCAGCGTGATGCCGAGGACTGCGTCGCCGGGCACCTCGACCGGGGCTCCGGACCCCTGGGCACGCGGCTCGTCGGTGTAGCCGACCCGCCAGCCGGCCTCGCCCTCACCGGCCAGCTCGAACACGATCCGGTCGAACCCCTCGTGGGCGCCGAGCCGCACGTCGGTGAGTGCGACGAGCGGCGCGTCGCCGGCAGCGATGGACTCAACGGTGTCGCCGTCGCCGACCGGCTGCAGGGTGCCCGGTTCCTCGTCCGACGGGTGGCGGACGTCGACCACCAGGCGCGGCGGGTCCGCGAGGGTGGCCACGCCGAACGACACGCGCTCCTGCAGGCCGACCGTCCAGGCCATGTTCGCCTCGAAGTCCCCGGTCTGGACCACCTCCGTGACCACGGACCCGCCCGTCGGCTCGATGCGCTCGGGGCCCTCGTACACCTGCTCGGGGCGCTCGCCGGACAGGTCGACCGTGCTGGCCGGGCTGGTGCGCAGCTCCAGGAAGGCGTTCCCCTCGATCTCCACCGGGCGCCCCGAGGCGTCCTGCGTCACCGGTGGCTCGACGTAGGACACCCGGTAGCTGGGCACCCGGTCGCCTTCGAACTCCAGGACCACCCGGTCGAAGCCGTCGTGCTCGGCGGCCCGGACATCGGCCAGGTGGGCGACCGGCCGGTCGGCATCGGGGAAACCACCACCCTGCACCGCGGCGGTACCCGGGTCGCCGACCGGTTCGACGGCCTGATCGTCGCTCAGCGCCGTCGTGGTCGGCGACGCCGTCGGCGAAGCGGTCGCGGCGGCGTCGCCGTCCGAGCTGCCGCCGTCCGAGCTGCCGCCGTCCGCGGTGCAGGCCGTGAGGAGCAGAGCCGCGCAGACTCCGGCGGGGAGGAAGCGCATCGCAGATCCTGCCTTGATCTCGGCGTCAGGTCACCTCTGTCCCCTTGCCGCCGCGCCCGGCGGTGAACCTCCGCCGTCCCGATGCAACCTGATCGTCATGTACCGCCGGGGCTCCGGTCAGGGCACCGGACCGGACTGCGGCTGACCGTAGAAGACCTGCTCGACCACGGCCCGGGCGTGCCGGGTGGTGCGGCGGTAGTCGTCGAGGAACCGGCCCGGGTCGTCGTCCGCGCCGTACCCGCACGCCCGGGCGACGCCGCCCAGCTCCAGCCCCGGCCTCGGCAGCTGGTCGCTGGGCCGCCCGCGCACCAGGAAGATCGCGTTGCGCGCCCGGGTGGCCAGCTCCCACGCCGCGGTGAGCGCCTCGGCCTGCTCCGCCGGCAGCAGCCCTTCCTCGGCGAGCGCGGTCAGCGCCCCCGGGGTGGAGGCCACCCGGAGCGCCGGCCTCGCGGCGGCGTGCTGCAGCTGGAGCAGCTGGACGGTCCACTCGACGTCGGCCAGCCCGCCGCGGCCGAGCTTGGTGTGGGTGGCGGGGTCGGCCCCCCGGGGCAGCCGCTCCCGCTCCACCCGCGCCTTGATGCGCCGGATCTCGGCGACCTGCTCGCCGGACAACCCGTCGGCGGGGTACCGGACGGGGTCGACCAGCGCGACGAACTCCGCGCCCAGGGCTTCGTCGCCGGCCACCGGGACGGCGCGCAGCAGCGCCTGCACCTCCCACACCGACACCCAGCGCTGGTAGTACTCGCGGAAGGCGGGGAGGCTGCGCACCAGGGCGCCCTGCCGCCCCTCGGGCCGCAGGTCGGCGTCGACCTCGAACGCGGGGTCCGGTGCCGGCTCACCGAGCAGCCGCCGCAGGGTGTGGGCCACGGCGTTCGCCGCGGCCGAGGCCCTGGCCTCGTCCGCTCCCGGCCGGGGCCGGTGGACGAACAGCACGTCGGCGTCGGAGCCGTAGCCGAGCTCCCCACCGCCCAGGCGCCCCATGCCGATCACGGCGAGGTCCATCGGCAGGTCGGCGACGTCGATGCGCGACTCGAGGGCGTGCGTCCGCAGCGCGGCGTCGAGCCCGGCCTGCAGCGTGGCGGCGGCGACGTCGGTCAGCGCCTGCCCCACCCGGTGCACGTCGAGCCGGCCGAGCAGGTCCGCCGCCGCGATCCGCAGCAGCTCCTGCCGGCGCAGCCCGCGGATGACCCGAACGCCGGCCTGCGGGTCCGGCGCGCGGCCGGCCGCCTGCCGCCACGCCCGGGCCAGGGTCGCCGCCGAGCGCGGCTCGAGCTCGGCGTCGTCGGCGAGCAGCCGCAGCGCCTCCGGCGTCCGGGTGAGCAGCGAGGCGACGTACTGGCTGGAGCCCAGCAGCTGGGCCAGCCGCTCGGCGACCTGCCCCTCGTCGCGCAGCAGCCGCAGGTACCACTGGTTCCCGCCGAGGGCCTCGCTGACCTGCCGGTAGGCCAGCAGCCCGGCGTCGGGGTTGGGGCAGGAGGCGAACGTCTGCAGCAGCACCGGCAGCAGGTACTTCTGGATCGAGGCCGAGCGGGAGACCCCGCCGGCGAGGGCCGCCAGGTGCCGGAGCGCGCCGTCGGGGTCGGCGAAGCCGAGCGCCCGCAGCCAGTCACCGGCGGCCTTGCTGCCCAGCTGCGCGGCCTCCGACGGCACCTTGGCCACGGCCGACAGCAGCGGCCGGTAGAAGAGCTTCTCGTGCAGGCGCCGCACCTCGCGGGTGTGCAGCGCCAGCTCCGCCCGCAGCACGTCGACGGCGTCGCCGCGGTGGTCGGGCTTGTACCCCATCGAGCGGGCCAGCCAGCGCAGCTGCTGCTCGTCGGTGGGCAGCAGGTGGGTGCGCCGCAGCCGGAGCAGCTGCAGCCGGTGCTCGACGGTGCGCAGGAAGCGGTAGGAGGCGATGAGCGTCGCCGCGTCCTCCCGACCGACGTACCCACCGGCCGACAGCGCCAGGAGCGCCGGCAGGGTCCCGCCCACCCGGAGGTTCGGGTCCGAACGGCCGTGCACCAGCTGCAGCAGCTGGACGGCGAACTCGACGTCGCGCAGCCCGCCGCGGCCGAGCTTGAGCTCCCGCTCGGCCTGCGCCGGCGGGATGTTGGCCTCCACGCGGCGACGCATGGCCTGCACCTGGCCGACGAAGCCGGGCCGGTTGCCGGCCTTCCAGACCAGCGGCCACAGCTCCTCGACGTAGGCGCGGCCCAGGTGGGGGTCGCCGGCCACCGGCCGCATCTTCAGCAGCGCCTGGAACTCCCACGTGTCGGCCCACTGGCCGTAGTAGGCGGCGTGCCCGGCGACGGTGCGCACCAGCGCACCGGCCTTGCCCTCGGGACGCAGCGCGGCGTCGACCTCCCACGCGGCCTCGTGGCAGATGCGCATGAGCGACGCGGCCACCCGGGTGGCGGTGGCCAGCGCCGGGCTCTCCGGGTCGCTCGGGTCGGCGGGCTCGGCCACGAAGACGACGTCGACGTCGCTGACGTAGTTCAGCTCCCGCCCACCGGTCTTGCCCAGCGCGATGACGGCCAGCCGGCAGGCGGCGGCGTCCGCCGGCTGCTCGGCGACGGCGAGCGCCAGGCCGGCGGTGAGCACGGCGGCGGCGATGTCGGCGAGCTCGGCCGCGGCCTCCTCTGCCGGCACGCCGTCGCCGAGGTCCCGCCCGGCCAGGGAGAGGATCGCCCGGCGGTAGGCGTGCCGCAGGGCCGCGATGCGCGACGGGCCGGCGTCCGGGGCTCCCTTCCCCAGCCGCACGCCCCACGGGGGGTCGTCGGGGTCGGCGCCGACGGCGGCCAGCATCTGCTGCTCCAGTGCGTGCGGGGTGGGCCGGCTCGGCCCGTTCCCGTCGTCGAGCACCTCCCAGTCCAGCGGGTAGGCGGCCAGGTGGTCGGCCAGCCCGGCGCTCGCGCCCAGGACGGCCAGCAGACGGGCGCGGAGGGAACCCGACCCCCGCAGCCGCGCCAGCAGCGCGGCCGCTGCATCGCCCGTGTCGTCCTCGGCGTCCAGCGCCTCGATCAGCCGCTGCAGCGACCGCACGGCGAGGTCGGGGTCCCCTGCCCGGGCGAGTGCGGCCACGACCGGCCCGGCCTCCGGGTCGGCGGGCTCGTTGCGCTCGAGGTCCCACAGGCCCAGGGCGGGGTCCGACAGCAGCCGGGCGGCGCGCTCGCCGTCCTCGAAGCCGAACCGGACGAGGCGGACGATCGCGCGCCGCGGGATCTCCACCTGCGGCGCGCTCACGCGCGCACCTGTGCCCTCGCCCGGACCAGCTCGGCGAACCGCTCGGCGAACGGGCGCCACGCCTCGGCCACGTCGTCGTGGGCGGCGGCAGCCCGGGCGCACAGCGTCTCCCGGTCCAGCGGGGAGGCTGCGACGCCGACGGGGTCGCTGCCGGCCCAGGCCCGCACCATCTCCGGCGTCGTCTCGATGTGGAACTGCAGGCCGTAGACGGAGGTCCCCACCCGGTAGGCCTGGTGCGGGTAGTGCGGGTTGCCGGCCAGCAGGGTGGCGCCCCCCGGCAGTTCGGAGATCTCGTCGTGGTGCCACTGGATCACGTCCGGCGAGAGCGGCAGCGGCCCGAACACGGGGTCGGCGTCCGCGGCGTCCCGCTTGGCCACCAGCGTCGCACCGACCTCGGGCCCGTCCACCCCGACCCGGGTCCGGCCGCCGCCCACCTGGGCCAGCAGCTGGGCGCCCAGGCAGATCGCGAGGGTGGGCAGATCGTCCCGCAGCGCCTGCCCGAGCAGTCGTCGCACGCCGACGAGCTCGGGGCTGGTCTCCTCGTCGTCCATCGACGACTGGGGGCCGCCCAGCACGAGCAGCCCGTCGAAGCCCTCGAGGCCGTCCGGCAGCTGCGCGCCGAGGCCGAGCCGGCGCTCGTCGAGCTCCATGCCCGCGTCGCGCAGCCACTCCCCCAGCCGGGCCGGCGGATCGGTCTCGCTCGGGACGACGACGAGCAGGCGGCCGGTGGAGGTCACGCGACCGAGGTTAGTGGCCCGCGCCGTCGGGGCTGACCCGCGCTCTGCGGGTGCTGTCCGCGCCCTGGCAGTCCTGCAGGACCCGCACAGCACGAGCAGCACTCCCAGAGCGGGCGGGTCAGAGGCCGGGGAGGTACCGGCGCAGCTCGAAGGGCGTGACGTTCTGCCGGTAGGAGTTGAACTCCTCCCACTTGTTGCGCAGGAAGAACTGGAAGACGTGCTCGCCGAGCGTCTCGGCGACCAGCTCGCTGCCCTGCATCGCCGTCAGCGCCTCGCCGAGGCTGACCGGCAGGTCCTCGTAGCCGGCCGCGCGGCGCTCGGTGTCGGTGAGCGACCAGACGTCGTCCTCGGCCTCCGGCGGCAGCTCGTAGCCCTTCTCGATGCCGCGCAGGCCGGCGGCCAGCAGGACGGCGAAGGTGAGGTAGGGGTTGCACGCGGAGTCCGGCGAGCGCACCTCGACCCGGGCCGACTGCGCCTTGCTGGGCTTGTAGCTCGGCAGCCGGACCAGCGCCGAGCGGTTCGCCCGACCCCAGGTCGCCGCGGTGGGCGCCTCGGTACCGGCCAGCAGCCGGCGGTAGGAGTTCACCGTCTGGTTGGTGATCGCGGTGACCTCGCGGGCATGGGTCAGCAGGCCGGCGATGAACTGCTTGCCGGTGGTGGACAGCCGCATCGGGTCGGCCGGGTCGTGGAAGGCGTTGCGGTCGCCCTCGAACAGCGACAGGTGGGTGTGCATCGCCGAGCCCGCCAGCTCGGTGAACGGCTTGGGCATGAACGTGGCGTGCACGCCCTGGGCCAGCGCGACCTCCCGGACGACGTGCCGCAGCGTCATGATGTTGTCCGCCATCGACAGCGCGTCGGCGTAGCGCAGGTCGATCTCCTGCTGGCCCGGGGCGACCTCGTGGTGGCTGAACTCCACGGAAATGCCCATCGCCTCCAGGGCGAAGACCGCCTCGCGGCGGAAGTCGTGCGCAACGTTGTGCGTGGAGAGGTCGAAGTAGCCGCCGGTGTCGGCGGGCTCCGGTGCGGTGCCGTCGGTGGGCAGGTCCTTGAGCAGGAAGAACTCGATCTCGGGGTGGGTGTAGAAGGTGAACCCCATGTCGGCCGCCTTGGCCAGGGTCCGGCGCAGCACGTGCCGGGGATCGGCCCACGAGGGCGAGCCGTCGGGCAGCGTGATGTCGCAGAACATCCGCGCGGTGTCGCTGGCCCGGCCTTCGCGGGCCGGCATCACCTGGAAGGTGCCGGGATCGGGCTTGGCGAGCATGTCGGACTCGTAGACGCGGGCGAAGCCCTCGATCGCCGAGCCGTCGAAGCCGATGCCCTCGGCGAAGGCGGCCTCGATCTCGGCCGGGGCCACCGCGACGGCCTTGAGGTAGCCGGAGACATCGGTGAACCACAGCCGCACGAAACGGATGTCGCGCTCTTCGAGGGTCCGCAGGACGAACTCCTGCTGTCGGTCCATACCGGCCATGATCCAGTCCGCTCGTTTCAGGTGTGTGACGTCGGCGCAAGCCTGCCCAATCCGGGCGATCCGCACACGGTTCCCGGCCGCGACGGTGCCCGTGTCGCGCCCCCACCTGGCCGTCGGCCCTGGTGGGCGACGAGACTGGCGGCGTGAGCGATCAGCAGCCGGTGCAGATGCGGGTCTCCCTCGCCCAGGTCGACACGCGGGTCGGTGACCTCGCGGGCAACAGCGACCTGGTCCTCCGGTGGGCGGCGGAGGCCGCGGCCGCCGGCGCGCACCTCGTCGTCTTCCCGGAGATGACGCTCACGGGGTACCCGCCGGAGGACCTGGTGCTGCGCGAGTCGTTCGCCCGCGCCAGCGAGCAGGCGCTGGTGGACCTCGCGGCCCGGCTGGCCGCCGACGGGCTGGGCGAGCTCGCCGTCGTCGTGGGGTACCTGGCGCACACCGAGGGCAGCGGACCGGCCCCGGTCGACGAGCCGCCCACCGACGACGACCGGCCCAGCGACGCCAACCCCCGCCGGGGTGCTCCCCGCAACGCGGCGGCCCTGCTGCACGGTGGCGACGTCGTCGTCCGCTACTACAAGCGGCACCTGCCCAACTACGGGGTCTTCGACGAGGCGCGCTACTTCGTGCCCGGCACCGAGCTGCCGGTGGTGCGGCTGCACGGCGTGGACGTCGCGCTCACCGTCTGCGAGGACCTCTGGGTCGAGGGCGGGCCGTGCGGGGTCGCCGGCCAGGCCGGGGTCGACCTCGTCGTCTCCCCCAACGCCTCCCCGTACGAGCGGGCGAAGGACGACCTCCGGCTCCCGCTGGTGCGTCGCCGGGCGGCCGAGGCGGGGGCGGCGATCCTGTACTGCAACCAGGTGGGCGGGCAGGACGAGCTGGTGTTCGACGGCGACTCGATGGCCGTCTCCCCCACCGGGGAACTGCTGGCCCGCGCCCCCCAGTTCGTCGAGCACCTGCTCACCGTCGACCTCGCGCTGGACCCGTCCGCGGTGCCCGAGCGCCGCTCGGGCCGGGTCGGGCCGATGACCGTCACCCGGCACGTGCTGAGCGAGGAGCCGGTGCCCGCCTTCGACCCGCGCCCCGCCACGGTCGCCGAACCGCTCAGCGACTGCGAGGAGGTGTGGCGGGCCCTGGTGCTGGGCCTGCGCGACTTCATCGACAAGAACGGCATGCCCTCGGTGGTGCTCGGTCTCTCCGGGGGCATCGACTCCGCCGTCTGCGCCGCCCTCGCCGTCGACGCGCTGGGCGCCGACCGGGTGCACGGGGTCGGGCTGCCGTCGAAGTGGTCCAGCGAGCACTCGCTCGCCGACGCCGAGGACCTCGCGCGCCGCACCGGCCTGCACTACTCCGTCGTGCCGATCGCGCCGATGGTCGACGCCTACGAGTCCTCGGTGGAGCTCTCCGGGGTCGCCGCCGAGAACCTGCAGGCCCGGGTCCGCGGCACGCTCCTGATGGGGCTGTCCAACCAGCACGGCCACCTCCTGCTGACGACGGGCAACAAGAGCGAGATCGCCGTCGGCTACTCCACCCTCTACGGCGACTCGGCCGGCGGCTTCGCCCCGATCAAGGACGTGCCCAAGACCCTGGTCTGGGAGCTGGCCCGCTGGCGCAACGCCGAGGCCCGCCGCCGTGGCGAGACCGAGCCGATCCCGCAGAACTCGATCGACAAGCCGCCGTCGGCCGAGCTGGCGCCGGGTCAGGTGGACAGTGACTCGCTGCCCTCCTACGACGAGCTCGACGCGGTGATCGCCGACTACGTCGACCGCGACCTCGGCATGGCCCAGCTGCTCGAGCGGGGGCACGACCCAGAAGTGGTGGCGCGCGTCCTCCGGTTGGTGGACGCCGCGGAGTTCAAGCGCCGCCAGTCGGCGCCGGGCACCAAGATCAGTCTCAAGGCGTTCGGGCGCGACCGGCGCCTGCCCATCACCAGCCGCTGGCGGGAGACCCTCCCCACCGTGCGGGAAGGAGCACAGGCGTGAGCGAGTCGGTCCTCTACGGCGGCCAGTCGACGGCGCGGGTGCGCATCCACCACCTGCAGCAGGCCAAGGCACGCGGCGAGAAGTGGGCGATGCTCACCGCCTACGACACCTACAGCGCGGCCATCTTCGAGGAGGCCGGCATCCCGGTCATGCTCGTCGGCGACTCCTCGGGCAACGTCGTGCTCGGGCACACCAGCACCGTGCCGGTGACCGTCGAGGACATCCTGCTGATGACCAAGGCGGTCACCCGCTCCACCAAGCGGGCGCTGATCGTCGCCGACCTGCCGTTCGGGTCCTACGAGTCGGGCCCGCAGCAGTCGTTCGACACCGCCGTCCGCATGATGAAGGAGGGCGGCGCCCAGGCGGTGAAGCTGGAGGGCGGGGTGCGGGTGGCGCCGCAGATCCGGCTGCTGACCGAGGCCGGGATCCCGGTCATGGCGCACGTCGGCTTCACGCCGCAGAGCGAGCACGCCCTCGGCGGCTACCGGGTGCAGGGCCGGGGGGCCGGGGCCGAGCAGCTGCTGGCCGATGCGCACGCGGTGCAGGAGGCCGGTGCGTTCGCCGTCGTCCTGGAGATGGTGCCGGCGGCCGTCGCCGCCCAGGTGACCAAGGAGCTCGCCATCCCCACGATCGGCATCGGCGCCGGCGTCGAGTGCGACGCGCAGGTGCTGGTGTGGCCGGACATGGCCGGGCTCAACGGCGGCCGGGTGCCGAAGTTCGTGAAGAAGTACGCCGACCTGCGGGGCGAGCTGCTGCGGGCCGCGCAGGAGTTCGCCGACGACGTCCGCGGCGGGGCGTTCCCCGGCCCCGAGCACTCCTTCGAGTAGCCACTCAGCTCGCTCTGGGGGTCGAGCTCCCGCTGTCGGCGCCCTGCAACGCCCCCAGTGCGTGCGCACGACCCCCGGAGCCGGCCGCGCGCGGCGCAGCACGTCACCGGTCCGCTCAGGTGGTCAGCTGCCGGGCCAGCACCTGCGGCGCCTCCGCCAGCGAGGGGCCGTACCAGGTGAGGTGCCGGCCGCTGACGAACACCGGCCGAGCCTGCGGCCACGCCTCGGGGCCGTCGTCGGGGGTGAACGCGTAGGGCTCGTCGGGGAACACCACGAGCTCCGCGGGCACCGTCGCCGGCTCGTCCCGGCCGAGCTTCGGGTACCGGTCGGCATGCCCGGCGAACACGTTGCGGACGCCGAGCCGGGCCAGCACGTCACCGGCGAAGGTGTCACGGCCCAGCACCATCCACGGGCGGCGCCAGATCGGGACGACCGCCGGCACGTCCGGCAGCCGCGCCGGTGCCTCCCAGGCCGCGCGGGCGTCGGCCAGCCAGCCCGGGTCGGGGCGGCCCAGCACGCCGCAGAGCCGGGCGAGCGAGTCCAGCGCCTGGTCGACGGTGGCCGGCGCGGTCACCCACACGGGTACACCGGCGGCCCGGAGCGCGGCGACGTCGGAGTCCCGGTTCTCCTCGGCGTTGGCGACCACCAGGTCGGGGCGGAGCTCCAGCACCCGGCCTACGTCGGGCCACTTGGTGCCGCCGACCCGCGGGACGTCGAGCCCGGCCGGATGGGTGCACCAGTCGGTCGCCCCGGCCAGCAGCCCGGTGTCGGTGGCCGCGATCGCCTCGGTCAGCGACGGCACCAGCGAGACGACCCGCCGCGGCGGCGGCCCCGCGTAGGGCCGCCGCTGGTCGTCGCGGATTCCAGCGCCGGTCACGGCTCAACTCCCCTGGCCCCGCCCAGAGGCTCACCCTGAGCCTGCGAAGGGTGAGGAGGACGGGGTCCTTTCAGACGTCGGTGATCCGGACGCCCGCGTGCACCTTGTAGCGCCGGTTGACCGAGACGAGGTTGATCGTCAGCGCCTCCACCTGGCGGGCGTTGCGCAGCCGGCCGGCGTAGATCCCCCGCATCCCCGGCAGCCGGCCGGCCAGCGCCTGGACGGTGTCCATCGAGGCGCGGTCGTCGCCGACCACCATGACGTCGCCGTCGATCGTGGGCTTCGAGAGGTCCTCGAGCAGCTTGGCCGACAGGTGGTGGAAGGCGCCGACCACGTGCGAGTCCGGCAGCAGCGCGGCCGCCTGCTGCGCGGCGCTGCCCTCCTCGACGTCGAGCACGTAGGCACCGAGCTCGTCGAAGCCCATGGGCACGACGCAGTCGACGACGATCTTGCCGGCCAGCGGGGTGGCGAGCTCGGCCAGAGTCGCGGCGTGTCCGGCGAAGGGGACGGCGACGATGACCAGGTCCGCCGCGCCCGCGACGTCCACGTTGGAGCCCCCGGTGACCGACACCTCGACCCCGCCGGCCACCGTCGCGGCACGCTCGGCCACCTCGGCGGCCACCTCGGCGGCGCGCTCGGCGTCGCGGGAGCCCAGCAGGATGCGCTGGCCCTGGGCGGCCAGCCGGACGGCCAGCCCACGCCCCTGCGGGCCCGTGCCGCCCAGCACTCCCACGACCAGTTCCTCGACCGCGCGACCGTCCGTCACGTCCACCCCTTCCACGGCGCCGGACGACCCGGCGGCTGGGACCGATCATGCCTGGCCCCCGGGACGGGGGTCAGCGCTCCTCCCACTCGCGGTCCTCCGCGTCGAGCCGCTCGTTCCGCTCGGCGACGGCCGCGAGCGCCTGCTCGGCCTCCTCCCGGGTCTCGTACGGCCCGAGCCGGTGGCGTTCGGCGCACCCGTCGCGGTCCTCGACCCGGTGGTGCTTGAGACAGAAGAACCAGGGCCCCCCGGCCATGCGCGACCTCCTCCACTCGTCGGACGACCTCAGCCTTCCACCCGGCGCGCGGGTCCGCTCGGACGACGACCGCCCGGGCTCGCACCCCAGGGTGACCGGCGGCGCACAGGGGGTGCCGGAACGCCGGTTGGTGCGGCATCCTGCATCCGTGATCGGCCCGGACCTGCGCACTTCCGCCCCCGTCTGCTCCGGGCCGGCCGCCCCCGGTGGGCACGAGCACCGCGTCGCCGCCGTCACCGTCGCCGTGCTGCTGGCCATGGGCGGTGTGATGGGCTCGGTCAACCTCCTGGTGGACGGCGTGCTCCGCGAGGGGGTGGCGCGGTGGGCCTACGCGGGCACCATGCTGCTGCTGCTCGCCCTCGCCGCGGCACTCGCCGCGCGCCGCCGGATCGGCCCCGGGTACACGCTCGTCCTGGTGCTGCTCGGAGATCTGATCTACCTCGTCGTGGTCCTCTGCATCCAGGACCCCCTGCGCTACGCCACCCCGCTGATGCTCCTGTTCCCCGCGCTGGCGGCCGCCTGGTTCCTGGAGCTCCGGGCGCTGGCGGTCCACATGGCGGTGACGACCGGCGTCTGCCTCGCCGCGCTGTGGCCCAGCTACGACAGCGCCGTGGCCCTCGGCGTCCAGGTCGGGGTCAGCGCCGTCACGCTGAACGTCGCGGCGACGGCGGTCTACCTGCTGCGCCGGCGGGTGCAGCGCCTGCTGGTGGAGACCGCGACCCTCACCCACCTGGATCCGCTCACCGGGCTGCACAACCGCCGGTACCTCGTCGAGCAGGCCGAGCGCCTCTGGGGACAGGCCCGGCGGGACGGGACCCGGATCTGCGCCATGGTGCTGGACCTCGACCACTTCAAGCGGCTCAACGACGAGTTCGGGCACGCCGTCGGCGACTCCGTCCTCAGCTCCGTGGCCGCCGCGCTGTCAGCCGCCGTCCGGCCCGCGGACGTGCTCGCCCGCACCGGCGGCGAGGAGCTCGTCGTCGTGGGCTCGGTGGGCGACCCTGCGGAGGCCCGCCGGCTGGCCGAGCGGCTGCGGGCTGCCGTCGCCCGCGGACAGGGCGCCGGCGGGCACGTGGTCACCGCGTCGATCGGCCTGGCCGTCACCCGGCCGGGCGAGGGGGATGACGCCGTCGCGGCGTTGTGGCGGCTGGTCGACGAGGCCGACGCCGCCATGTACCGGGCCAAGCGTGAGGGGCGGGACCGGGTGGCCACCGCGGTGGTCCCGCGCGCCCGCAGCCCCCGGGCGGAGCAGGCCAGCTCCTAGCCCGGCCGCCGGCGGGGGCCGGACGGTGCTCTCGACCGGTGCGTTCGGCGGTTCTCTGCTTCGCTAGGTGCATGACGCTCGTCGCGCCCGACCCGACGCGGACGGTGCCTCTGCCTCTGCGCGAGCAGGCCGACGTGCGCGACCGATGGCTCACCCAGCGGCTGCTCGACGTCCTCCCCGGTCTCATGGACCGGGCGGGCATCGATCTGTGGATCGTCGCCGGACGGGAGTACGACGAGGACCCGGTCCTCGCCACGCTGCTCCCGGCCACCTGGTTGTCCGCCCGCCGGCGCACCATCCTGCTGCTGCACCGCAGCGACGACGGCGTCACCCCCGCCGCGGTCTCCCGCTACCCGGTCGGCCAGTTCCTGCCTGCGTGGACCGCCGACCCGCGGGAGCCCGCCGAGCGCGCCCAGTGGGCGGAGGTCCGCCGGTTCGTGGAGCAGGCCGGCCCGCGCCGCATCGGCATCGACGTCTCCGAGCGCTTCGCCCTGGCCGACGGGCTCTCCCACACCGAGCACCGGCTGCTCACCGAGGCGCTCGGCCCGTACGCGGACCGGCTGGTGTCGGCCGAGCAGCTCGCGGTGAGCTGGCTGGAGACCCGCCTGCCGGAGGAGATCGAGGCGCTGCGGGGGATGAACCGGCTGGCGCACCAGGTGATCGCGGAGGCCTTCTCCCCCGCCGTCGTCCGGGCGGGCCGGACCACCGCGCTGGACGTGGCGTGGTGGCTGAGGCAGCGGCTCCACGACCTGGGCGTGGAGCCGTGGTTCCAGCCGTCGGTGCTGGTGCAGCGCGCCGGCGTGCCCCTGGTCGAGGACGGGGGGACGCTGCTGCCCGCCGTCCCCTCCGACGCGGTGGTCCGGGCCGGGGACCTGCTGCACTGCGACGTGGGCCTGAGCTCGCTGGGGCTGCGGACCGACACGCAGCGCAACGCCTACGTCCTGCGGCCCGGCGAGACCGACGCCCCCGAGGGCCTGCGGTCCGCCATGCGGGCGGCCAACCGGCTGCAGGAGCTGACCGCGGCCGCGCTCCTCCCGGGCCGGACGGGCAACGAAGTGCTGGCCGCCGCCCGCGCCGCCGCGGCAGCGGAGGGCCTGGACGGGGACGTCTACTCGCACCCGATCGGCTACCACGGCCACGGGGCGGGGCCGGCCATCGGCCAGTGGGACCAGCAGCGGGACGTGCCGGGCGCGGGCGACTACCCGGTGCACGCCGACACGGCCTACGCCCTGGAGCTCGCGGTGCGCCGGCCCGTGCCGGAGTGGGACGGCCAGTGCGTGCGGCTGGGGCTCGAGGAGGGCATCGCGCTCACTGCGGACGGCGTCGAGTACCTCGCCGGCCGGCAGACGGAGTTCCAGCTCATCGGCTGACGCGCCGCCGCTCCCCTGGACCAGGGAAGCGGCGACGCGGTGACCTCACTTGGTGCGGGCCTGGGCGGTCTTCTTGTCGTTCGCCTTCTGGATGGCGTCGACCAGCTCCTGCTTCTTCATCTTCGAGCGGCCGGAGATGTCGAGCTTCTTGGCGACCTCCTGCAGGTGCTCCTTGGTGGCGTTCGCGTCGACGCCGCCCTTGGTCTGCTTGCCGGTGCCGCGGCCGCCGGCGGCCTGGGCGTCCGAGGGGCCCTTCTTGCCGCCCTCCTTTTTCTCCCAGTGGTCGCCGACCTTCTCGTAGGAGTGCTTGACCGCCGCCCACGCGACGCGGTTGGCGCGCTCCTCGTCGTCGTACTCGTCCACCGCCGAGTCGTAGGCCTTGGTGAACGTCCGCTGGGCCTTCTTGTCCGAGCGTCGCAGGGTGCTGGGCAGCTCGGACTGCTTCGCGTCGCCCTTCTTCGTCGTCTTCGGCATCGCTGTCTCCTCTCGGTTCGGGTGCGGCCCTACCCCGGGGGACGGAGATGATCACCTGATCGGGCCGCCGTCCCGCCGGACGGCGGGTCCACCCGCCCGACGGGACCGGGCGGCCGCTCCCCGGGTCGAGGAGCGACCGCCCGGCGCTCAGGCGGGTCCGGCGGGTCGGACCGGGCCGGTCACCGCCCGGCCTGCGCCTCCGCGAGCGTCTCGTGCAGGGCCCAGTAGGCGGGCTTGCGCTCGTAGTTCTCGAACATCACGGTCGCCGCCCCCTGGCCGGGCGAGAAGCTCGGGACCCACGAGTACTTGTCGTTGAAGCCCCAGATGGTGAAGGAGTTGCAGTCGTCCACCGACAGGCAGGCCTCGAGGACGCCCTCGTAGGTGTCCGCCTGCTCGGCGAGCTGCTCCGCGGTGGGCACCCCGCTCTCGGGGAGCGTGAACCGGACGTCCAGCTCGGTGATCGCGGTCTCCAGCCCCAGGTCGTCGAAGCGCTGCATGTTCTCGTCGAGGGTCTCCGGGAAGGGGTACTGCAGGTCCAGGTGGGCCTGGAAGGCGAACCCGTGCAGCGGGACCCCCTCGGCGAGCAGCTGCTTGGCGAGCTCGTAGTAGGCGTCGCTCTTCGGGCCGATGTCCTCGACGGCGTAGTCGTTGAGGAAGAGCTTCGCCTCCGGGTCGGCCTCGTGCGCCCAGCGGAAGGCGTCGGCGATGATCCCCGGGCCGAGCCGCTGGATGAAGATGTTGGCAGTCGCGCCCGTCGAACCGTCCCGTAGCCGCACGCCGCCGTCGTCCCACGTGTCGGCGAAGATCTCGTTGGCGACGTCCCACTGGTCGATGCGGCCCTCGTAGCGGCCGACCACCGTCTGGATGTGCTCCTTGAGGATGGTCCGGAGCTCCTCGTCGGTGTAGTCGCCCTCGGTGACCCAGTCGGCCAGCTGGCTGTGCCAGAGGAGCGTGTGGCCGCGGACCTCCTGCCCGTGCCGCTCGGCGAAGGCGACGATCGCATCCGCCGGCCCGAAGTTGTAGACCCCGGGCTCCGGGTGGATGAACTCCCACTTCATCTGGTTCTCGGGGGAGACCGAGCTGAACTCCGTGGCGAGGACCTTCCGGTACCGGGGGTCGCGGGTGAACGGATCGGGGTAGCCGGCGTCCACGTGGTGCCCCCCGCCGGCGACCGCGGTCCCGATGACCAGGTCGTCGGGGGCGACGGTGCGCAGGCCGTTCCGGATGGCTGGGCCGCCGGCCCGGTCCTCCTGGGCCTGGGCCGTCGGTGCCGCCTGGTCCTGGGGCGCCGCCGCGGCGGGCAGGACCGCGGCGGAGATCGCGACCGGGACCAGGGCCACCCCGACCGCGCAACGGGCTGCCGCCCGCGAACCGAACCTCACAGAGCGCATGGTGTGCCTTCCCTCGAGACGTCGGAACAGCTTCCGAAAGTTTCCGGAAACCGGAGCCCGGACGTTACGTAGGTCACATGTGGGCGTCAATACGGGAACCCGCGGGCATCGGACGCCGTCGCCGGAGGCCGGCCCTCGCCCGTCGGGGGGAGCTCCGCGGCGCACCCGCCCGGGGCCGCGGGGCCGGCCGTAGGCTGGCCGCCCCGACCAGGAGGAGGTCCGTTGGCCGACGAGCAGACCGGCGCGGTGACCATCGCGGCGATCGCCGCGGCGGCCGGGGTGTCGGTCCCGACGGTCTCCCGCGTCCTGAACGGGCGGTCCGACGTGGCTCCGCAGACCCGCGAGCGCGTGGAGCAGCTGCTCCGCGACCACGGCTACCAGCGCCGAGGCGGCCGGGCCCGGGCGCGGCTGATCGACCTGGTCTTCAACGACCTCGACAGCCCGTGGGCGCTGGAGATCATCCGCGGGGTGGAGGACGTCGCCCACGCGGCAGGCGTGGGCACCGTGGTCACCGCGATCCACCGCCGGGCCAGCGCCACCCGGGGGTGGCTGGACAACCTCGGCGCCCGGGCCAGCGACGGCGCCATCCTGGTCACCAGCGAGCTGGACCCCGAGCTCGACGCGGAGCTGCGCAACCTGCAGGTCCCCGCGGTCGTCGTCGACCCGGCCGGCGTCCCGGAGCTGGACGTGCCGACCATCGGCGCGACCAACTGGGCGGGCGGCCTCAGCGCCACCGAGCACCTGACCGGGCTCGGCCACCGGCGCATCGCCTTCGTCGCCGGCACGCCCGATCTCTGGGCCAGCCGCGCCCGCCTGGCCGGGTACCGGGCGGGCCTGGAGACCGCCGGGCTGCCGTTCGACGCCGACCTGGTGGTGGAAGGCGACTTCGGCTACGCCTCGGGAGCCCGCGCGGCCGACCGCCTTCTGGCCCTGCCCGACCCGCCGACCGCCGTCTTCGCCGCGAACGACCAGATGGCACTGGGGGTCTACGAAGGAGTCCGGCGCCGGGGCCTGCGCGTGCCCGAGGACGTCAGCGTCGTCGGGTTCGACGACCTGCCGGAGGCCCGCTGGTCCTCCCCGCCGCTCACCACGGTGCACCAGCCGCTGACCGAGATGGGCGTGCTGGCAGCACGGACGGTGCTGCGCATGGTGGACGGCGAAACCATCGAGAGCCCGCGGCTGGAGCTGGCCACGCGGCTCGTCGTGCGTGACAGCACCACCCCGTCACGGCTGCGCCCCGCCGAGCCGGTCTCCTCCTAGGAACGGGAGGGCCGGGACGACCACGGCACCACCGCGCGCGCCGGTAGGTTCCCGCCGTGGACGCGAACACCTTCTGGACGCTGGTCGAGGACACCCGCGCGGAGGCGGCCGAGACCGCGAAGGACTCGGTGGTCGCCGAGCACGTCGCGACCCTCACGGCCGCCCTCGAGGAGCTCTCGGACGACGACGTCCTCGGCTTCTACCGCCAGCTGATGGCCGCCCGCGCCCGGGCCAACCGCTGGGACCTCTGGGCCGCCGCGTACCTCGCGCTCGGCGGCGCGAGCGACGACGCCTTCCTCGACTTCCGGAACTGGCTGATCAGCCAGGGACAGGCCGCCTACGAGCGCGTGCTCGCCGATCCGGACGCCCTGGCCGACCTCGAGTGGGACGAGGACGAGGACGACTTCGGGTGCGCCGAGGAGTGGGCCTACGCACCCCTGGAGGTGCTGGAGGACCGTGGCTTCGCCGAGGAGGACCTGGACCCGGAGCCCGACGAGGTGGACGACCAGTTCGGTGAGCCGTCCGGTGAGCCGTTCCCGCAGGATGACGACGAGTGGTTCGCCGCCCGCTTCCCGCGGCTCTGGGCCGCCTACGGCCAGAGCTAGCTAGCCCTCCAGGTACCTGCTCCAGTGCGCGCGCTCGGCGTCGGTCATCGGCCGGCTCGTGTTCGCCGCGAAGTCGAAGACCACCAGGACGACGTCGGCCCGGATGGCCACCTCGCCGTCCTGCGCCAGCTCCTGCCGCATCGTGAAGGACTTCGTGCCCAGCCGGGTCACCCAGCTGCGCACGCAGAGCTCCTCGCCGACCCGGTAGTAGAGCTGGCGCAGGTAGTCGACCTCGAGCCGGGCGAGGATCAGGCCGCCTCCGGCGTGATCCTCGCCCAGCGCGAGCCGCGCGTCCTCGAGCAGGCTCAGCGCCCGCGCGTGGTTGACGTGACCCAGCATGTCGGGGTCCGACCAGCGCAGCCGGACCGGGTGCTCGTGCCGCACGTCAGGGCAGGTCGGCGGTCTCGGCGGACTGCCGGTGGGCACCCTGGGCGTCGTCGGGATCGGCGTTGACCGTCCGCTCCTCCGACTCGGCCAGGATGACCTCGGCGGCGACCTCCTCCATGCCGCTGCCCTGCAACGCCGCCTCCTCCGGGAGCAGCTGGGACCGCGTCTCCACGTTGTCCTCGGTGACGTTGTCCAGCGCCTCGGCGCTGGGCTGCTTCTGCGTGGTCACGTCAGAACCGCTGCTGCTCGGTGCCGAGGCCGAGGGCCTCGGCCACCTCCTGGACGTTCTCGAACTGCCGGCCGGCCGGCAGGCGCTGCAGGTCCGAGAGCACCCGGTCGGCCGCGGGCCCCTCCTGCGCCTTGGCGATCAACTGGTCGCGGTCGGCCGGCCACACCTCCTTGCCGAGGGCCTCGGCGAGTGCGGCGCGGCGCTCGATGCCGCGCTGATCGGTTCCGGGCGCGGTGCCGGGCTGGTGCGGGTCGCTCACGGGTGGTTCTCCTTCGGGCTTCGTTGCGGATGTCAGGCCGACGGCGTCGAGTCGTCGGTGTAACGGAGGATCGCGGCGACCGGCTCGCCGTCGGGGAGCGCCGCACGGGGCGCGACGAGCACCCCGGCCGCGCTGGCGGCGGCGGCGGCGACCAGCGCCCGGCCGGCCGGCACGACGGTGCCGTGCACGCCCAGGGAGTCCATGTCCTGCTGCTTCACACCGAGCTCGAGCGGGCCGTTGCCGACCAGGAGGGTGGCGTCGTCCTGCTCGTCGGCGAGCAGGAGGGTCTCGACCTGCCCCTTGCGCAGCGCCTCGACCACGGCGGCGGTGCCGGTGAGCGCGAGCCCGTGCGCACCGGCGGCCTGCACCTTCTCGAGGGCGTCTGCGATGTCGCGTGCCTCGTGCTCGGCGATCAGCTCGGCGGTGCGGGCGTCGATCGCTGCCCGCTCGGCACCGGCGGCGCGACCCCCCTCCTCCATGGTGACCACCAGGTCCGACCATGCGGCGTGCGCCTTGTCGCTCAGGATCTGCCGGGCCCGCACGTCACCGGCGACGAGGATGAACCGCAGCGGCAGCCGCCGGGCCAGGGAGTCGAGCTCGTCGGCGACCAGTCCGAGGTTCTCCTCCCACTGGTTCTCGGCGGTGTGCATGTACGTGTTGTGCGCCCAGCCGCCGACCTTGACCTTGCGCATGTGGAAGGTGTCGCCCTCCACCTGCTTCTCCTGGTCGGGCCGGCCGGGGAGCCCGGCCGTGGTGATGTCGGCGCCCGTGCGGTCGGCGACCACGACGACGTGCGGCAGGCGGCCCGCGAGCTGGGGCAGGATCTGCACCAGGTCGGGCTGGTCGGCCCACTCCGCGGTCTCCCGGGCCGGCGCGTCGGCCAGCGCCTCGTCGAGCACGACGGAGCCGTCGGAGGCGACGACGACGGCGCGACCCTTCAGCGTGCCGGCCTCGCCGCCCTCGTTGCCCTCGAGCAGCCGGCCGCGGACGGCCTCGACGACCGTCTCCGGCGCACCCTGCTCCGCGAGCTGCTCGGTGAGCGCACGCACGCGCAGCTCCAGCTCCGCGTCGGCGTTCTCGTTGGTGTGCGTGACGTCGGCGCAGACCGTGGCGTAGGGCCCGGGCGCGGCGAACACCGGCTCCAGGAAGGACACGTCCATGTCGGGGGGACAACTCCTCGGTCGATCGGGGGTGTTCGGATGGCGGGGCGGCGCGGAGCCGCGACTCCCGCCGTCGCCGCCTACCCACCGGCCGGAAGCTCACACCCGGTGTCGTTTCCGGGAGGCGGGGGTAGGCGGTGCGGCGACACGGACCCGCAGAGAGGACGAGGGATGACGGAGCACGACCAGCTGCCACTGCCCGACTACGACCACCTGCCGGTGGAGGGCCTGGCCTCGCGGATCCGGACGCTGGACGCCCAGGGTCTGGAGACCGTGCTCGAGTACGAACGCGCCCACGCCGACCGCCCGCAGGTGGTGGCGATCATGGAGAACCGGCTCCAGGCGCTCCGCGAGGGCGCCCAGCCCTCGGGTGGCGACCCCGCCGCACCGGCGGCCGACGACCCGTCGCACGCCGCGGCCGGCTCCAAGGTCTCCGAGGCGACCACGGGGCCCGCGATGAACCCGCCCTCGCAGGGCGACCCGACGAACCCCGCCCAGCCCCGCTCCACCGGCTGACCTGACTCGGGCCGGCCCGTGCAGGGTCGGCCCGAGTGGGGGCCGGAGGCCTCCGCGCAGGGACGACGAAACGGCTCCACGTCGCCGGGGAACGGCCATGGGCCGCGGTGTCGTCCGGAGGACGACGATGTGCTCAGCCGCTGAACGCTGCGGCGATGTCCATGACCGCGGGGCCGAGCAGCACGATGAACAGCGTCGGCAGGATGCAGAGGATCAGCGGGAAGATCACCTTGACCGGGATCTGCATCGCCTTCTCCTCCGCGCGCTGGCGGCGCTTGAGCCGCATCTCCTGCGCCTGGGTGCGCAGCACGTCGGCGATCGAGACGCCGTACTGGTCGGCCTGCACCACGGCGCGGATGAAGCGGCGCAGGTCGGGGACGCCCGTCCGCTCGGCGAGCGCCAGGTAGGCGTCGCGACGCGGCTGGCCGACGGCGATGTCCTGCAGCGTGCGCACGAGCTCCTCCGCCAGCGGCCCCGTGCCGTTGCTCCCGGACCGCGCCATCGCCGACTCGAAACCGAGCCCCGCCTCCACGGCGATCGTCATCTGGTCGAGCGTGTCGGCCAGCTCGAGGGCGATCGCCTCCTGCCGCTCCTGGCCGCGGCTGTACAGGAGCAGTTCGGGGAGGAAGTAGGCGACGACGGTCGCCACCACGGCGACCACGACCATCAGCGGGCCGGGCCGGGCGGTGGCCACGAGCAGCCCCAGCGCCCCCGCGATCAGGGCCAGCACCAGCTTCGCCGCCACCAGCCTCGGGACCGGCCAGGCCGCCGGGCGACCGGCCGTGCCGGCGAGACGGTTGAGCCGGGCCACCGTTCCGCGGGGGGTCAGGCCCCGGGCGACGCGGGTCAGCACCCCCGGCCCGGAACTGGCCGCGGCGGCCGCGCCGGTCGGGCCGAGGCCGCGCACCAGGTTGTCGCGCGCCTGGGCCGTCGCGGCGGAGGAGCGGGCGAGCAGCGCCCAGCCGAGCAGCGGGACGGCGACGCTGACCGCGAGGGCGGCCAGCAGGACGGGAACGGGGACGCTGCTCATCAGAATTTGATCGCCACGGTCTTCTTGAGCCACAGGCCCCCGACCAGCAGCATCACGGCCGCCGCGGCGAGCATGGCGTAGCCGACGAGGCTCTCGGTGAACTTCGCGATGTAGGCGGGGTTGGTGATCGAGATGAACCCGGTCACGCCGAACGGCAGCGCCATGAGCACGACGGCCGAGAGCTTGCCCTCGGCCGACAGCGCCTTGACCTGACGGCGGATGGCGTTGCGCTCGCGGATGGTGTTCCCGACGGCGTCCAGCACCTCGGCGAGGTTGCCGCCGACCTCGCGGTGGATGGCGATCGCCTGGGCGACCCAGGTGAAGTCGTCGCTGCCCATCCGGGCGGCGACCTCGTCGAGCGCGTCGCTGAGATCGCGGCCGACGCGCGTCTCGTTGACGATCCGCGCGAACTCCTCCGAGGTCGGCGCCTCGGCCTCGTGGGACACCGAGTCGACCGCCCTCAGCAGGCTGTGCCCGGCGCGCAGGCTGCTGGCCATCAGCTGCAGGGAGTCGTCGAGCTGGTCGGCGAACGCGGCCTGCCGCCGCCCGGCGCGGAAGCCGAGCAGCAGCTTGGCGCCGACGGGCACCAGCACCACGAACAGCACGGCGAGCAGCGGGCCGCCGAGCAGCCCGCCGACGAGCCCGGCGACGACGGTGGTCAGCCCGACGGCGAGGACGAAGTTCGGCAACGTCGTCGCCATGCCGGCCCGTTCCAGGGCGGCGGCGCCGGCGGCGAGCCGGCCACGCTTGAGCAGCACCTTCTCGACCGCGGCTCCCGCCGCCGCGCCGGCGCCGGCCAGCGCGGACGCGGGGGGTGCCACGGACGGGTCGAGCCGGGTGAGGGGCACCCGCGGGGGGCCGGCCGGGACGACGACCAGCGCGAGGATCAGCAGGGCGGCGGAGATCGCGGCGACGCCGAGCACCAGGAGGAGCTCGCTCACCGCTCCCACCTCGAGGGGCGGGCCGGCTCCGCGGCGCCGAACACCCGCGGTGAGAGGGTGATGCCCAGCTCGTCGAACCGGTCGGTGAACCGCGGCCGCACCCCCGTGGGCACCGGCTTGCCGAGGAACCTGCCCGAGGCGTCCACGCCGGCGGAGTAGTCGAACAGGAACGCGTCCTGCAGCGTGACCGTCTCGCCCTCCATGCCCTGCACCTCGGTCACGTGGGTGACCCGCCGGGTGCCGTCGCGCAGCCGGGTGAGCTGGACGACGACGTCGACCGCGGAGGCGATCTGCTCGCGGATGGCCCGCAGCGGCAGGTCCATGCCGGCCATGAGCACCAGCGTCTCCAGCCGCGCGATGGCGTCACGCGGGGAGTTCGCGTGCACCGTCGACAGCGAGCCGTCGTGCCCGGTGTTCATCGCCTGCAGCATGTCCAGCGACTCCCCGCCGCGGCACTCCCCCACCACGATCCGGTCGGGCCGCATGCGGAGCGAGTTGCGGACCAGGTCGCGGATGGTGATCGCGCCCTTGCCCTCGATGTTCGGCGGGCGCGACTCCAGCCGGACGACGTGCTCCTGCTGCAGCTGCAGCTCGACGGCGTCCTCGATGGTGACGATCCGCTCGCCCTCCGGGATGAACGAGGAGAGCACGTTGAGCAGCGTCGTCTTCCCGGTGCCGGTACCGCCGGAGACGATGATGTTGAGCCGGGCGTCGACGCAGGCGTGCAGCAGCTCGGCCATCTCCGGCGAGAGCGTGCCGAAGCCGATCAGGTCGTCGACCCGGAACGGGTCCTTCGCGAACTTCCGGATGGTCAGGGTGGAGCCGCTGAAGGCCAGCGGCGGGATCACCGCGTTCACGCGCGAGCCGTCGGCCAGCCGGGCGTCGACCAGCGGGGAGGACTCGTCTATGCGCCGTCCGACGCGGGAGACGATCCGGTCGATCACCCGGCGCAGGTGCTCCTCGGAGGTGAACCGGGTCGCGGTGCGCTGGAGCCTGCCGCCGCGCTCGACGTAGATGGAGTCCGGCCCGTTCACCATGATCTCGCTGACCGCGTCATCGTCGAGCAGCCGCTGCAGCGGGCCGTAGCCGAGCACGTCGTCGGCGAGCTCGGCGGTCAGCCGCTGCCGCTCCTCGGCGCTGAGCGGGACGTTCTCCTCCTCGACGACCTCGTCGAGCTCCTTGAGCACGACGGCGCGCAGCGCGTCCTCGGCCATGGACGGGTCGTTCATCCGGCTGCCCATGCGCTCGAACAGCGCCTTGCCCACGCGGTCCTTCAGCCGCGCCAGTGCGTCGGTCGGCGGCGCGGGAGCGGGCGATCCGGTCGGGCGGGGGACGGCGGCCGGGCGCACGACCGGGGCGGGCACCGCGGTCGCCGGCCGGTCGGTGCCGGCGTCGGCTGCGGGCCGGGCCGCGGGCGCGGGCGCGGCGGGCCCCGTTCCCTGGCGCGCGGCCTCCAGCCGCTGGGCGAGGTTCACGCCTCCGCCCGGTGCTTGGCCCGGTAGCGGCTGGCCTTCATGAGCGGGGTGGCGGAGAAGCGCGACACCAGCCGGCGCAGCTCGCGCACCATCGGGTCGCGGCGGCCGCCGCTGGTCAGGATGGGCACGCCCTGGTTGGTGGTGGCCGGCACCGCCTTCGACCGGGGCAGGACGACGTCGACCCCCGTGCCGATCGTCGTCTCGACGTCCCGGACGGTCAGGCCGCCCTTGGGGTCGGCGAAGTTCATGACGACGTGCCGGCCGGCGGGGATCATGCACAGCTCGCGGAGCACGTCCATCTCCTTGCGCAGCCCGCGCACCCCCGGCACGTCCATGCTGGTGAGCATCACGACGTCGGAGGCGCGGTCCAGCGCCGCCAGCGTCTGCTCCGACAGCCCCGGGGCGGTGTCGACGACGACGTACCGGAACTCCCGGGCCAGCGAGGCCAGCAACCGGCTGACGTCGTCACCGGTGATCGTGTCGCCGGCCGCCGGCGACTCGGACCCGCACACCGCGTACAGCCCGCTGGGGTGCTGGGTGAGGAACGTCTTGAGGACCATGGTGTCCTCGCTGGCCGGCCCGTGGACGGCGTCGGGCAGCGTGTACTCGGGCACCAGGCTCAGAGCGGAGGCGACGTCGCCGAACTGCACGTCGAGGTCGACGAGCACCGTGGACTGGGGTGCGGCCGCGGTCAGCCCGATCGCCAGGTTCGTGGAGACCGTCGTCTTGCCCACGCCGCCCTTGGGCGAGGCGATGGTGATGACCCGGCCGGCGTAGCGGTCGGTCTCGGCCACCGGCCGCAGCACCCGACGACGGCCGGCCGCCGCGTGCCCGGCGCGTTCCACCGCGGCGGCGATCTCGGCCACGTCGGCGTCCGGCGGGAGCAGGTCGCGGATGCCGGCGCGCATCGCCGACCGCCACATGTCCGGGGACGGGTCGGCCACCAGGACGACGGTGATGCCCGGTGACTGCACGTCGAGCCGGCCGGCCAGGGTCAGCACCTCGGGCGCCGGCGTGTGCGGGCCGACGAGCAGCACGTCGGGCAGCTCGTCGTCGACCAGCTGCTCGAACAGCCGCGCCGGATCGCTGGGCAGCCGGCCCGGCGGCAGCACCTGCAGATCGCCGCCGGTGGCCTCCTTCACGCGCAGGACCAGGTCCTCGCCGGCTCCGGCCAGGACGACGCGGCTCATGAGTAGGCCTTTCCGTAGATGGTGTCGGGGGTGAGCACCTGGGTGCGGGAGACGTCGGGGTCGGGCGGTTCGAGGGACAGCCAGACGCTGGCGTGCTCGGCGGCGAAGACGACGGCCTCGGCCTGCGCGGCCGTCACGGCGAAGGTGACCATGAGGCTGCCGGAGGGGGCCGGTGCGGAGACGGCCGGCGTCGCCCCGTCGGCGGGCGCCGCGGGCGGGGCGGGTGCCCCCTGCACCTGGGTGACCAGGACCTCGTGCAGGACGGCGTGGGTCGTCGCCGGGTCGCCCATGGAGACGAAGACGCCGACGGTGTCGCCGGCGGCCAGCCGGCCGCCGACGGCCCGCTGGGGCTCCAGGACGATGCTCACCTCCTGCATCCCCTCCGGCACCGGCACCGTGCCGGGCGCCTGCCGCTCCTCGGGCCGTACGAACCGGCTGTCGAGCAGCTGCTCGCCGGGCGCGAGGTCGACGGTGGCGACGCGGTCGGCCAGCGTCGCCAGGTCGGTGACCCGGCCCGGCAGCGCCGCCTTCGCCGGCAGCAGCTCGATGCCCACCAGCTCGCCCAGGGCCGCGCCGGGGGTGCCGGCGGGGATGAGGGCCTCGGCCACCAGGACCTGGACGGTCTGCACGCCGGCGAGGGCGCGGGTCTCCGCGCCGCGCACGTAGCCCACGAGGACGACCGTGCCGGCGACGACGAGCGCGAGGGCCACCGCGGTGGCCAGGAGTCGACGTCTCACGTGGGCGCCCCTAACGGATGAGTCGGAGGATCGAGGCCCCGAGCTGCGGGGCGTCCGGGCTGTAGGTCCAGGCGTCGGAGAGCTCGACGAAGCGGGTGTAGTAGCCGGTGACGCACCGGTCACTGGAGTTGGTGCCGGGCCCGCAGACCTTCTTGCCGCTGCTGATCGAGCCGTTGACCGCGTAGCCGGTGAGGGTGAAGGCGGCGTAGCCGTAGACGCGGTACCAGCCGTTGCTGCCGCCGTCGCCGAACTCGTCGAAGAGCGGCAGCAGGACCGTCCGGCCCAGCCAGCCCTGGAGGTCGGCCTCCGAGCAGCCGGACGGCAGCGACACACCCGTGTCGGAGGAGAGCCGCTGGCCGATCGCGGAGGTGGCGTGGCACCTGCCCGCGTCGGGCACGACCCAGCCGAAGCCACCGGGCACGAAGTTGCCCGACGGCCCGGTGCACCCGCCGACGTCGTCGGACTTGCTGAACATGATCGTCTGCAGCGTCTCGGTCGACGGCAGCCCACCGCCGGTCTGCGCCCGGAACGAGCACCAGGAGAAGGTCAGCGGCAGCACCGCGGTGCCATGGCTCGGCGCGCCCCAGCCGACCGTCGCGGTCGCCGAGACGTGGCTGGAGTCGTGCCCGATGACGGGTGCGAACCAGTGCTCCTTGGGGGCGCCACCGGTGACGGTGACGCTGACCGGGTCGCTGCTGAGCACGGGCTGGCCGGCCGTGCCCGTGGGGTCGTTGAGGGTGATCAGCTCCTGGGCGGTCGCCAGCATGTCGCCGCAGTTGCCGCGGGAGCAGTCCTGGGCCACCGCGATGGCGGCGGCGTCGGCCGCGACCTGGAGCCGGGCGCGCTCGGCGTACAGCGCGCCGATGTCCACGGCGATGGCCGCGAACCCCAGCATGGGGACCATCAGCAGCGAGAGGACGACGGCGCTCGCGCCGTGCTCGCCGTCCAGCCGGCGCCGGGCCCGCGAGATCAGCCGTTGCATCGCATGACCCCCGTTCCGGTGAGCTCGATCCCCGCGCCGAAGAAGTCCGTGAGGTACGGCTTCGGGTAGGTGATGGTGAGGCGGACGGCGGTGTCGCCGGCGCCGGTGGTGGGACAGGTCTCGGCGGTGCCGCCGACGATGGTGATGTGGATCTGGTCGTCGGTGATCGCCGGGTGCAGCGAGGCGGCGGCGGTGCGGACGACGTTGCGCGCGTCCACCGGGTCGTTGCGCAGCGCCATGGCCCGCACCCCCTCGCGGGCGGCGGCCGACAGCGTGCCCTGCACCTGGAAGGCGTGGCCGAACTCGACGATGCCGATGACCAGCACGATCAGCAGCGGCACGATGAAGGCGAACTCCACGGCGCTGGCACCGCGCTCGTCGCGCAGCCGTCCCCTCATCCCGATCCACCGCCCTTCTCGTGCGACGGCGCAGCGGCCCTCGGGACGAGGGCCGCTGCGCCGGTTCCGCTACGTCGTCCGCAGCAGCGAGTGGTCAGCTGCCGGTCGTGCCCGTGGTGGCGCCCTCGACCGCCGGCAGCTTCTCGCTGACGTCCCCGAACAGCTCGTTGAGCTGCTCACCCAGCAGGACCACCGCGCCGATGATCACGACGGCGATGAGGCCGACCATCAGGCCGTACTCGACGGCGGTGGCGCCCTTCTCCTCGTTCTTGAGGCGGTCCTGGGCGACGGCGACGAGGCTGGCCAGGGTGGCGTAGGCGTTGATCAGCATGGGTGCTCCTCCGGTTGTGGGCCGTCGGGTCCGGATCGGGTTGATCCGGCCTCGCGGCGTTGGAGGGAGTTGTCGTGCGGAACACACCGGGGCTTGAGGGCGGGTCACCCGATCCGGGGACGGCACTCCGCCCATCGAGGGACGGCTCCGGTCCGCTGGTGGCCCAGCGTCACCGCCGGTGTCGCCGTCAGCCGGGGAGCGTTCCGCTCCAGGCGATCGCGATCGCCGCACCGAGCAGCATGGCCGGCCCGAACGGCAGCTCCCCCTTGAGCCCGATCCGCCGCGCGGCGAGCAGGAGCAGCGCCAGCGCGGCCTGGACCACGAAGCCGGCCAGCGCCCCCAGCAGCACCGCCTGCCAGCCGAGCCAGCCCAGCGGCAGGCCGAGCAGGCCGGCCAGCTTGACGTCGCCCATGCCGAGGCCGGCGGGCGAGATCAGCGCGAGGACCAGGTAGCCGCAGAACAGCGCGGCGGCCGCCAGCCCCGCCCGCAGCAGCGCGTCCGAGGAGCCCTCCACCGCTGCCGCTCCGGTGAGCAGCACCGCGGTCGCCACGACGGCCGGACCGGTGACCCGGTCGGGCAGCAGCCGGTGCCGGAGGTCGATCACCGCGAGGAGCACGCCCGCCCCGGCGACGACCAGGAAGGCCGGCAGCTCCGCGACCGCCCCCAGCCGCAGCGCCAGGAGCGCGAACAGCCCCGCGGTGAGCAGCTCCAGCACCGGCGGCCGCACCGCGGACCGCCGGGTGGCCTCGTCGGCGGCGCCCCACGGGAAGGCGCCCGCGGCCCGGTTCGCGGCCGCGCCCACGAGCAGGCCACCGACCGCGGCGACGGCGACGACCGCTCCCGTCACGGGGCGGCGAACCGGGCGGGGGTCTGCACGCGCCCACCCTTGCACAGGCCCGCCCCGAGGCCCGGCCGACGCCGCGACGAGCGGGCACGCGGCGGCTGGGTCACACTCCCGAAGGTGACCGCCGACGAGCGCACCACCACGTCCCGAACCGCCGCGACCGGGTCGTACCAGGGGCACGGCATCCACGCCGCCCCGGGAGTGCACGAGTACGCCGTCGAGCTGGCGCGGCGGGCCCTGCCCACCGGCGGCCGGATCCTGGAGGTCGGTGCCGGCTGCGGCGCGCTGGCCTGCCGGCTCCGGGACGCCGGGTTCGACGTCGTCCCCACCGACCTGGACCCGCCGCACGACTGGATCCACCGCCTCGACCTCGACGACCCCCAGTGGACCGAGGAGACCCGCGGCCCCTTCGACCTGGTGATGTGCGTCGAGACGCTCGAGCACGTGGAGAACCCGCGGCAGGTGCTGCGCTCGATCCGGGCCCTGCTCCGGCCGGGTGACCGGCTCGTCGTGAGCACCCCGAACATCACCCACCCGCACTCACGGCTGAAGATGTTCCTGCGCGGTGCCCCGTTCATCTTCGGGCCCGGGCACTACTACCAGCCGGGCCACATCTCGATCCTCCCCGACTGGATGCTCGTCGAGCACATCCGGCTGGCGGGGTTCGAGGACATCACGGTCACGACCGGTGGCTCCACCTGGTACGAGGGACCGCGCAAGCTGGCCCACCGGATCGAGACCGCCCTGCTCTGGCTGATCGGGATACGCCACCGGGCGGACTCGGGCGAGGGCATCTGCACGTTCGTCACCGCCGTCGCCGCCTGACCACCCGGGCCGGGGGCGCGGTGGGCGCCCCCGGCCGCGGTGCTCAGGGCTTCGTCAGCTGGAACAGCGAGATCGTCCCGTCGTCCTCGTTGCTGGTGAGGAACAGGTGGCCGCGCTTGACGGCGAGCAGCCCTTCGGGCGCCTCCCCGGTGGACAGCACCTGCAGCAGCTCGGGGGCGCCCTCGTCGGCGAGGTCGTAGACCAGGACGGCGTCCCCGCGCTCGGACCCGATGAAGGCGTAGGTGGTGCCGTAGAGCGTGGCGACCTCCGCGCCCTCGAACTCCGCGCCCTTGTCGTCGCTGCGCCCGTCGGGGTAGCGGCCCGCCGCGGCGAGGGCCTGCTCCGCCGCTCCCCCGGAGGTCGAGACGACCTCCCCGTCCGGGGAGAAGACGGTCCAGCCACGACCGCCGCTGGGCTCCTCGGCCAGGTCGCCCTCGTCCGCGGTGACCAGGTTGCCCCCCGGCGTCCACTGGACGGCGTCGGGCTCCCGGGGAGCGGTCAGCGCGTCGTCGAACGCGATCACGCCGTCGTCGGACGTGTCGGCGTCGGTGCGCGTCACGGTCCCGGCCGAGAAGGACCCGACGACCGTGCGGGAACGCAGGTCGACCAGGGCGATGGCGTTGTTCTCCTGCAGCGTCACCGCCGCGATGCCCCGGCGGTCGATGTCGACGTACTCCGGCTCGGGGTCGTCCGGGTACAGGGCGCCCTCCAGCCCGGTCAGCTCGACCCGGTCGACCGTCCACCGCTCCGGCGTCCCGTGCAGCTCCACGACGGCCAGGAAACCGGCAGGCGCCTGCGGCAGACCGCCCTCGACGCCGTCGACCTCCAGGTCCTCGTCGCGCTGGTTCTCGATCGCGACCGCCGCCACCGCACCGTCGGGGCTGATCGCGATGGAGTCGGGCTGGCCGCCCAGGTCGATGGTCCGGACGACGGCGCGGGTGCGCAGGTCGATGACGGCCAGCTCCCCCGACGGGGCGGTGAACGAGGTGCTGGTGTCGACCACGGCGAGGGCGTGGCGCCCGTCGCGGGTGACGGTCACCGACGTGGGCTCCCCACCCAGCTGCACGCTGCCGATCGCCGTCGGCTCGGCGGGTCTGGTCAGGTCGACCAGCCCGACCTCGCCGGTGGCCGAGTCGGTGTAGAGCAGCGTCCGGCCGTCGGGGGTCACCGCGAGGATCTCGGCGACCTCACCGGTCACCTCGAACGTGGCCAGCTCGGTGAAGACCGGCGCGGGCGCCGGCTTCGCACCAGCAGGGGCGACGGTCACGGCGAGCATCAGGGCGGCGGCAGGGAACGTGCAGGCGAGACGCCGGGCGCGGGGTGACACGGGAGCTCCAGGGGTAGCGGGACAGATGCCCCGACCCTCACCAGCGAAGACGGCGCCCGGGCAGCCGATGGGCCAACCCCGGGTGACCGCCACCCGACCAGCGCCCGACACCGACTGCCCGCACGGGCGCGTTCCCGGACGTCGCAAGCGCCGGACCCGCCACGCGGTGACGACTCGTGCCGCCTGCCGCTCCCACCGTCGGCCGGAAGCGCCTCGTGCGCTGGTTGCCAGCACCGTCGGCCTTCTAGGTTGTGCTGCGTGACGGGTCGAGGCGCACGCGACGTCCGCAGCGAGCCGTGGTTCCTGGCGGTGGCGTCTCTGCTCCTCGTAGGCGCGGCCGCGTTCCTGATCCGGGACCTCCTCGCCGGCGACACGTCGGCCTTCGACATCGCGGTGAGGGCCGCGACGGTGGCCGGCTGGCTCGTGCTCCTCGTCACCGGAGTGGTCGGCCGCCGTCACGAGCGCGGGGACCGAGCCGACGCAGGCGGTGACCTCGAGGGACGGTGAGCCCTACCGGAGATCCCGTGGCGCTGCCGCCGTCTCCACCGGCAGCCGAGGCGGGCCGCTGTCCGCAGGCGTTCCCGCCGAAACGTCGTCTCGGCGGCATCACCGGCCCCGAGTGGCCGCACGCGGGCGCTCCGGAGGAAAGGACGACGGACGAGTCGGCCTGTACGCCGGGTTCTGTCCACGGGCGCCTTGCGGCCTCCCGATGGGCGGTCATCCATCTAGGCCTGCCGTTGCCGGCAGGCTCCAGCGGTCTACCCGCAGGCTCGGGCGGGCCGCCCTCGAACGCCTGCGCGGAACGGCGGCGAACCGCCGCTCCTTCTTGACCTAGCTCCGGGTGGGGTTTACCGAGCCACGCCGGTCACCCGGCGTGCTGGTGGTCTCTTACACCACCGTTTCACCCTTACCAGCGCGAGCGCTGGCGGTCTGTTTTCTGTGGCACTGTCCCGCGGGTCACCCCGGGTCGCCGTTAACGACCACCCTGCCCTGTGGAGCCCGGACGTTCCTCGGCGACGGGGTCTCCCCCGCCGACGCGACCGCCCGGCCGACTCGTCCGTCGTACCGGCCAGTCTACGAGGCCCGGACCCACGCCCGGCCACGGCGATCCGAAGGCCGGCCGGAAGTGTCGTACCCCCGTCCTAACCTGCGGGTATGTCGGTGGTCGGGTTCGCGGTCGGGGTGACCGTGATGCCGGTGAGCCCGCCGTCGGAGTGGGAGCTGGCCGACCCTGATCCGTTGCCGCGGTTGGGTGAACCGTTGAGCGCGTGGTTGCCGGCCCGGCGGGGTGCGGCGGAGGCGGCGGAGCTGCTGGGGCAGATCGTGGCCGCGGAGGCGCAGCTGGCGGCGCTGCGGGCGGAGCTGGTGATGGATCTGGCCGCCGCCCGCCCGGCTCCGGCCGATCCGCTGCCCGGCGGCGAGCGCGCCGGCACCGTGGGGCCGCCAGAGGTCAGTGAGTTCGTGCCCGATGAGCTGGCCGCGGTGCAGAACTGCAGCCGCACGGCGGCGGTGACGCAGCTGGAGCACGCCGAGGTGCTCACCACGCTGCTGCCCGCGACGTACACACGGCTGCGGCTGGGGCGGCTGGACTGGCCCCGTGCCCGGGCGATGGCCGCGGAGGTCGCCGTCACCGGGCGGGAGACCGACCCGGGCGTGATCGCCGCCATGGAGGCAGCCGTCCTGCCCACCGCCACCGAGTTGGGGGTGGGGAAGCTGCGGGAGGCGGTGCGCGCCGAGCTGATCGCCCGCGACGCCGCCGCGGCCGACCGCCGCCGGCGGGCCCGGCAGCGGGCAGCGGATGTGACGGTGCGCCCGGTCGGGGACGGGATGAGCGAGCTGCGCGCCCTGCTGCCCCACCCCGACGCCCGCGCCTGCCGCCAGGCGGTCGATGCCCACGCCCGGGCGGCGAAGGACGCCGGCGACGATCGGCCGATCGGCATGCTGCGCACCGGAGCCCTCACCGACCTGCTGCTGCGCCCCTGGCAGCAGCAACCGGCGGTGACCGCGCACCTGACCGTGGTCGCACCGCTGCCCGCGCTCACCCCGGCGGGGTTCCTGGCCGCCGGCGCCCCGGCACCGGCCGCCTTCACCCCGCCCGGCACGCCCGCGCCGGTCGGGGAGGTGGACGGGGAGCCGATCACCGCCGCCCACCTGCGCGAACTACTCGCCGCCCTGGATGCCGCAGGCGTGCAGGCCCCACCCGGCGGCAGCCTGCAGATCGCGCTCACCGACGCCACCGGCAAACTGCGGGCGGTCACCGGCCGCGCCGAACTGGCCCGGCTGGCCACCCGCGGCTGCCCCGACCACCCCGACCACCCCGACCGGTCCTGCGGCTGCCCGCTGCTCGGCCCGCCCGGGCCGGTGGACCGCTACCGGCCCTCGGCCGCCCAGCAACGCTTCCTCGCAACGCGGGACCGCACCTGCCGGCACCCCGGCTGCACCGTGCCCGCCGGCTGGGCCGATCTGGACCACGTCATCCCGCACGCCGACCGCGGCGCCACCGCCTGCGAGAACCTGTGCTGCCTGTGCCGCCACCACCACCGGCTCAAGACCTTCGCCCCCGGCTGGCAGCACACCCTCAGCGACGACGGCGTCCTCACCGTCATCACCCCCACCGGGGTCACCCGCACCAGCCGACCACCCGGCTACCGCGTCCTCACCGCACCACCGCAACCACCACCGCCACCACCGGCGGAGGACCCACCACCGTTCTGACCGCGTGCGTCATCCCCAGTAGAGCGTGAAGCCCACCTGCCGGCCGCCGTCCTCGGTCAGGGTCGACATGTCGATCTGTCTCCGTGCCTGCTCTTCGACCGGCTCGTCGGACAGCGCCGCGAGGTACCGCCGGTGCTCGGCCAGCGATGCGACCGCGGGCTCCACTCCCCCGCTGACGTCCATCGCGTGCGGCGGCTCACCGCCCATGGCCTGCACCGCGATGTACTGCACGCCCGGCCACGGGTCCTCCGCAAGCTCCGGGAAGATCCACTCGTTGGCGGCGTCGGCGACCGCGTCGAGCACGCTGCGGGTCAGCGCCCGGTGGTCGGGCGAGTTCAGGGCTGCGGGGCTGACCCCGGGCAGGGTCCAGGTGTCCCCGCCCCAGGTGGTCACCACCAGGTCGGGCCGGTGCCGCCGAATGCCGCCCGCCAGCTCGCGCCGCAGGTCCGGTCCGGCCACCAGTACGCCGTCCCGGAGGTCGAGGAACTCCACCTCGCTCACCCCGACGACGGCGGCCGACGCACGCTCCTCCGCCTCGCGCAGCGGCCCGGCCTCCGCCGGCGGCATCCCGGCGATCCCCGCCTCGCCGCGGGTGGCGAGCAGGTAGCGCACCTCCTTGCCCGCCGCCGTCCACACGGCGACCGCGGCCGCGAGGCCGTACTCGATGTCGTCGGGGTGGGCGGCGACGACGAGGGCGCGCTGCCAGTCGTCCGGCATGGGTGCGGGCACGGGTCGAGTCTGCCGTGCCGGCGTCGGCCGCGGGCGGTCAGCGGCCCTCAGCCGCCGCGGGCCACCCGGAGCGCCGCCGAGACCATCGGCACCTGGAGAGGCAGCCGCACCGCGGCGGCGGCCAGCACCGCTGGCTTCCCGCGACCGAGCCGGACGTGGTGCAGGTGCGCGGGCACGAACGCCAGCAAGAGGGCGGCGGCCGACCAGCCGCCGGCCCGCCGGGTGCGCGGCGCCGCGAGCAGGGCGGCGGTACCGATCTCGGCCACCCCGCTGGCGAGCACCCACGACCGGGCGTCTCCCAGCTCCGGCGGCACCAGCCACTCGTAGGTACGCGGACGCACCAGGTGCAGCACTCACGACCCACCCAGGAGGGCTCCCAGCCACGTCGCGCTCGCCGGCCTCCGCACGCGCCCACCGTAGGCTGCACCGCCGTGTCCGCCGTGTCCGCCGTGTCCGCCGTCGACCTGCTCGTCGTCGCGGGCGTCGCGTTCCTCGCCGGCGGGGTCAACTCGATCGCCGGCGGCGGCTCGCTGATCCTCTTCCCCACCCTCGTCGCGCTGGGGCTGGGCACTGTCGCGGCGAACGTCACCAACTCGCTGGCGCAGTGGCCCGGCTACCTCGGCGGGGTCGCCGGCTTCCGCGCCGAGTACGCCGGCCAGCGCCGGCGCCTGCTCCGGTTCGGCGCGGTGGCCGCCCTGGGCGGGCTCGGCGGCAGCGTCCTGCTGCTCACCACGCCGTCCGACGCCTTCGACGCCGTGGTCCCTGTGCTCGTGCTGCTGGCCAGCCTGCTGCTCGCCCTCCAGCCGCTGGTGACCCGACGGCTGGCCGGTCAGCTCGCCGCCGGGCCCGGCCGCGACCCGGCCTGGCTGTACCTGGCCCTGTTCCTGGCCACCGTCTACGGCGGCTACTTCGGCGGTGCGCTCGGGGTGATCCTGGTGGGCGTCCTCGGCATCGGGCTGCACCGGCTCAAGCTCGCCAACGCGCTGAAGTCGGCGCTGTCCGCGGTCACCGCCACGGTGACGCTGGTGGTGTTCGGCGTCTTCGGGCCGGTCGAGTGGACCGTCGTCGCCGTTGCCGCCCCGGCCGGCCTCGTCGGCGGGTTCCTCGGAGCGCGGCTGGCGAGCCGCATCCCCACCACGCCGCTGCGCGTGACGATCGTGACCTTCGGCGTCGCGGTGTCGGTGTACCTGTTCGTGGGGGTCTGAACGCCGTACCGCGGTCAGCGCAGGTGCGCGGTGTCGTTCACCAGCCGCACCGAGGTGCGCCCGTCGGAGCTCCAGGCGACGGTGCACAACGAGGCGGCCTCCAGGAAGACCCGGTGGACGACGTCGTCGCCGACCCCGAGCCCGGCCGCGAGCAGCAGCTTGATCGGCGTGACGTGGCTGACCACCAGCACCGTCCTCCCGGCGTGCCGGGTCAGGATGCGCCGGCGCGCACCGGCCAGCCGGGCGCTGACCTCGGCGATCGACTCCCCGCCGGGCGCCGCCACCGTCACGTCGGCCATGAACCGGCGCACCGCGAGCGGGTGCCGGGCGCGGGCCTCGTCGAAGGTCAGCCCTTCCAGGTCGCCGAAGTCCAGCTCCCGCAGGTCGTCGTCGAACTCCACCGGCAGCCCGAGCCGCGCGGCGACGATCTCGGCGGTCTCCCGCGTCCGGCGCAGCGGTGACGCGACGACCACCTCGATCCCCAGCTGGGCGGCCCGCTCCCCCGCCGCCTCGGCCTCGGCCCGCCCGGTGCGCGACAGGGGCAGCTCGTTGCGGCCGCTGAACCGGCGCTCGGGGGTGTGCTCGGTCTGCCCGTGGCGCAGCAGGTGGGTGACCGTGGTGACCACCGGGGCGGGTTCCGCCGTGGGCTGGACGTCGTCCTCGGCCACGCTGGGCTCGGCGGCGGCGTCGCGGTGCACGGGCTTGCCGTCCATCGCGCTGTTGGCGAGGGCGTCGGCGGCACCGTTCTGCGCGCGGGGCACCCAGGTGTAGCGGACCCCGCCCAGCTTCCGCGCGATCGCGCGGGCCTGCAGCGCCAGCTGCTGCATGTCGGGGTGCTTGATCTTCCAGCGGCCCGACATCTGCTCGACGACCAGCTTGGAGTCCATCCGCACCTCGACCTCGGCGGAGGCGTCGAGGTCCAGCGCCGCCTGCAGCCCGGCGACCAGGCCGCCGTACTCGGCCACGTTGTTGGTGGCCCGCCCCACGGACGCAGCGCGTTCGGCGAGCACCCGGCCGGTGTCCGCGTCCCGCACCAGCGCGCCGTAGCCGGCCGGCCCGGGGTTGCCGCGGGAGCCGCCGTCGGCCTCGACGACGAACCGGCGGGTCACAGCCCGGACTCGGCCGTGCGCACCAGGATCCGCCCGCAGTTCTCGCAGCGGACCACCTCGTGGGGGTCGGCCTTCTGGACCGCCGCCAGCTCGCGGCCGTTCAGCTCGAGCCGGCACCCCTGGCACTGCCGCGCCCGGAGCATCGCCGCCCCGGTGCTGCCGGTCTGGGCGCGGACCCGGTCGTAGAGGGTCAGCAGCGGGGCGGAGAGGCCCCCGGCGACCGCGGCGCGCGCGCTCTCGTGCCGGGTGGTGGAGTCGGCGACGTCGGCGAGCGCGTCGTCGCGCAGCTGCTCGGCGCGTTCCCGATCGGCCCGCGCCTGCTCGAGCGCCTCCTGCGCCGCCCGCAGGGTGGACTCGGCGGTCTCCAGGCGCTCCATCAGCTCGAGCTCCTGGTCCTCCAGGGTCGCCTGGCGCCGGGCGAGCGACTCCAGCTCCAGCTGCAGGCTGGTGGTCTCCCGCGCGGTGATGCCACCGGCGTCCAGGCGCTGCTGGTCACGGGTCGCGCGCTGCCGGACCGTCTCGACGTCGGCCTCCAGGCGGGACACCTCCCGCTGCAGGTCGCGGACCTCGGTCTCGGCCCGGACGACGTCGTCCCCGAGCGACCGCTCGGTCTCCGCGGCGGCCTCGACGGCCGCGGCCTCGGGCAGCGTCCGCTTCCGGTGCGCGAGCTGGGTCAGGGCGACGTCCTCCGCCGCGAGCTCCAGGAGCTTCTGCTGCTCGAAATGGTCGACCTTCACGCGCTCAACCTACCCGCGCCCCGGTCGGGTCCCGCGCCGGTGACCCGACGACGGCCGGGTCACCGCAGCGCCAGCTCCGCCTCCACCGCGGCGACGGCGGCCGCGGGCGCGGGCAGGCCACCGGAGGCGAGCACCGCGCCGTCGACGACGAGCGACTCGACCGCCATCCCCGCACGCACCGAGCGGCGCAGCGCGGCGCCCCGCAGGCCGCGGCGGCGCCCGGCCCTCACCAGCTCCGGCAGCAGCCAGAGCCAGTTCGACGGCGAGACGACCTCGATCGCGACGTCGGCCGGCAGCCGCGCCCGCAGCGCCCGGTACACCTCCCCCACCGGGTCCGCCCGGGGGGCGTGGGCGTGCGAGCCGCCGTCGTCGAAGGGGCGCACGTCCCCGCTGCAGCAGCCGCCGCCCCCGCCCGCGGCCCGGGAGCCGCGGACGAGGACGACCCGCGAGGTCACCTGCGCGAGGTCCCGGCCGGCCCCTCCGTGGGCCCGGCCGTCGATTCGCCGACCTCGGGGTTGGCCTTCGCCACGGCGTCCGGCTCCCCCGTCCCGAATCCGTCGACCGGGGTCGACGGCCGCTCGCGGTAGGCGGTGCGCAGGGCCAGCGCCGCCTCCACGATCAGCCAGACCGCCAGGACGAAGATCAGCGCGTCCAGCGGCGCCAGCACCCAGTCCTCGGCCTCGATGAAGTTGCGCAGGTTGACGATCAGCGCCCACGACGTCATGACCAGCAGGAACACCAGCGGGATGAGCGCGGCGAGGGGGTTGCGGCCCCGGCGGGTGATCCACACGGCGATGACCGACAGCGCCAGGCCCGCGGTGAGCTGGTTGGTGGTCCCGAACAGCTGCCACAGGACCCCGAAGGTGTACCCGGCTTCCCCTTCCCCGGGGATCAGCGCCATGCCGAGCGGGATCAGGACGGCGATGGTGGTCGCGACCGTGAGGTTGCGGGAGAGCGCCCGGATGCCGAGGAGCTCGCCGATCTCCTGGACGACGTAGCGCTGCAGGCGCACGCCGGTGTCCATGGTCGTGGCGGCGAAGCTGATCACGACCACGGCGGCGAAGATGGTCGCGAGGTCGAGCGGGATCGCGATGTTGTTCGCGAACTGGGCCACGCCGTTGACGAAGTTGCCGGTCGCCCCGCTGGAGGCGGTCGCGAAGTCCGGGTAGAGCGCCTCCCAGTCCGCCTGCGAGGCGGCGACGCCGGCCGTGGCGGCCAGGACGGCACCGGTGGCCAGCGACCCCTCGCCGACCGCGCCCATGTAGCCCACGTAGCGGGCGTCGGTCTCGCGGTCCAGCTGCTTGGACGTCGTGCCGGAGGAGACCAGGGAGTGGAAGCCGGAGATCGCCCCGCAGGCGATGGTGATGAAGAGGAAGGGGAAGAAGCTCGGCGAGCCCTCGGGCACGTCGTTGACCACCGGCGCCTGGATGGTGTTCATGCCGACGATGACGCCCAGGGCGATGACGCCGAGCGCGATGAAGAGCTGGTGGCTGTTGATGTAGTCCCGCGGCTGCAGCAGCACCCACACCGGGATGCGCGAGGCGATCCAGGTGTAGGCGAAGAGCAGGACCACCCAGACGTTGCGGGTCTGCTCCACCCCCAGCGCGTCGGCGAGCCCGTCGAGCGAGATCGGGAAGGCGTTCCCGACCAGGATGAGGGCGTACAGCACGATCACGCCGACGATCGACGGGATGAGCGCCGACGACCGCGTCCGGTAGATGTAGACGCCGATGAAGATCGCCAGCGGGATCTCCAGCACGATCGGGATGACCGCACCCGGGTTGGCGACGAGGAGGTTCCCGATCACCACGGCGAAGACCGCGTTCACCAGGGTGAGCAGGAAGAAGATGATCGCCAGGAAGAGCTTCCGGGCCCGGCCGTTGATGACCTCGCCGGCCAGCGTGCCGATGCTCTTGGCCTTGTGCCGGACCGACACCGCGAGCGCGCCGAAGTCGTGCACGCCGGCGGCGAAGATGGTGCCCAGGACGATCCAGGTCAGGGCCGGGCCCCAGCCCCAGAAGACCGCGATCGCCGGGCCGACGATCGGGGCCGCCCCGGCCACCGAGGTGAAGTGGTGGCCGAACAGGACGTGCTTGTTCGTCGGCACGAAGTCGTTGCCGTCGTTGAACTGGTGGGCCGGCGTGACGAACGCCGGGTCGAGGGCGTACACCTTCCGGGCCAGGTAGCTGGAGTAGTACCGGTAGCCGAGGAAGAACAGCACCCCGACCACGGCGGCCACGACGAACGCGGGCACGGCAGAACCCCCTGGTCCACGGGCGGCCTCGTCGCCGCCGTCGGAGGGAGTGAACACTCAGCCCATGGACCCCACAAGTCTGGCCGCGCTCCACGCCGCGGGTGTGGCCGAACTGTTGTGGTCCACGCCGGACGGGCCCCCGGGGGCCACCGGCGTCGTCCCGCTGGCCCTCGGCGGCCGGCCGGCGGTCGCGCTGCCCTGGGCGCACGTGGCGACCGCCCGCGCCGCCGCGGCCGCCGGCTCGGCCGCGCTGGTCCTCTCCGAGCCACGGCTCACCGGGGTGCGGTGGTCACCCCTGGCGTTCACCGGGCGGCTCACGCTCGTGGAGGACGGCGACGGCGAGCTGTTCAGCGAGGAGCTGCTCGACCAGGAGCTGCGCAAGCACCCACCGTCGCGGGCGCTGGCCGACTCGCACATGCTCCGCCGCGAGCACTGGTGGTACCTGCCGCGCCTGGTGCTGGTCCTCGACCCGGACGCCGTCGTCCCGGTCGACCGGCGCGAGGGCCCCGCCGACGCCGTCCTGGCCGTCGACGACGGTGGCCTGCACGTGCGCACCGTCCGGGTCCCCGACTGGGACGCCGATCCGCTCGCGCTGCCGGGTGGACCGCCGGCGGTGGCCGGCCCGGCGGTGCTGGTCGGGCAGGAGCTCTCCGTGCCGGACGTCGAGCGGTGGACCGTGCACACCACCTCCGGCCGCTACGCCGACGGCCGGCTCACCGACGTGCGCCCGGCCGCGACCAGGCAGCTGGAGCCGGTCCCCGGCCTGCTCGCCCGGATCCGCCGCCAGCGCGCGCTCGAGCGCAGCTGCGTGCGGGCGTTGCGGGCCGCCGGTCACGGCTGACCGCGCGGACCGCCCCGGTCAGCCCGCGGCCGGGGCGTCGGCCCGGCAGCTCCACGGATCGGTCCGCGGGGTGGCGACGGCGACCTCCACCCGGCCGCCCAGGTCGCGGCGCAGCACGTCGGCGGCCACCGGCAGCCAGGGCCACTCGGAGGCCCAGTGCGCCACGTCGCACAGCGCCGGCCCGGCCATCTCCAGCGCGTCGGACACCGGGTGGTGCTTCAGGTCGCTGGTGAGCAGCACGTCGGCTCCGGCCGCGGCGGCGGCGCCCAGCAGCGAGCCACCGCTGCCGCCGCAGACCGCGACCGTGGCGATCCGCCGGTCGGGGTCACCGGCCGCCCGGACACCTCCGGCCGTGGCGGGCAGCGCGGCAGCGGCGTGCTCGGCGAACCGGCGCAGCGTCATCGGCTCCGGCAGCCGGCCCACCCGGCCGAGCCCGGCCCGCGGATCCGCGGCGGTGGGCTCCAGTGGCACGGCCTCCGCGAGGCCGAGCGCCGCCGCCAGCGCGTCGTTGACCCCGTGGCGCGGGGCCCGGTCGGCGTTGGTGTGCGCGACGAAGAGCGCGGCGCCCGCCCGGACCAGCCGGTGCACCAGCCGCCCCCGCGGGTCGTCGGCCGGCACACCGTGCACCGGGCTGAGGAACAGCGGGTGGTGGGTGACCAGCAGCTGCGCACCGGTCCGCACCACCTCGTCGACGACGGCGGCGGTCGGGTCCACGGCGAACAGCACCCGCCGCACCTCCTCCGCGGGGTCGCCGCAGACCAGCCCGACGGCGTCCCACCCCTCGGCGAGGGCCGGGTCGTAGCGGGCATCGAGGGCGGCGAGGACCTTCCCGAGCTGCACGGTCACGGCTGGTCAGGGTAGGCGGGGGTGCGCACGGCCGGTCCGGTGGAGTGCCAAGCTTCGGAGCGTGGTGCGGCGGCGTGGGGAGCGATCGCTGCGGGCCCCCGCCTGGCTCGAGGAGCTGGTGCGCACCACGCCCCCGCCGGTCCCGTGGCGCGACGTCGCCCGGTTCGCCGTCTCGATCCCCGCCCCCCTGGCCCTCGCCGTCGCCATGGGCGGCCTGGACTCCGCCGTCACGCTGGGCGCCGGCGTGTTCGGCACGATGGGGGCGCTGGCGGCGAGCCTGGCGCCCCAGCCCGGCCCGCTCCGGGACCGGCTCCGCCGGATCGGGGCGGCGACCCTCTTCGGCATGCTGGGCCTGCTGGCCGGCCAGTTCGCGACCGGTGGCGGGTGGGCACCGGTGGCCGTCATCGCGGCGCTGTCGGCGGCCGCGGCGCTGGTCAGCGCGGTCAACGCGGCTCTGTCGCTCGGCGCGCTGCAGCTGCTGATCTACACGGCGCTCGCCTCGGGGCTGGGCACCCCGCTCACGGCCGCCGCGGAGGTCGGCTTCTTCCTCTGCGGTGCGGCGTGGGCGACCCTGACGGCGTTGGTGCAGTACCGGACCGAGCCGCTGGACCCCGACCGGTCCGCCGTCGCCGCCGTCTTCACCCGCATCGGCGAGCTGCTGGCGGCGGTCGGCAGCGACGCGGCCCCCGAGGCCCGGCGGGCGCTCACCACGGCCCTCAACGCCGCCTACGACCGGGTCATCCGCAGCCGCAGCCGGTCGGCGGGCCGCAGCCGCGAGCTCTCGGAACTCGCCGGCGTCCTCAACGCGGCGGCGCCGCTCGTGGAGGGCGCCGTGGCCGCCGCGCGCGCGGGCATCCCCCCGGATCCGCAGGACGTCGCCGCCGCGCACGCGCTGGCGGCGGCAGTCTCGGGCCGCGGCGAGCTGGTCGAGCAGCGCCCCGCCCCCCTCGAGCAGGGCCATCCGGCCGTGCGGGCCGTCCGGCACGGCGTCCGGCTCGTGTGGAACGTGGTGGGCGACCCGGAGGAACGGGCCGGCGCGGCGGCCGCGGCGGTGGCCCGGCCCGACCTCCGCACCCGCCTCCACGATCTGGCCGACCGCACGCTCGCCAGCGCCGACGCCCGCAGCTTCGCCGTCCGGCTGTCGCTCTGCATGACCGTCGCGGAGATCGCCCGCCAGTACCTGCCCATCGAGCGGCCGTACTGGGTCCTGCTGACCGTCGCGATCGTGCTGAAGCCCGACTTCGGCTCGGTGTTCACCCGGGCGGTGCAGCGGGGCGCCGGAACCCTCCTCGGCGTGCTGCTCGGCTCCGCCCTCCTCGCGGCCCTCCCCCGCAACGGGTGGGTGCTCGTGGCGCTGGCCGGCGCGGCCGCGGTGCTGCCGTGGGCGCGCAACGCCAACTTCGGCCTGTTCTCCGTCTTCCAGACGCCGCTGATCATCCTGCTGCTCGATCTGGCGCTGCCTGCCGGGCCGGGGCTCGTCGGTGCCCGGCTGCTGGACACGCTGATCGGCTGCGCGATCGTGCTGGTCTTCGGCTACCTGCTGTGGCCGCAGACCTGGCGCGCCCCGCTGGACGAGGCGCTGCGCGACGCCGCCCGCGCCCTGGACGCGTTCGTGGCGGCCGCCTTCACCGGCAGCCCGGCCGAGCGCCGCCGCGCCCGCAGGCGCAGCTACCGCGCGCTCACCGAGCTGCAGACCCAGCTGCAGCGGCGCCTGGCCGAGCCACCGCCGATCAGCACGCGGGCGGCCGCGTGGTGGCCGGTGATCGTGCAGCTGGAACGCGCGTCCGACGCTGTCACCGAGGCCGTCATCGCCAGCCGCGGCGGGGAGCCGGCCCCCGATCTCGCCCAGGTGGCCGTCCTGCGCCGGGCGATCCGCGGGCTGGAGGACGACGTCCGGCGGTCGGTCGTGCCCGACGACGCGGAGCTGCACGCCGAGGGGGTGCTGGCCCCGGTGGCCCGCGAGGTCGACGCCGCCCGTCGCCTGGTGCGGGAGACCGCACCCGGGCGCCGCGGGGGCCACTGAGCCGGCCGGTTGCGCGGCCCGCTCCGAGGCCATGGGATGGCGCCGTGCCCGCCGACCCCCCGCTGCTGCCCCTGCCCCCGCTCGACGGACCGCCCCCTCCGGGCTCGCGGACGGTGACCACCGACGACGGCTGCGACCTGCACGTGGAGTTCGACGGCAGGGAGGACGCCCCGCTCACCGTCGTCCTCTGCCACGGGTTCACCGCGCGGCTGGCGGAGTGGGAGCCCCAGCGCGCGGCGCTGCGGGACCGGGCCCGGCTCGTCCTGTGGGACCAGCGCGGCCACGGCCGCTCCGGCTGGACGCCCCTGACCCGGGCCACGATCGACCGCACCGGCCGCGACCTCGGCGAGGTGCTCGACGCCGTCGCCCCCACCGGGCCGGTGGTGCTCGCCGGCCACTCCATGGGCGGGATGAGCATCCTCGCGCTGGCCCGGCAGCGGCCCGAGCTGTTCGGCACCCGCATCGTCGGCGCCTTCCTGCTGGCCACCTCGGCCGGTGGACTGGTGAGCACCGGCGTCCTGGCCACGGTGGTCACGCTGATGCGCCGGCTGCGGCTGCTCCCGCTCTACCTCTGGCTGCTGCAACGGCTGGCCCCGGCGCTGGAGCGACGTCGCCGGCGGGGCACCTTCCTCGGCCGGCGGGCCATCCGGCGGCTGCTGTTCGGCAAGGACGACGCCGACCCGCGCAGCGTGCGCCTGGTGCAGCAGCTGCTGGAGGAGACGCCCCTACCGGTGACGATGGCGTTCTACGCGACCTTCCTCGACCACGACGAGACGGCGGCGCTGGAGGTCCTCCGCCGGGTGCCGGTGACGGTGGTGGCCGCGACGCACGACCGGCTGACCCCCGAGGCCCACGGGCGGCGGATCGCCGAGGCGGTCGGCCCGGGCGCCGAGCTGGTCGTCGTCCCCGGGGCCGGGCACAGCGTCAACCTCACCCGCGCGGCGGTGGTCGACCGCGCGTTCACCGACCTGCTCGACCGGATCGAGGTCGAGCGCCGGAAGGCCGGTTGACCTGCTGGATACGGGGCACGGGAAGATGTGGCCGCCGCCACACCGTCGAGTGCGTGCACGGAGGGGCGCAGATTCGTTCGGCGGCCACCATCCGGACGTGCGAGGCCCAGGTCCGAGCAGAGCGACCAGGGCGGCGAGGAGTGAGACGTGGACCGCATGAGTGCCCTCGACAGCGGGTTCTACTTCGCCGAGAGCGAGAACACCCCCATGCACGTGGGGTCGGTGGCGGTGTTCGACGGGCCGGCGCCCAGCTACGGCGACGTGGTCCGGCTGCTGCTCAGCAAGCTGCCGCGCGTGCCGCGGTACCGGCAGCGGGTGCGGGAGGTGCCGCTGCAGCTGGGCCGCCCGATGTGGGTCGACGACCCGCACTTCCAGATCCTGTACCACGTCCGGCACACCGCGGTGCCCTCCCCGGGCGGCGACGAGCAGCTGCGCAACCTGGCCGGCCGGGTGCTCGGCCAGCGGCTGGACATGGCCAAGCCGCTGTGGGAGCTCTGGCTCGTCGAGGGCCTGGCCGACGGGCGCTGGGCGCTCATCTCCAAGGTCCACCACTGCATGGTCGACGGCGTCGCCGGCACCGACCTCATGCAGCTGATGTTCGACCTGGACCCCGACGCCACCCACGAGGACCCCCGCGACTGGACGCCGCGGCGCGACCCCTCCTCGCTGGCCCTGGTCGCCGGCGCGGTCACCGAGGCGGCCACCCAGCCGCTGCGCACGCTGACCAGCCTGCCCTCCGTCGGGAGCGCCGCCCGCAACGTCCGCGGCCTCGCCGAGTCCGGGCGCACGCTGGCCGGCGCCCTGCCGTCGCTGGCCAAGCAGGCCGTCACCCCCACCGCCCGCTCGCTCAACGGGCACATCGGGCCGCACCGTCGCTGGGCGTGGACCCAGGGCCGGTTCGAGGAGTTCAGGTCGGTGCGCACAGCGCTCGGCGGCACGGTCAACGACGTCGTCCTCACCGCGATCACCAAGGGCTTCCGCGACCTGCTCCAGGGCCGCGGCGAGCTCTCCTCCGAGGACCTCGTCGTGCGGTCGATGGTGCCGGTCTCGGTCCGCTCCGAGCAGCAGCGCGGATCGCTGAACAACCGGGTGGCCTGCGTCTTCGTCGACCTGCCCGTCGGCGACCCGGACCCGGTGTCGCGGCTGCGCTCGATCCGCGGGCAGATGGACGAGTACAAGCGGGCGATGCAGGCCGTCGACGTCCCGACGATCATCTCGATGGGCGACTTCGTCGCCCCCACCCTGCTCTCCGTCGGGGTGCGCTCGGCGATGCAGGCCGGGCAGATGTGGTGCCAGGCGGTGACGACGAACGTGCCCGGCCCCCGGGTGCCGCTGTACGTCCTCGGCAAGCGGATGTGCTCCGCCCACGCCTACGTGCCGATCGCCGGCGGCATCCGCTGCTCGATCGGGATCTTCAGCTACCTCGACACGATGACCTTCGGCCTCAACGCCGACTTCGACGCCTTCCCCGACGTCGACGTCCTCTCCGGGGGCATCCGGCGGGGCATCGAGGAGCTGCTCGAGCTCGCCCGCGCGGCGGAGGCCACGCCCGACGTGGAGCAGCCCACCGGCGGGACCACCAAGGCCCGGGCAGCCGCCCGGTGAGCGCCGGGGGGCGCGGGCTGACCGTGGCCGTCACCGGGCCGACCGGCACCTTCGGCGCCGGGCTCGTGCCGCTGCTGCAGGACGACGACCGCGTCGAGTCGATCATCGGCATCGCCCGCCGCCCGTTCGACCCGGCCGAGCGGGGCTGGACCAAGATGCGCTACCGGCAGGGCGACGTGCGCGAGCCGGAGGGGCTGCGCGAGGCGTTCGCCGGTGCCGACGCCGTCGTCCACCTGGCCTTCCTGATCACCGGCAACGCCTCCCGGGAGACGACCCGGGCGATCAACGTCGACGGCACGCTGAACGTCTTCCGCGCGGCGTCGGCGGTCGGCGCCCGGCGGTTCGTCTACGCCTCCTCGGTCGCCGCCTACGGCTTCCACCGCGACAACCCGGAGCTGATCTCCGAGGAGTGGCCGGTGCGCCCGGCGGCGCGGCTGTTCTACGCCCAGGAGAAGGCCGAGCTCGAGCACCTGCTGCAGGACGAGGTGGCGGCGGCCCCCGATCTGGCGCTCTACCTGCTCCGCCCGCCGGTGGTGGTGGGTCCGCACGCCATCGGCGGGAAGGACGTGCTGCCCGGCCCGCTCGCCCCGCTGGGCCGCCTGCTGTTCGACCGGCCGCGGCGGCTGCCGGTCCCCGTGCCGCTGCTGGTGCCACGCCACCCGCTGCAGTTCGTCCACGAGGACGACGTCGGGCAGGCGCTGCTGCTGTGCGTCCTGGGCGCGGGACCGCCGGGCGCCTACAACATCGCCGGCGACGGCGTCCTCACCGCCGCGGACGTGGCCCGGGAGTTCGGCGCGATCGCGATCCCGACACCCGCCGCGCCCGCGCAGGCCGCGGCGCGTGCGGTCTCCCGGCTGCCGTTCCTGCCGCCGGTGGCCGAGTGGGTCGAAGCGGCCACCCGGCCGGCGATCATGGACACCACGCGGGCCCACGAGGAGCTCGGCTGGCGGCCGCGCTACACCGGGCTGGAGGCGCTGCGCGACACGCTCCGCCCGGACGGAGGGAGCTAGGCGCGGGAGCCGACGAGCCGCGCGTCGCGCATCCAGTCCAGCACCTCGGCCACCAGGCGCTCCGGCTCCTGCAGCTGGGGCACGTGGCCGACGCCGGCCCACTCGGCGTACCGCCACGCGGCGTGCTGCCGCGCGATGTCCCGCGCCGCCTGCACCGGCACCAGCCGGTCGCGGTCGCCGTGGACCAGCAGCACCGGGACGTCGATCGACGCCATCGCGGCGCGGTAGCGACGCGGATCGGCCAGCACCCGCAGCACCGAGCGGGCCGCCGCGAGGAACGCCCGGTCCATCCCCTGGACGTCGCGGCGCTCCTCGATCAGGGTGACCGACCGGTCGATGACGTCGGCGGGCACCTGCTCGGGGTCGACGCCCACCAGCTCCAGCATGTCGTGCACGCGGACCAGGGCCGACGTGCGCTGCCGCCGCCACCACAGGAAGCGCTCCCCGACGAACGGGATCGCGTAGAGCGCGAACGTGACGGCCACCAGCGGGTCCAGCGCCCGCCGCGGGCCGGGGACGGCCGGGTCGAGCAGCACCAGCCCGCGCACCGCCTCGGGGTGCTCCCCCGCCTCGAGGATCGAGATCATGCCGCCCATCGAGTTCCCCACGAGAACGGCGGGCTCCCCGACGACCTCGGCGAGGAAGCGGTTCAGCACGGCGACGTTGGCCGGGACGCTGGCCCTGCGGCCGCCGGGCTCGCTGCGCCCGAAACCCGGCAGATCGAGGGCCAGCACCCGCGCGTGCTCGCGCAGCGCCGGGGCGACGAGGTCCCAGTTCAGGTGCGAGCCGCCCAGCCCGTGCACCAGCACGACCACCGGCCCCTCCTCCGGGCCCCCGAAGTCGAGGTAGTGCACCGGTCCGTCGAGGTCCACCGTGCGGCTCCGCCCGGGCATGCCGTCCTCGCCCATCCCGCTCCTCTCCCCTGCCGTCGTCCGTACGGTGGCACGTGGTGCCACCGGTCGCAGCGCGGGCAGGCCGCGTCACGTGGCGGTACGCGAACGTCCGCTATGACGCAGGACACAGTTCGGCAACATGTGCCCGCGCGTGCAGCCACCTCAGGTGTGAGCCAGGCCGCATCTTGGTAGAGCCCGTGCACACATGGACGGCAGCCTGGAGGACGACGTGGCACGACAGCAGGGTGACGGCCCCGCACTCCCGCTCTACCTCACCGAGCCCGGCCGGGCGTTCGCCGACTACGGCCTCTACCTGGCGGCCCGCCCGCTCACGGCTCGCCTGCCCAAGGGAGACGGCCACCCCGTGCTCGTCCTCCCCGGCCTGCTCGCCGACGACTCCTCCACCCGGGTCCTCCGCGCGACGCTCCGGCGGCTGGACTACCGGGTGCACGGCTGGGGGCTTGGGCGCAACATCGGCCCGACCGCCGTCTGCGTCAACGGCCTGCGCGACAAGCTCGACTACCTGCACGGCCGCTACGGCCGCGAGGTGACGGTCATCGGCTGGAGCCTCGGTGGCATCTTCGCCCGCGACCTCGCCCGGCAGTGCCCCGACCAGGTGCGCCAGGTGATCACCCTCGGCAGCCCGTTCCGCATCGAGCGGCACAGCCAGACCCGGGCGTCGAAGGCGTTCGACCGCTACGCCCACCTGCACGTGGAGCAGCGCCAGTTCCCGCTGGAGTCCGAGGGCTGCCCCCTGCCGGTGCCCGCGACGTCGATCTACTCCCACCTCGACGGCATCGTGCACTGGCAGACCTGCCTGAACGTGCCCGGTGAGCGCTGCGAGAACATCGCGGTCATGGCCAGCCACCTCGGCATCGGCCACCACCCGGCGGCGCTCTGGGCGATCGCCGACCGGCTGGCGCAGCCCGAGGGCGAGTGGACCCCGTTCCGGGCGCCGGCGTTCCTGCGGCCGGCGTTCCCGAAGCCCGCCGAGCCGGCCCCGGCGTCCGAGGCGCCCGTCGCCGCCTGACCGGCGTACGCGGCATCGCCCGCTGCGCCACCGGTTGCTCCGAGGACGACGGGGTGGGCGCGACAGGGTTCGAACCTGCGACCGCTCGCTTGTAAGGCGAGAGCTCTACCGCTGAGCTACGCGCCCCGCCGGCCCAGCGTAAGGACCTCCCCGCCGCTCGCCACTCGCGAGCGCGCGGGGAGACCCCTGGCCGGGCGGCCGGTCAGGCAGCCACGAGCTGCGCGACCGCGTCCTTCCAGCCGGACTGCTGGCGGGCGTCGCCGGGGGCGTTGACCTCGGCGAAGGCGATGGCGCCCTCGGCGTCGACGAGGAACGTGCCGCGCAGGGCCATGCCGGCCTTCTCGTTGAACACCCCGTAGGCCTGCGCGACCTCGCCGTGCGGCCAGAAGTCCGAGAGCAGCGGGAACTCGAGGTTCTCCTGCGCCTTGAACGCCTTGAGGCTGAAGACGGGATCGGTGCTGATGGCCAGCACCTTCACCCCCGCACCGGTGTAGGAGGTCAGCTCGTCGCGCAGCTGGCAGAGCTCGCCGGTGCAGATGCCGGAGAAGGCGAAGGGGTAGAAGACGAGGAGCACGGGCGTGCCGCGCAGGTCGGCCAGGGACACGACCTGCTTGTCCTGGTCGGGCAGGCTGAACTCGGGCGCGCGGTCACCGACGGAGAGGCTCATGCCCGTGATCGTGCCCCACCCGTGGTGACCGGCTGGAACGGCCCCCGTCGGCCCCGTCCAGAGGCTCGTCCCGAGCGTGCGAGGGATGAGGAGGACAGGGTCCTCTTTCAGCGGCGGCTGCGCGCCGCCTTCGGGGTGACCAGCCGGATGCCGGACCAGTCCTTGGCCGCGGAGATGCTGCTGGTCTGCGAGAGACCGGCCGTGGGGGCGACCTCGGTGACGTCGCCGGGCTCCACGTGCCCGGGCCGGCCGGACTTCGGGACCAGCAGCCAGACGACGCCCTCGTCGCCCAGCGAGGTCAGCGCGTCGGTGAGGGCGTCGAACAGGTCGCCGTCGTCCTCGCGCCACCAGAGGATGACGACGTCGGCCACCTCGTCGGTGTCCTCGTCCACCATCTCGCTGCCGGACGCCTCGATGATCGAGTCGCGCAGGTCCTCGTCGGCGTCCTCGCTCCAGCCGAGCTCCTGCACGACCATGCCCGGCTTGATGCCCAGCCGGGCCGCCATGCCGGCGCTGTCGACGCTCATCCCTGCTGCTCCTCCATGGGTCGGCCTACTGCTGGCCAGGTGTGGGGTGTCCGGTGCCCGGCCCGGCCGGTGATCACGCACGAAGGCGTCACGGGAAGACCGAGCGGGCGACGGACGGGCACGCGGCGGAGATCGACACGACCAGCGGGAGAACCACCCGCACCCCGGTCATGTCACCCCTCTCGCTGTCGTCGACGCCGTCGTCCGGCCGTCGTGGCCGGGCATCCGGGGCGGCGCCGTCTCGTCGATGCACCGCAGGCGGAAGCGTAGGGCATACGGGGCGGGGCGCAAGCCTGCGTGCACCGGGCGCACCGGGGGCGCGCGTCCGACACGACTTTTCCGCAGAGCGGACACAGACGTGACGGGGAGGACGTCGGCAGGAGACGATGGAGCCATGAGCGCACCGCAGCAGCCGGACGGCGACCCCGCCCGCGCAGGACAGGCCCGCGCGGTCATCACCGACGGGCTCCCCAGCCAGCTGGTCGACACCGACCCCGAAGAGACCCAGGAGTGGCTGGAGTCCCTCGACGCGGTCGTCGACCACGCGGGCCGCAACCGGGCCCGCTACCTCATGCTCCGGATGCTCGAGCGCAGCCGGCAGCAGCAGGTGGGCGTGCCGGCCCTGCGCAGCACCGACTACATCAACACCATCCCGCCGGAGCGCGAGCCCTGGTTCCCCGGTGACGAGGACGCCGAGCGGCGCATCCGCGCCTACATCCGGTGGAACGCCGCGATCATGGTGCACCGGGCGCAGCGTCCCGGGGTCGGCGTCGGCGGGCACATCTCCTCCTACGCCTCGTCGGCGTCGCTGTACGAGGTCGGGTTCAACCACTTCTTCCGCGGCAAGGACCACCCCGGCGGCGGCGACCAGATCTGGTTCCAGGGGCACGCCTCCCCCGGCATCTACGCCCGCGCCTTCCTCGAGGGCCGGCTCACCGAGCAGCAGCTCGACGGCTTCCGGCAGGAGGTCAGCCACCCCGGCGGCGGGCTGTCGTCCTACCCGCACCCCCGGCTGATGCCCGAGTTCTGGGAGTTCCCGACCGTCTCGATGGGGCTCGGCCCGCTCAACGCGATCTACCAGGCGCGGTTCAACCGCTACCTGCACGCGCGCGGGGTCAAGGACACCTCCGACCAGCACGTGTGGGCGTTCCTCGGCGACGGCGAGATGGACGAGCCCGAGTCGCTGGGCGCCATCGGACTGGCCGCCCGCGAGGAGCTGGACAACCTCACCTTCGTCATCAACTGCAACCTGCAGCGGCTCGACGGCCCGGTGCGCGGCAACGGCAAGGTCATCCAGGAGCTGGAGTCGTTCTTCCGCGGCGCCGGCTGGAACGTCATCAAGGTGATCTGGGGCCGCGGCTGGGACAAGCTGCTGGCGGCCGACCGCGACGGCGCCCTGGTCAACCTGATGAACCAGACGCCCGACGGCGACTACCAGACCTACAAGGCCGAGGACGGCGCCTTCGTCCGCGAGCACTTCTTCGGCCGCGACCCGCGCACCCGCAAGCTCGTCGAGGGGATGAGCGACAAGGAGGTCTGGGACCTCGCCCGCGGGGGCCACGACTACCGCAAGGTCTACGCCGCCTACAAGGCCGCGATGGAGCACAAGGGCCAGCCGACGGTCATCCTCGCCAAGACCATCAAGGGCTGGACCCTGGGCAGCCACTTCGAGGGCCGCAACTCCACGCACCAGATGAAGAAGCTGACCGCCGAGGACCTCGCCGCCTTCCGCGACCGGCTCTACCTGGACATCCCCGACTCGGCGCTGGACAAGACCCTGCCGCCCTACTACAAGCCCGACCCCGACTCCGACGAGATGCAGTACATGCTCGAGCGGCGCCGGGCGCTCGGCGGGGCGGTGCCGCGCCGGCGGGCGGAGTTCAAGACGCTCAAGGCGCCCGAGGACAAGGCCCTCGACGTCCTGCGCCGCGGCTCGGGCAAGCAGGAGGTGGCGACGACGATGGCGTTCGTCCGCCTGCTCAAGGAGCTGCTCAAGGACTCCGAGCTCGGCCCGCGCTTCGTGCCGATCATCCCCGACGAGGCGCGCACCTTCGGGATGGACTCCCTCTTCCCGACCCAGAAGATCTACAACCCGGCCGGCCAGCGCTACACCTCGGTCGACCGCGAGCTGATGCTCACCTACAAGGAGTCCGAGCAGGGCCAGATCCTGCACGAGGGGATCAACGAGGCCGGCTCGACGGCGTCGTTCACGGCCGCCGCCACGTCGTACTCGACCCACGGCGAGCCGATGATCCCGATCTACATCTTCTACTCGATGTTCGGGTTCCAGCGGACCGGCGACTCCATCTGGGCCGCCGCCGACCAGATGAGCCGCGGCTTCCTGCTCGGTGCCACCGCCGGGCGGACGACGCTCAACGGCGAGGGGCTCCAGCACGAGGACGGCCACTCGCTCCTTCTGGCGCACACCAACCCGGCGGTGGTGTCCTACGACCCGGCGTTCTCCTACGAGGTCGCGCACATCACCCGCGACGCCCTCGTGCGCATGTACGGCGAGGACCCGGGCGCCCCGCTGGGCGGCTCCCGCTCCCCCGACGTCATGTACTACCTGACGGTCTACAACGAGCCGTTCAGCCAGCCGGCCGAGCCGGAGGACCTGGACGTGCAGGGCCTGCTGGCCGGCATGTACCGCTACGCCGAGGGCCCGCGGGCCGACGACGGCGCGGCCGGCGAGGTCAAGGCGCAGGTGCTCGCTTCCGGCGTCGCCGTGCCGTGGGCGCTGCGGGCCCAGGAACTGCTGGCCCAGGACTGGGGCGTGAGCGCCGACGTCTGGTCGGTGACGTCGTGGAACGAGCTGCGCCGGCAGGCCGACGAGTGCGCGGAGTGGAACCTCCTGCACCCCGAGGAGGAGCCGCGGACGCCGTTCGTGACCGCGCGGCTGCAGGAGACTGTGGGTCCGGTCGTGGCGGTGTCGGACTGGATGCGCGCCGTCCCCGACCTGATCGCGCCGTACGTGCCCGGCGGCATGGCGACGCTGGGCACCGACGGGTTCGGGCTCTCCGACACCCGCCCGGCGCTGCGGCGGCACTTCCACGTCGACGCCGAGTCGATCGTGGTGCGCACGCTCGCCTCGCTGGCCGACGAGGGCCAGGTGGACCGGGCACGGGTGCGCGAAGCGGTGGAGAAGTACCGGGTGCGCGACGTGCAGGCCGCGCCGGCCGACGAGCGGTCGGACCCCAGCCCCGCCACCTGAAAGAGGACCCCCTCGCCCCCCACCGCTCGCACGCTCGCGGCGGGACCCTGCGAGGGGGCCGACGGCGGGGCACGGTGAGTGCCCCGCCGTCCGTTCAGCGTGCGCGGTGGCGGCGGATGACCTCGGCGTAGGCGCGACCGCTGTCCTTGATCGTGCGCCGCTGGGTCTCGTAGTCGACGTGCACGAGGCCGAACCGCTGGGCGTAGCCGCGGGCCCACTCGAAGTTGTCCAGCAGCGACCAGGCGAAGTAGCCGCGGACGTCGACGCCGTCGTCCATGGCCGCCTGGAGCGCCGCCAGGTGCCGGAGCAGGAAGTCGGTGCGCTCGGGGTCGTGCACGGCCCCGTCGGCGGACACCTCGTCGTCCCAGGCCGAGCCGTTCTCCGTGATGACCAGGGGGAGCCCGGGCGCCTGCTCCTCGAGCCACAGCAGGAGCCGGGTGAACGCCTCCGGGCTGACCCCCCAGCCCATCGTCGTCGTGACCCCTTCCGGGTCCAGTTCGACGACGTCCTCTCCCCCGATGAACGAGGTCGGCGGCATGTCCTCGGGTCGCGCGCCGGCCCGCACCGTCTGCTCGAAGTAGTAGTTGACGCCCAGCCAGTCCAGCGGCGCGGAGATGACCTCGAGGTCGCCGTCCTCCACCGGCAGCGGGGCGCCGGCAGCGGCCAGGTCGGCGACGACGTCCTCGGGGTAGGCACCGGAGACGATCGGCACGAGGAACATCCGGTTCTGCTGCCCGTCGAGCCGACGGGCGGCGTCGACGTCCTCCTGCCGGTCACTGGCCGGGGACATCGGCGTGAAGTTCAGCGTGATGCCCAGGTGGTCGACGCCCTTGTCGCGCAGCACCCGGCTGGCCAGCCCGTGGCCGAGCAGCAGGTGGTGCACCGCGCGGGAGGCGGAGACGGCGTCGCGGATGCCCGGCGCGTGCGCCCCCGACTGGTGGCCGAGCAGGGCGCTCACCATCGGCTCGTTGAGCGTCGACCAGTGCCGCACCCGGTCCCCGAGCGCGTCGTGGACGATGCCGGCGTAGTCGGCGAAGCGGGCTGCGGTCTCCCGGTCGGTCCAGCCGCCGCGGTCCTGCAGCGCCTGCGGCAGGTCCCAGTGGTAGAGCGTCAGCCAGGGGTCCACGCCCTGCTCCAGCAGCTCGTCGACCAGGCGGCGGTAGAAGTCCAGGCCCCGCTGCTCCACGCGGCCGGCGCCCTCGGGCAGCACTCGCGGCCACGCCACGGAGAACCGGTAGGCCGACAGGCCCAGCTCCTTCATCAGCGCGATGTCCTCGGGATACCGGGTGTAGTGCTCGACGGCGACGTCCCCGGTGTCGCCCCGGAAGGTCCGACCCGGGGTGTGGCTGAAGGTGTCCCAGATGGAGGGGCCCCGGCCGTCGACGTCGACGGCGCCCTCGATCTGGTAGGCCGCGGTGGCGGCGCCGAAGAAGAACCCGGGCGGGAAGGTGAGCCCTTCGGCGAGCTCCGGGCGGCTGTCGGTCGAGGACATGGGCACACTGCTCCTTGGGCGGGTCGGTGGGACCGGAGCGCCGGCCGGCGGGCGTGCGCCGGTGACGCGGTGAGAACGCTCTCACACCGAGCGCCCGGTCGTCTCGCCCGGACGGGCGGAGCTCCTCGCAGACCTCGTGCGGACGACCGGCGCGCACTACCGTGACCTCCCGGCGGCCCGGTACCGGTCGCCGCCCGTGATCGCGGAGGAGGTGCCATGACCACCGCCGGTGCGCGACCTCCGACGCCCACGCTGGAGCAGGTGGCCGCGCTCGCCGGGGTCTCCCGGGCAACGGTGTCGCGGGTCATCAACGACTCGCCGCGCGTCAGCCCGCAGGCCCGGGACGCGGTGCACGCCGCCGTCGAGGCGCTGCGGTACGTCCCCAACCGGATGGCCCGCAGCCTGGTCACCCGGCGCACCGACACCCTCGCACTGGTGCTGTCGGAGTCCAACACCCAGATCTTCGCCGACCCCTTCTTCGCCCGCATCGTCCGCGGGCTGTCGGCCCGGCTGGCCGAGACCGACCTGAACCTGGTGCTGCTGGCCGCCCGCGGCCGACGGGAACAGGAGAAGGTCGCCCGCTACGTCCAGCAGGGGCACGTCGACGGCGTCATCCTCATCTCGCTGCACCGCGACGACCTGCTGCCCGACCTGCTCGCCCGCTCCCCCGTGCCGCTCGTGATGTCCGGGCGGCCGCTCGACGGCCGGCCGGTGCCCTACGTCGACGCCGACAACGTCGGCGGGGCCACCACCGCCACCGCTCACCTGCTGTCGCTGGGCCGCACCCGGGTCGGCACGGTCACCGGCCCGCTCGACATGGTGGCGGGTCTGGACCGGCTGGCCGGGTACCGCGCCGCGCTCGCCGCCGCCGGCGTGCCCGCCCGGCCGGAGCTGGTCGCCGAGGGCGACTTCACCGAGGCCGGGGGCTCACGCGCCATGACCCGGCTCCTGACCGACGTCCCCGACCTGGACGCCGTCTTCGTCGCCTCCGACCCCATGGCGGTCGGGGCGCTGCGCGTCCTGCGGGCAGCCGGCCGGCGGGTGCCCGACGACGTCGCGGTGGTGGGGTTCGACGACGCCGAGGTGGCGGCGGCCTGCGACCCCCCGTTGACGACCGTGGCCCAGCCGCTGGAGGAGATGACCAGTGGGCTGGTCGACCTGCTGCTCGACCAGATCGGCTCGGCCGGGTCCGGGGCCGAGGCAGCGGCTCGCGTCTGCGGCACCTCCCTGGTGCGCCGCGGCTCCGCCTAACCGCTGAGGGCGCGCAGCGCCATCTGGGCGTAGAGCGCCACGCCGGCCGGCAGCGGCTCCTCGTCGAACACGACCAGGTTGGAGTGGTTGGGCGGCGCCGTGGCCGGGTCGATGCCGTGCGGGCGGGCGCCGAGCCACGCCATGACGCCGGGCACCCGCTGCAGCACGTAGGCGAAGTCCTCGGCACCCATCAGCGGGGCCGGCATCAGCACGGCGGCGTCCCGGCCCAGCAGCTCGGCCGCCGTGGTCAGCACGTGGGCGGCCATGCCGGGGTCGTTCATGGTGACCGGGTAGCCCTCGAAGTGCTCCCAGTGCAGCTCCATCTCGTGGGCGGCGGCGACGTGGGTGGCGACCCGCCGCACCGAGGCGACCACGTCAGCACGACGCTCGGCCGACAGCGTCCGGATCGTGCCCTCGAGGTAGGCGGTGTCGGGGATGACGTTGTTGGTCGACCCCGCCTCGATGTGCGCGACGGTCACGACGGCCGGGTCGAAGACGTCGACCCGGCGGGTCACCATCGCCTGCAGGGCCAGCACGATCTCGGCCGCCACCGGGATCGGGTCGGCGGCCGCGTGCGGCTCCGAGGCGTGGCCGCCCCGGCCGCGCAGCGTCATCCGCCACTGGTCGGCGGCGGCCATCATCGGCCCGGGCCGGACGTTCACCGTCCCGCTGGGCAGCGTCGAGGAGATGTGCAGCGCGAAGGCGCCGCTCACCGGCGCCTCGGGGACGACGTCGAGCAGGCCCTCCTCGAGCATGTAGCGCGCACCGTGGAAGCCCTCCTCCCCCGGCTGCACCATGAACACCACCTGCCCGGCCAGCTCGTCCCGGCGGGCGGCGAGCAGCCGGGCGGCGCCCACCAGCATCGCCACGTGGGTGTCGTGCCCGCAGGCGTGCATCACGCCGGGGACCTCGGAGGCGAAGGGCAGGGCGCTGTCCTCGTGCACGGGCAGCGCGTCCATGTCGCCGCGGAGCAGGAACGTGGGGCCCGGCCGTGCCCCGCGCAGCACGCCCACGACCGAGCTCGTGGTGGTGCCGGTGGTGACCTCCAGCGGGAGTTCGGCGAACGCTTCCAGCACCGTGGCCTGCGTCCGGGGCAGGTGCAGCCCGATCTCCGGGTGGCGGTGCAGCTGCCGCCGCAGCTCGATGGTGCGGTCGGCGTCCGAGTACGCGGCGGCGAGCAGCGGAAGGACCTCCTCGGCCCCCTCCGCTCGCGCGCTCGCGGCGGGATCCTGCGAGGAGGCCGATTCCATGCTCACCACTCTGCCCAGTCGGGGCGGCCGGCGTCGAGTTGCCACACGAGGACCGCGGACGCCGGGCCGGTGCCCACCGGCCCGGCGTCGTGCCGTCGCACGCCGGAGGCGTCGGCGACGAGCACCAGCCCCGGGGGCGGCGCGACCTCCTCCCCCGCCTGCGGGCGGGCCACCCACAGCCGGGCGTCCCCGCGGCCCAGGTCCAGCCACCCACCGGGCGACCGGTGCACCGCGTGCGTCGCGGGCTCCGCGGGAGCGGCGCTGCGCAGGTAGCACTGCAGCACCCGCGCTCCCCGGTCGCCGGCCACCTCGTCGTGGACCAGCCCATCCCCCGCGCGGACCACCGCGACGTCACCGGCGGTCAGGTCGACCCCCGGGCCCCACCGGTGGTGCAGGGCCCCGTCCAGGACGACGGCGACGACGTCGACCGCCCGGTGCTCGTGCCGGCCGTAGCCGGCGCCCGGCCCGAGCCGGTCGTCGGCGATCCGCAGCAGCGGGCCCAGCGAGCCGTCGTCGGGCGCCAGCACCACGCGGGAGTCGAGGCCGCTCACCGCGGCGCTCCCGCCGTCCCCGCGAGCACCGGCCGAGGCATGGTCCACACCTGCACTCTCCCCGATCCCGGGGGGCGTGACACGCTGACCCGGTGAGCCGGGTGAGCAACCGCCCGCCGAGCGACGCGACGCTGCGGCGGCTGGAGCGGGCGTCGGGGTCGTTGGCCACCCAGGCCGTGGCCCGGATGGACGAGGACCTGCCCTGGTTCCGGGCCATGCCGGCCGACCAGCGCTCGTGGGTCACCCTCGTCGCCCAGGCCGGCATCGCATCGCTCGTCGAGTGGTGCCGCAACCCCGGGCGGCCGCCCCGCCTCACCGGCGAGGTGTTCGGGGCGGCACCGCGCGAGCTGGTGCGGGCCGTGGCGCTGAAGCAGACCGTCGACCTCATCAAGGTCACGGTCGAGGTGACGGAGGAACGCGTCGCATCGGTCGCCGAGCCCGGCGACGAGGAGGCGCTGCGGCTCGCCGTGCTGCAGTTCAGCCGCGAGGTCGCCTTCGCCACCGCACACGTCTACGCCACCTTCGCGGAGAACCGGGGCGCCTGGGACGCGCGCCTGGAGGCGCTGGTGGTCGACGCGCTGGTGCGTGGCGAGCGTTCCGAGGAGCTCTCCGGCCGGGCCGCGGCGCTGGGCTGGGCCGCCGGCACGCCGGCGCTCGTCGTCGTGGGGGCGACGCCGACCGGGCACGACGATCCGCACGGGGCCGTGCGCCGGGCCGCCCGCGGGCTGGGCTGCGACGTGCTGGTCGGCGTGCACGCCGACCAGCTGGTGGTCGTCCTGGGCGGCACCGGCGACCTCGAGGCCGCTGCGGAGCGGGTCGCGGACGACTTCGGTGCGGGTCCGGTGGTCACCGGCCCGGTCGTGGACGGGCTGGGACGCGCCGCCGTCTCCGCCGCCGCGGCGCTGGCCGGGCTGCGGGCAGCGGCCGCCTGGCCGGAGGCGCCGCGCCCGGTCGCGGCGGACGCCCTGCTCGCCGAGCGCGCGCTCGACGGCGACCCGCTGGCCCGCACCGCCCTGCACGAGCACGTGGCCGCGCCGCTGCGCTCGGCCGGTGGCGGGGTGCTGGACACGGTGCGCGCGGTGCTGAGCAGCGGGGGCAACCTCGAGGCGAGCGCCCGGGCGATCTTCGTGCACCCCAACACCGTGCGGTACCGGCTGCGGCGGGCCGCGGAGCTCACCGGGCTGTCGGCGACCGACCCCCGGGGCAGCTGGACCCTGCAGGTGGCCCTCGCGCTCGCCGCGCTGGACCACGACCGCTCCCTCTGGCACTGACCCGGACGGTCCGGTTCCCACCACAGGAACGCGCCTCGAGCCCCTGAACCCGCGCGTGTTTTGGAGGAACTCGACAAAGATCACCAGGGTGCTTTCGTGCCCGGCCGCCGCGCGCGGGACCGGTGATCACTGGCACGGTGGTGGGGTGCTCGCCGTCCTCGCCCCGGGTCAGGGTGCGCAGAAGCCCGGGATGCTGACCGACTGGCTCGACCTCCCCGGCGCCGAACCGTTCTTCCGCTGGGCCGGCGCGATCGCCGGCGCGGACCTGCTCTCCCTGGGCACGACCGGCGACGCGGAGGCGATCAAGGACACCGCGGTCACCCAGCCGCTCGTGGTCGCGATGAGCCTGTTCGTCGCCCGCGAGCTGGGTGGGCTGCCGGGGCCGGTGGCCCACACCCCGCACACCGGGCGCGACGTCGTCATCACCGGGCACAGCGTCGGCGAGCTCACCGCCGCGGCGCTCGCCGGCGTGCTGAGCGTCGAGGCGGCCATCGCGCTCACCGCCGTCCGCGGCCGTGCCATGGCCGCCGCCTGCGCACAGACCCCCACGGGCATGTCCGCCGTCCTCGGCGGCGACCCCGACGAGGTGCTGGCCGCCATCGAGGAGCACGGCCTGAGCCCCGCCAACATGAACGGCGCCGGCCAGATCGTCGCCGCCGGATCGCTGGAGGGTCTCGCCGCGCTCAAGGCCGACCCGCCGGCGAAGGCGCGGATCATGCCGCTCTCGGTCGCCGGCGCCTTCCACACCTCGTACATGGCCCGCGCTCGCGAAGAGCTCGAGGGCCTGGTCGGTGGGCTGCGCCCGGCCGACCCGAGCCGGCTGCTGCTGTCCAACGCCGACGGCGCCGCGGTCGACAGCGGCGCCGAGGTGCTCTCCCGACTGGTCACCCAGGTCACCAGCCCGGTGCGGTTCGACGCGTGCCTGGCGACCATGCGGGAGCTGGGCGTCACCGCCGTGATCGAGCTGCCGCCCGCCGGCGCCCTCGCCGGCCTGGCCAAGCGGGAGTGGAAGGGCGCCGGCATCGAGGTGCTCGCCGTGAGCACGCCCGCCGACCTCGACCGGGCCCGCGAGCTGATCGAGGCCGAGCGCGGCCGCGCGGAGGCCGAGCACCTGCCCGACTGGCGGATGGTCGTCGCGCCCGCCCGCGGGACGGTGAGCCCTGCGAAGATCGCCGAGGGCACCCACCTGCCCGCCGGCACCCCGCTCGGCTGCATCCGCGGCCGCCGGGAGGAGGTCAACGTCTCCGCCGGCTACGACGGCGTGCTGGCCGAGTGGCTGGTGCACGACGGTGACCTCGTCGACGCCGGCGACCCGATCGCCCGGCTCTACCCGGAGGTGTCCTCGTGACCCGACTCCAGCTCCCGGTCGGCGCCCCCGGTGCCCGCATCCTCGGCTTCGGCAGCTACCGGCCCCGCCGTCGGGTGACCAACGCCGAGCTCGCCGAGCGGATGGACACCAACGACGAGTGGATCCAGGCACGGGTCGGCATCGCGGAGCGCCGCTGGGCCGAGCCCGACGAGACGCTCGTGGAGATGTCGGTCGCAGCCGGCGGCAAGGCGCTGGCCGCCAGCGGCCTCGACGCCGGCGACATCGACCTGGTGCTGCTCGCGACCACCAGCCCGCCGAAGGCGATCCCGGGCCTCGCTCCGCGGATCGCCCACCAGCTCGGCGTGCCCCGGCCCGGCGCCTTCGACGTCAACGCCGGCTGCGCCGGCTGGTGCTACGCGCTCAGCGCCGCGGCCGACGCCATCCGCAGCGGCACCGCGCGCAACGCCCTCGTCATCGGCGGCGAGCGGCTGACCGACTACACCAACCTCGACGACCGGGCGACGGCGGTCATCTTCGCCGACGGGGCCGGCGCCGCGGTCGTGACCGCGTCCGACGAGCCGGCCATCGGGCCGGCCGTGTGGGGCAGCGACGGCGACCTGCACGAGGCGATCGCCATCCCCGAGAACGAGACCGGCATGAGCATGGCCGGCCAGGCGGTGTACCGCTGGGCCACCACGAAACTCACCGACACCCTGGCCGAGGCCATGCGCCGCGCCGGCGTCGGCCCCGACGACATCGACGTGTTCGCGCCGCACCAGGCGAACCTGCGGATCATCGAGCTCATGGCCAAGCGGCTGAAGCTGCCCGAGCGCACGGTCATCGCCCGCGACATCGTCCGCTCGGGCAACACGTCCTCGGCGTCCGTGCCGCTGGCGCTGGCGGCCCTGCTCGAGAGCGGCGAGGCCAGGAGCGGGGACGTCGCCCTCCTGCTCGGTTACGGCGCCGGCCTCACCTTCGCCGGCCAGGTGGTCGTGCTCCCGTGAGCCGCCCCACCCCAGTTCGCCGGGACACCGTGTCCCGGACGACGAACGGCCCTGTCCAGGGCACCGCCACGAGCGTGCGAGTGGCGGGCAGGACGGGGTCCTTCTACCGCACCATCCGAGAGAGAGGACCCGCGTGAGCACCCAGGAGATCCAGTCCGGTCTGGCCGAGATCCTGGAGGAGGTCGCCGGGGTGAGCCCAGCGGACGCCACCCCGGAGAAGTCCTTCACCGAGGACCTCGACGTCGACTCCCTGTCGATGGTCGAGATCGCCACCGCCGTCGAGGACAAGTTCGGCGTCGCCATCCCCGACGACCAGCTCGCCAACATCAAGACGGTGGGCGACGCGATCAGCTTCATCGAGAAGAACCAGGGCTGACCCCCTCGGGTCCCGCCGGCCGACCGCCGGCGGGACCCGATCCCCCCCGATCCGGCCCACCCGGCCGTCGTCCGCACGAGGAGATCCCATGAGCCCGTCCACCACCGACGTCGTCGTCACCGGCCTGGGCGCCACCACGCCGCTCGGCGGCGACGTGGCCAGCACCTGGGACGCCCTGCTCGCCGGGCGCTCGGGCGTCAGCCGGATCACCGAGGAGTGGGTGCAGGAGTTCCCGGCCCAGCTCGTCGCCCGCCTGGCCACCGAACCCGCCGAGCAGATCGACCGGGTCCGCGCCCGCCGGCTCGACCGCAGCCAGCAGGTTGCGGTCGTGGCCGCCGAGCAGGCGTGGGCCGAGTCCGGGGCCGGCGACGCCGGTGTCGCCCCCGAGCGGATCGCGGTCGTCTTCGGCACCGGCATCGGCGGGGCGCTGACGCTGCTGGGCCAGGACGACGTCCTCGAGCAGAAGGGGCCCAAGCGGGTCTCCCCCTTCACCATCCCGATGCTGATGCCCAACGGGCCGGCGGCCGCTGTGGGCCTGGCCGTCGGGGCCAGGGGCGGCGTGCACGCACCGGTGAGCGCCTGCGCCTCGGGCGCCGAGGCCATCCGCTGGGGGCTGGACCTGCTGCGGTTCGACCGCGCCGACATCGTGCTCGTCGGTGGCGCGGAGGCCTGCGTCCACCCGCTGCCCATGGCCGGGTTCGCCGCCATGCGCGCCATGTCGACCCGCAACGACGAGCCCGAGCGCGCCTCCCGCCCGTTCGACAAGGGCCGGGACGGGTTCGTCCTCGGCGAGGGCGCGGCCGCGCTCGTGCTCGAGCGGGCCGACTCCGCCGCCGCCCGCGGAGCGCGCGTGCACGCCCGCCTGGCCGGCGCGGGCGCGACCGCCGACGGCTACGACCTGGTGGCCCCCCACCCGGAGGGCGAGGGCGCCGGACGGGCGATCGCCGCCGCGCTGCGCGACGCCGGCCTCTCCCCCGCCGACGTGGGGCACGTCAACGCCCACGCGACCTCCACCCCCGTCGGCGACACCGCCGAGGCTGCGGCCATCCGCTCCTCGCTGGGCGAGCACGTGCTGGTGAGCGCCACCAAGAGCCAGACCGGCCACCTGCTGGGCGCCGCCGGCGCCCTGGAGTCGGTGTTCACGATCCTGGCGCTGCGCGAGCAGATCGTGCCGGCGACGGCGAACCTCGACGACCCCGACGACGACGCCGCCGTGCAGGCCCTCGACATCGTCCGCCGGGAGCCGCGCCGGGCGCAGCTGACCGCGGCGGTCAACGACTCGTTCGGCTTCGGCGGGCACAACATCGCGTTGGTCTTCACCACCGCCTGAAGAAGGACCCCGTCCCTCTCACCCCTCGCAGGCTCGGGGCGAGCCTCCGGACGGGGCCACACGATCCGGAGGAACCCGTGACGACAGTCCAGGCCGCGCCCGCCGTGACGGCCCCCGACCCGCGTGACCCGGAGGACCGGCTGCGGCGGTTCTTCGACGCCGACTCCATGCAGCTGCTCGGCACCCGGGACACCTCCGGGGTGCTGGCCGCCCGCGGCGCGGTGTCCGGCAGCCCCGCCGTCGCCTTCTGCACGGACGCCACGGTGATGGGCGGCGCGATGGGCATCGACGGCTGCCGGCACATCGTCGACGCCCTCGACACCGCCCTGCGCGAGCGCGTGCCGGTCATCGGGATCTGGCACTCCGGCGGCGCCCGCCTGGCCGAGGGCGTGACCGCGCTGCACGCCGTCGGCGAGGTCTTCGCGGCCATGGTCCGCGCGTCCGGGCGCATCCCGCAGATCTCCGTGGTGCTCGGCCCCGCGGCCGGTGGGGCCGCGTACGGCCCGGCGCTGACCGACCTGGTGATCATGGGTCCGGCCGGCCGGGTGTTCGTCACCGGGCCGGAGGTCGTCCGCTCGGTGACCGGCGAGAACGTCGACATGGAGAGCCTCGGCGGCCCCGACACGCACGGCCGGCGCAGCGGGGTGGTGCACGTGGTCACCGACTCCGAGCCCGCCGCCCTGGAGACCGCCCGGCTGGCCGTCGACCTGCTCGCGGCGCAGGGCAGCTTCGCCCCGGCCGCCGAGGAGGCGGGGAACGACCTGGCGGCGCTGCTGCCCGAGCAGACCAACCGGGCCTACGACGTGAAGCCGCTGGTCTCCTCGGTGCTCGACGAGCCGGGCCTGGAACTGCACCCCCGGTTCGCGCCCAACGTCGTCACCACCCTGGGCCGGCTCGCCGGGCGGACGGTCGGCGTGATCGCGAACAACCCGCTGCGGCTCGGCGGCTGCCTGGACTCCGCGTCGGCGGAGAAGGCGGCGCGGTTCGTGCGCATGTGCGACGCCTTCGGCATCCCGCTGGTGGTGCTGGTCGACGTGCCCGGCTACCTGCCGGGCGTGGGCCAGGAGTGGGACGGCGTCGTGCGCCGCGGCGCCAAGCTCCTGCACGCGTTCGCCGAGGCCGTGGTCCCGCGCGTGACGCTGGTGACCCGCAAGTCCTACGGCGGCGCCTACATCGCGATGAACTCCCGCTCGCTGGGCGCCACGAAGGTGTTCGCCTGGCCCGGCGCCGAGGTGGCCGTCATGGGCGCCAAGGCGGCGGTCGGCATCCTGCACCGGAAGAAGCTGGCCGCCGCCCCGCCCGGTGAGCGCGAGGCGCTGCACGCGCAGCTGGCCGAGGAGCACGAGCGGATCGCCGGCGGGGTCAACCGGGCGCTGCAGATCGGCGTCGTCGACGAGGTGGTCGAGCCGGCCCGGACGCGGCAGCGGCTCATCGAGGCGCTCGCCGGAGCACCGCTCGGTCGCGGGGCGCACGGCAACATCCCGCTCTGACGAAGGACCCCGTCCTCCTCACGCCTCGCACGCTCGGCGCGAGCCTCTGGACGGGGCCGTTCCAGTACCTCACCACGTGGAAAGGCCGTCCCGGCGCCGCTTCCCCGACGGCGCCCGGACGGCCCGCTCCAGGCTACGACGGCTCCCCGACCAGGCCGGGAGTGTCGTGCCCCGATCGTGACCTTCAGACGACCTGGTGCAGCCAGGTGACGGGGCTGCCGTCGCCGGCGTGCCGGTAGACCTCCAGGTCGGCGTCCCACGCGGCGCCCAGCAGCTGGTCGACGCCGTGCCGGAACGCCTCGACGGAGGACGCCGTCGCCGCGAGGTGCCGCAGCTGCTGCTCGGTGACGATGAGGTCGCCGTTGGCGCTGGTGGGCGCGCGGAAGACCCCGTGCCCGGGCACGTAGGACATGCGCTCGCCGTCGTTGCCGTGGCTGGCTTCCTCGGTCACCTCGAAGCGCAGCATCGGCCACGCGCGCAGCGCAGCCACCAGCTTGGCGCCGGTACCGGGCGAACCGGTCCACGCCACTTCGGCACGGTAGGCACCGTGCGCCGCGGGCTGCTCAGCCCACGACAGGGAGACCGGCGCGCCGACGACGCGTTCCAGCGCCCACTCGACGTGCTGGCAGAGCGCCTTCGGGCACGAGTGCACGAAGACGACACCCTGGGTTGACCGTCGCTGCACCGGGCACCTCCATCGACTCGATCGGTCTCGTCTTCCCCTACGGACCCATCGATTCGGTGACGCGCCGTTATCGGCAGTGGCGGAGCAGGGCTCCCGCGACAAGTTTGCACGATGGTGCCCCCATCGCGCCAGCCCGGCTGCGACTCCTGGGACGAAAGTGACAGTTGCGCTCGCCCGGCCGCCGGTGCACCGCTTTGTCGCTGGTCAGCGGGCAATACCATCTGTTACTGGCGGCGTCCACATGCGTCAGCGAATTCACAGGTCCGCCCGGTGGGCCGGAACCATACCGGCCCACGAGGGCTCGGAACGCGAGCGGCCGCGCCCCAGAGCGTCGTTACGCACGGTAGTCGGCGTCCGGGGCGCTCATCCACCCCCAGACGCCTGCGACCAGCGCGTCCTTCTCGCCGCCGACCACGGTGCGTAGCGTCAGGGCCACGCGGCGTGGACGGATCCGGCTCAGGAGTCCAGGACCCCCACCCGGTCGCCGCCGGTGCTCTTCGCCCGGTACATGGCGACGTCGGCCCGGTGCACAGGTCCTCGACGTCGTCGCCCGGCTCGGTACAGGCCGGACCGCAGGCCGACCAGCACGGCCGGGACCGCCGGGCGCGACCGTCGTCCGCAGGCGTGGCCCCAGCCCGCTCGGCGGTCGCGCGCCGGTGTCTCGCTCACGGAGGGGCGATCGGTCCGCGCCCGCCGCCGCGTGACGGCGCGCTCACCCGGGCGGGTGACCGGCGCCACGGTGCGCCGTGCCTGCCTCGCGCGGCCTCCGGGTAGGGCCTCCGCGTGGGCGGACACCAGGGCATGGCCGAGGCGGGCCGCGACGCGGTCGCGGGGATGGTGCTGGACGCGTGGGACGCCTTCCTCGCGCAGGCGGAATCGGTGGACCTCGACCGCCGGTCCCGGCTCCCCGGATGGCGGGCCCACGAGATCTGCGTGCACCTGGGCTGCTGGGACGACCACACCGCCCTGCTCGACCTCATCGCCTCGGCCCGGACCGGCGGCGCCGGCACGCCCCCCGACCCGGACGCGGTCAACGCTCGGGTGACCGCCGCCCACCGCGACACCTCCCGGGCGGAGGTGCTGGCCGCCCTGCGCCGCAACCGCGAGGCGACGGCCCGCTACCTGGCCGACGAGCCGGTGGAGCTCGACACCGCACCCGCGGTCTCGGTCGTCGGCCGGCTGCCGCTGCTCAGCGTCGTCCTCGGACAGGCCTACGAGCTCGCCGTCCACGGGCTGGACCTGGTGTCCTGCGGTGCGCCACCACCGCCTGGCCCCGTGTTGCAGTCAGGGCTCGCGGCGCTGACCGACGTGACCGGCGCACTGGCCGCCTCGTCGGGCATCGTCGGCCGCGTCAGCCTGGTGACACCCGACGGCGGCTGGGGGTTCACCGCGGACGACGACGGGTGGCGGGTGCGACGGGTGCCGCCGGGTGTCGTCGAGGGCCCGGCCGTGGAGGCAACCCCCGAGCTCCTGCTCGACGCCGCCGCCGGCCGGGTGAACCCGGTACCGGCGGTGGCCCGCCGCAGACTGAAGGTCCACGACGTGCCCGGGCTCCTGCAGCTGGCGCCGATCGTCCAGCAGGTGCCGGGCATCCCGGGCGGACCGATCCTTCAGCTGGCCGCCCGCACCGTGGGCGGGGCCGGCGGCGCGCTGGGGCGGTTCTTCGGCGGGCGCTGACCCGCGTCCTCGCCCACCTGCTCGCCGGTGCGGGATCGGTACCTCGACACGGCCGCACCGGCAAGCAGCAGCAGCACCAGCACGACGACCACCGGGGCGACCGTGGCGGTCGGCATCCAGGCGACGACCGCGCCGGCCGAGGCGCCGGCGCCCACTTGCAACACCGTGCCGGGTACCAGTCCGACGGCGGTGGCGACGCCGTAGGTCAGCGGCCGTACAGCGCTCAGGCCCGCCGCGTAGTTGACCAGGACGAAGGGCACCATCGGGACCACCCGGCTCAGCACCACCGCGACGAAGCCCCGGTCGCTGGAGAACCGGTCCACGCGGCCGAGCCGCGGCCCCGCCAGCCGCTCCACGGCCGGGCGACCCAGGCCCCGCGCGAGCCAGAACGCACCGGTCGCCGCCAGGAAGGCACCGGTGTAGGCGACCGCGAAGCCCGCGCCGAACCCCAGGACCGCTCCGGTCAGCGCCGCCAGCACCGACCGTGGGACGGGCGCGAGCAGGACCACCCCCTGCGCGGCGATCAGCAGCAGCCACGTCCGGAGGCCGCCGCCGTCGGCCCACGAGCGGACCTGCGCCAGGGTGGGCACGTCGACGGCGAGGGCGGCGACCACGCCGGCCGCGAGCAGCGCGACGAGGAGCCACGCCCGCAGCCACGGGCTCGCCCCCGCCGTCGTCCGCACGTGCTCATCCTGACCGATGGCGTCAACCAGCCTCAGCCGCAGCTGCCGCCGAGGGTGATGCCGCGCTGGGCCAGCCACGGCACCGGGTTGGACCGGTTGGCGTACAGGCCACCGAGGTGCACCTCGAAGTGCAGGTGCGGGCCGGTGGACTGGCCCCGGTTGCCCACCTCGGCGATCTGCTGCCCACCGCTGACGACCTGGCCCGGCGAGACGAAGAACTGGTTCACGTGCCCGTAGACGGTGATGGCCCCGTCGTGGTGCTGGATGGCGACGGCGAGGCCGAACCCGCTGGCCGGCCCGGCCTGCAGCACGACCCCGGGCTCCGGCGTGAAGATCGGGGTGCCGATCGGCGCGGCGATGTCCACGCCGAGGTGCTGGGTACCCCACCGGCTGCCGTAGCAGGAGGTGACCCGCCCCTGGGTGAGCCGGCCGGCCCCGGCGGTCGCGGGAGCCGCCGCCACGGCCGCCTGCTCGGTGGCCTGCTGCTCGGACCAGGCGGCGACGGGGTCGGCCGTGCCGCGGAGGCTGAGCATGCGGATCTCCGCCTCGCGCAGCTGCTCGTCCAGCGCCGCCTTCTCGGCGGTGAGCGCATCGAAGTCGGTCTGCGCGGCCGCGAGGAGGGCGTCGACCTCCGCCTGCATGCCCTGGGCCTTGCGCGCTGCGGCATCCCGCTCGGCGACGGCGGCCTTCGCCTCCTGGTCGAGCCGGGCCTCGCGGGCCTCGGCCACCCGCAGGTCCTCGAGCACCTGCGCGCGATCCTCACCGAGGAGGTCGAGCGTCGCGGCCTGCTGGAGGAGCTCCCCCGGGCCGTCGGCGTGCAGCACCATCTCCAGCTGCTTCATGGACTTGTCGCTGCCCATGTAGGCCTCCCGGCCGAGGGCGGCTACCTCACCCTGGGTACTCGCCACGGCCTCCCGGACGGCGGCGAGCTCGGCGGCGATGGCGTCGGCGTGCTCGCGGGCGCGGTCGAGCTCGGCCTGCGCGGCGAGCACGGCGCCGCTGGCCTCCTCTGCCCGGAGGGTGAGCTGCTGCAGGCGCTCCTCTGCGTCGCGCACGCGCTGCTCGATGTCGGCGACCTCCGCCTCGACGCGGTCATGCTCGCTGCGCGCGTCGCCCGGCGCGGCCGCCGCGGTCGACGTCCCGAGCAGTGCGAGCGCCAGCAGTGCGGTGGCGGCGGTGGCCGCCCGACGGGTGCGGCTGAGGGCCCGGCGCGCGGGCGCGGCCGGGACGTGGTGGCGCAGGTGGTGCGAGGTCGCCAAGGCGACGGTCTCCGTTCCTCTATCCGCCTACCAGGTCAGCTGACGGGTTCGGGCCGGAACATGCCCTACCTGCCTGCCCGTGGTGGCGCAGGCGGGATTCACCCCAGAGAACGTGGGTCCCCGGTCCCCGCGGCGGTGAGGCCGCAGAGTTCGGCGGGGCCCGTCCGAGCCCCCGGGTTTCGGGAGCGGGATCGGATGGGCCGCGAGAGACGGTACAAGCGGATCGTCCGAATGTCACAGGGGGGTAACGGACCTTGTCAGTTCGCCCCACCGGCCCCAGGACGTGGCTGCGGCGCCGCGGCGCCGTCTGGCAGGCTGGCGGGTCCGGGGCGGTAGCTCAGCTGGTCAGAGCATGGGACTCATAATCCCTGGGTCGTGGGTTCGAGCCCCACCCGCCCCACCTCTCCCATGCCAGCGGTGTCGTGCCTGGCGCTCGCGCCTCCCTGTCCGCGTGAGCAAGGACACGGCTCCCAATGGGTGTAGGCGCCTCGGCGTCAGCGGTGCGCCACACCGGCGCCGCGGCCGGAAGGCGACCGGCGCGCCTCTGCACCGCCGCCTTCATGACGTGGCGTAATTGATGCGTGACAGAACGTTCAGCCGTCGTCGGTTCGACCGGTGGTGTCACCGCCGCAGCCCCGGACGCGGCGTCCGAGCGGCATCTGCAGCGCCTGCCCGGCTCCCCTCGAGGGCCGGTCTCGTGCTCGCCGTCGCCACCGCCGTCCTGACCGATGCCGGCGGCGGCGTCCATGCCGCCGACCGCCTCGTCCAGACCCCGCTCGACCTGATCTGAGGACCGACGCCATGAACAAGCGCAACCTGGCCGTCCTGGCGGCCCTGACCCTGATCGGCGGCGCCGGACTCGCCGACGCCGTCCTGGCAGCCCCTCGGCCCGTCACATCGCACACGCAGGCCGCCGCCGTGCTGCTCGCCCCGGCCGATCTCATCGGCGAGGCCGTCGATCAGCGGGCTTCGCTGGACTGGACGGGGGTGCCCGGGGCCCGCGACTACCTCGTCATCGACGTCACCTCCGGCGCCGCCGGTCGCATCGTGGGCTCCACCGGCGCCACCGCCTGGACGTCGCCCCGGCTGCCGCTGTCCACCCCGCGGTACGCCTTCGTGGTCGTGCCGCGGGACCACGCCAAGGTGCAGGGTGAGCGGACGGAGCCGGTGCACATCTACCCCGGCGGCCAGCCGGCCGAGCCGACCACCCCGGCCGAGGCGGCCCCGGTCACCACGACGCCCCCGCCCGAGCCCACCACCACCGAGCCGCCGGCGCCGTCCACGGAGCCCACCACGCCTCCGACGACCACGACGCCGACGACCACGACGCCCCCGCCCGCGACCGACCCCGAGTCCGACCCCGAGCCCGAGCTGCCCGCCGTCCAGCCCACGCGGGTCTGGGGCTACGACGCCACGACGCTGGTCCCCGGCCCCTGGCCCGAGATCCACGCCCTCCGGTCGGACCAGTACGGCACCACCACGGCCAACCCGTACCCCGGCTCGGAGCGCACCGCCTTCTTCACCGTGCAGCGCGGCGACACCGGCTGGAACGGCACGCACGGCACCCTCCGCTCCGAGGTCCGCGACTCGATCGCCGCCTCCGGCGACGTCCGGCCCGGCGACGAGCAGTGGTGGGCCTGGTCCACGTTCTTCCCGGCCGACTTCGACTGGGACGAGCGCGGCCAGTTCCTGATCTACACGCAGTGGCACCAGACGGTGAACTCCGGCAACCCCAACGTGCACTTCTGGTCGGACGTGAACGAGAACCTCATGGTCGACGTCCGGGGTGGCACGGGCGGCAGGACCGCCGGCGACGCGCAGTACGTCCGGACCTTCAACCTCGGCACGATCGACAAGGGCGCCTGGAACGACCACACCGTCCGGTTCATCTGGTCCCCCGACCCGGCGAAGGGCCTCATCGAGGTCTGGCACCAGGGCGAGAAGGTCCTGTCCGAGCGGGTCGCCAACCTGTACGAGGGGCAGTCCGTCTACATCAAGCAGGGCATCTACTCGGCGGCCGGGACCTACCGGACGCACTACCTCCAGCACTCCCCGATCGGCTTCGGCCCGACGCGCGAGTCCGTCGCGTCACTGAACGCGATGGACTGACCTGCTCGGCTCGCCGGGTCCGGCGAGCAGGCCCGACCGTCATGGGGTCGCTGCCCGCAGTCCGGAGCTCTCCGGACTGCGGGCAGCGCGCGGCCCCTGCGGTCGGCGTCTAGGTCACGGCCTCCGCCACCAGGTCGGCCAGGGCGCGGGCGCCCGCCTCCGTCGGATGGACCCCGTCCCGGGTCAGGTCGCGGTCACCCAGCACGCCGGCGAAGTCCACCAGCTCGACGCCCGTCCTGTCCGCCAGCCGGCGGACCGCGGCGTTCAGGGCCGTGGCGTCCGTGTCCGTCCACGGCTGCACCGTCGCCAGCAGCACCGTGCCCGCGGCCTCCTGCCCCAGCCGGACCGCCCGGCGCAGGTTCGCCACCGTCTCCCTCGTCGGCACCCCGAGGCGGAGGTCGTTCGTGCCGGCCTGGATGACCAGGACATCGACCCGCGGCGCGTCGGCCTCCAGACGCCCCAGCACCTCCGCCGCCGTCTCCCCGGCCACGGCCGCGTTCGCGCCGTCGGTGAACTCGTCGGAGCAGACGAGGTGGGAGTACCAGGAGCGGCCGCCGTGGAAGCCGAACCGGGGCTCGCTGTCCGCGCGGCTGATCGAGTCCCCGTACACCGCCAGCGACCGGCTCCCCTCGTCGCCCACCCACGTGACGCACTCCGCGTGCACGGCGCCCCGGGCGACGACCCGCGTCGGGCTGCCCGGGATCAGGACCGACAGGACCAGGGCGAGCCCGACGATCCCGCCGGTGATCGCGATCGTGCGCCGCCGCGACATGCCTCAGGACGCTAGCGGACCGCACGCCTCCTCCTCAGCCCGCGACCAGCAACCACAGCGGCACGGTCCCGAGCGCGGCCGTCGTCGCCAGGGAGATGTGCGCGGAGACGAACCCGCCGTTGCCGCCCATGCGGGCCGTCAGCACGTAGGACGCCGTGGCAGGCGGCACGACGGCGAACGCGAGGACGACGGCGCGCTGGTCGCCCTCGATGCCCAGGAGCGCCACGAGGGCCAGCGCCGCCGCGGGCACCGCGAGCAGCTTGACCGCCGTCAGGTAGCCGGAGAGCGCCCACTCCCGGCGGGCCAGCTCGCCGATCCGCAGCGCCGCACCCACCGTCAGCAGCCCCATGGGCACGGCCGCGGCGGCGATCCGGCCGAGCGTGGCGTCGACCGGTTCCGGCAGCACCACGCCGGCGGCGTTGCCGGCGAGCCCGGCGACGGTCGCCACGATCAGCGGGTTGCGGACGACGGCCCCGAGCACGCCGAGAACGGCGCCGCGTCCGCTCGCCGCAGTGGTGCCTCCCGCGAGCGCCAGCACCGCGAGGACGTTGACCGCGGGCACGGTGACGCCCAGCAGGACGCCCATCAGCGCGAGCGCGGCCGGCCCGCGGTCGTCGACGAGGGCCAGCGCCAGGAAGGAGTTGAAGCGGAACGCCGTCTGCCACCCCGAGGCCGCGGTCACCCGGTCGATGCCCGGGAACCACCGCACGAGCGCGCCGAGCAGCGCGCCCGCCGCGATCGCCCCCACCGCCGCCAGCAGGGCCACCCCCGTACCGGCCGCGGCGACGTCGGCGGCGAGCGTGGTGCGCAGCAGCAGGGCCGGGAACAGCACGAAGTACACGAGGCGCTCGAGTTCGGCCCAGAATTCCGGGGACCGCCAGGCCCAGCGCCGCAGCAGCAGCCCCAGGACGATGAGGGAGAACTCGGGCAGCACCACCGCCGCCCCCTGCACCACGGCAGACTAGCCAGCGCGGCCACGTCACCTCCGGCCGATCTCGTAGACGTGCGCGACGACCGTCGCCGGCTCGCCGGGCGGCACCAGGAAGGGCGCGGCGGCGGCGCGGAACGCGGCCAGCGACGGGTCCTCCCCGGCATCGACCGCCCGGGCGGCGGGCCGGTACGCCGCCCCGATGGCGTGGTTGTCCGCGACGCTGCCGTGCTGCGCCGCGAAGGTCACGGTGGTGACGTTCGGGCTGTCGTCGTTGGCGCGGCTGTCCAGCTGCGGGACGAGGTCGTGGCGGTTCTCCAGCGCGAGGAGCTGCACCTCCGGCGGGACGTCGACGCGGGCGACGGGTGCCCCGACGGTGACCACGGCGCGCACGTCGAACCCGAAGCCCGGGCCGCCGGCGTCCGCGGCCGCCTGCGCGGCCACCATCCCGCCCTGGCTGTGCCCGACCAGCAGCACGGGGTCCGACGGCTCCGCACCGGCCCGGTGGAGCGCCTCGGCGATCCCCGCCTGGCGCGTCGTCGTGTCACCGCCGAGCACCCGGAGGCTGGTCCCGAGGTCGTGGGTCCGCGGGTGGACCGTGCCCGACGGCGCGTTCCAGACGCCGGTGCCGGGGATGTCGACGACGTAGGCGGTGCCACCGTCGGCGCGGGTGAGCACCCGGACGGCGATCGTGTCGCGCGCCGGGCCGGACTTCCGTGCCCGGACCTCGAGCGCGCCCAGCAGGTCGTCGATCCCGCGGGGTGGCGCGGTCGCGGGACCGCTGACGTCGTCGGGCAGCCGCGTGACCACCGGGGCTCCGTCGGGCCAGAGCCGTCCGAGCCGGCGGGCCGCGGCGCCGACGTCCTCACCGCCGAGCCAGCGGCCGGTGGGGCCGACCGCGAGACCGCCGGCCATGGTGGCCGCACCGGGCAGCGCGCCCATCGCGTCGTCGACCAGCCCCGGGCGGTCGGTCAGCCAGCGCTCGGGGTCGGCGAGCAGCGCGGTGACGTCGGCGGCCGCGCCGGTCGGGTCGCTGACGGCCCGCCCGGCAGTGCCCAGGACGAGGGCCGCCGCCGTGACCGGCCAGAGGCAGCCGGCCGCCCACTCCAGGTCGTCGGCCAGCTCGGCGAGCGCGCGGTCGGCCGCCTCGTAGGCCGCGGCCGCGTCCTCCAGCGCGACGGCCCGCGCCGCGAACCGCACCGCGAGCGCGGTCAGTGCGCGCGGACCGTCCAGCGCCTCCAGCAGGGCGGCACCCACCCGCGCCCCGCCCGCAGGGTCCAGGAGCGCGGAGGCCAGCAGGTCGGGGTCGGCGAGCACCAGGTGGCACGCCGCGCTGGTGCGGGCGAGCAGTTCGGCCAGGCCCGCGCTGCTCCGGCCCAGGGTGACGAGGTCGGCGAGCTCCGCCTCGACGCCGCCGGCCCCGCCGCTGACCGAGAGCTCGGGGGCGGTCACCACAGGCCCGCGCCGCTCAGCCGGGCCGGCACCGCGCGCCAGGCGTCGGCACCCGCCTCGGGGAGTTCGCCCAGAACCTCACCCACCTGCTCGAGCGCGTTCTCCCCGCGGGCGGCCCGCTCGGCCAGCCACGACCGGACCGCCCGCTCCGCCCGGGCGATCGCGGCGAGCCGGGCGCGCACCTCGTCGGCGTGCCGGCGCAGCAGCTCCGCGGCCCGTTCGATCGCCTCGGCCGCGGCGTCGACGTCCGCGCAGTCCCGCGCCTGCTGGCGCCGGTACGCCGTGGCGGCGTCGGACACCCACTGGGCCCGCCGGCCGTCGCGCCGGTGCTCCTCCCCCGCTTCCCGCACCTCCCGCGCACGCCGCACGAGCTCGGCCGCCAGCGCGTCGAGCGCCTCGGGGTCCCCGTACCGGATCACCGCCGCTCCTCCCCTGGTCCCGCGATCGAGGCGGAGACGTCGAGGCGGAGGCTAGGAGCGCGGGCGCACCCCGCGACGGGCTCCGGTCGGGCCTGTGGGAAGCCACCGGGGCTGTTGATGGATGCTGACCGGGTGACCGGCGAACCCGTTACCGACGCCCACGTGCAGGCCGTCCTGGACATCCCGCTCCACCGGTTCCTCGGGGTGGAGCTGCGCGACGCCGGGAACCCGGCGGCCGGCATCCGCTTCCCGGTGGGCCCCGCCGCGCAGAACCCGGCGGGGCTGCTGCACGGCGGCGTCGTCTACGCCCTCCTCGACGTCGCCTCGTTCCTGGCGTTGCTGCCCTCCCTCGGCGACGGCGAGCACGCGGTCACCCACGACGTCTCCGCCTCGCTGCTGCGACCGGTGGCCGCCGACTCCACCGTGGAGGTGACGGCGACCGTGCTGCGCCGCGGCCGGGCGGTCGCGTTCATGCGGGCGGAGGCCACCGTGGACGGCGTCCTCGTGGCGACCGGTCAGGTCACCAAGACCGTCGTCCCCCCTCGCTGAGGGGCCTCACCACAGCGAGAGCGACCGCCGGAAGATGCCGGCGAGGTCGTCCTCGGTGACGGCGCGCGGGCAGGTGGCCAGCAGCCGCTGCTGCTTCATCGCGCCGTCGACGAGGTCGGGGATGTCCGACTCGCCGAAGCCGACGGCACCCACCCCGTTGGGGATGTCGATGTCGCGCATCAGGTCGGCGAGCACGGTGGGCAGGAACTCCGCCAGGTCCGCGGGGCGGTCGGCACCCGGCGCCAGCAGCTCGGCCGCCCGGACGTGCCGCTCCGGGGACGCCTCGAAGGTGAACCGGAAGGCCTCCGGCGCGGTGAGGGCGACCGACATCCCGTGCGGGACCATCGCCTCGTCGCCCGGGTAGTCCTTGGGGTGGAAGTCCTTCACCTGCCCGGCGATGGGATAGGCATTGGCGTGCGGGATGTGCACGCCGGCGTTGCCGAAGCCCATGCCGGCGAAGGTGGCCGCGATCGCCATGTCCGACCGCGCCTGGACGTCGTCCCCGTTGCGGACGGCGGTGCGGAAGGACCCGGCGAGCAGGGTGAGCGCCTTCTCCGACCACATGTCCGAGATCGGGTTGGAGCCGCAGTAGGGCACCCGCTCCTCGGGGGACTTGTGCTCGTAGGTGGTGTACCAGCGGGCGGTGTAGCTCTCCAGCGCGTGGCAGAGGATGTCCATGCCCGACGCCGCGGTCACGCCGGAGGGCTGGCTGCGGGTGAGGTCGGGGTCGATGACGGCCAGGGTGGGGCGCAGCCGGGCGTGGCTGATGCCGGTCTTCACCCGGGCCGAGATCACATCCATCACGCAGATCGTCGTGCTCTCCGACCCGGTGCCCGTCGTCGTCGGGACGGCGACCAGCGGCTTGAGCGGCTCCGACGGCGCCTGCCCCTTGCCGACCGGGACGTTGACGTAGTCCATCAGCTCACCGGGGTTGGTGGTGAGCAGGTTGATCGCCTTGGCCGTGTCGATGCTCGACCCGCCACCGACGGCGACGAACGCGTCCCAGGGACCCGACGACCGGGCCTCGTCGATGGCAGCGACCAGGCTCTGGTCGGTCGGCTCGACGTGGACGCCGTCGAACACCCGCGCCTCGATGCCGAACTGCGCCATCTGGTCGGCCACCCGCTGCGGGTGCCCGGTGGCCGCGACCCCCGGGTCGGTCACGACGAGGACCCGCCGCACGCCGTACCGGCTGAGGTCGAAGCCGATCTCGTCGGAGGCGCCGTTGCCGAACTTCAGCTGCGGGGCCCCGTAGGTGAAGACGGACTCGGGGTTGCCGGGCACGGTGCTGGTGGTCAAGGGGGCTCCCTGCGGCTCGGTCGGCGTCGGTTGCACCGAATGTTGCACGCCGGTTGTGGTCGGCACCACAGCGGCGAATAGTCCAGGTCACCGCCCCGCCCGTCGACGGACGGGCCCCTCGACCAGCCCGGAGGCCTCTGTGACCGACACCCCCGCGACCGCGCCCTACCTCGGTGAGCTCCTCAAGGACGCGCCCACCAACTGGGGCAAGTGGGGGCCCGACGACGAGGTCGGCGCGCTGAACTACCTCGGTCCCGAGCAGGTGCTCGCCGCGGTCAAGCTGGTCCGCTCGGGCAAGGTCTTCACGCTGCAGCGCCTCATCGGTGACCCCAAGGGCGACCCGGTGTGGCCCGGCCGCACCCCCGCCGTGCGCACCCAGGTGCTGGACGAGAGCGACTGGGACGAGGGGGGCAAGGGCGCCCAGTACCCCGGCGGCCTGCACTACGCCGACGACAAGATCGACGCCTACCTCCAGGGCTCCACCCAGTACGACGCCCTCGGCCACCTCTGGTACGACGGGAAGATCTACAACGGCTACGACGCCCGGACCACGGTCGGCGGGCTGGAGAAGGCCAGCGTCGCGCCGATCGCCGAGCGCGGCGTCGTCGGCCGTGCCGTGCTCCTGGACATGGCGCGCTTCCGCGGCAAGCCCACCCTCGACAAGGGCGAGACCTTCACCCACGAGGACCTCGTCGCCTGCGCCGAGGCGCAGGGCACGCCCATCCAGAAGCGCGACATCCTCGTCATCCGCACCAACTTCCTGCAGCTCTTCCACGAGCAGGGCGAGGCCTTCTACGAGGGCTTCAACGAGCCGGGGCTGGTCTACTCCCCCGAGCTGGTGCGGTGGTTCCAGGACATGGAGATCCCCAACCTGGTCACCGACACGATCGCCAACGAGGTCACCTTCGACCCCAACAACGGCGTCGCCCTGGTGCTGCACAACGCGCTGATGCGCAACCTCGGGGTCACCCTCACCGAGATCGCCGACCTCGAGAAGCTGGCCGCCGACTGCGCCGAGGACGGGCAGTACGCGTTCCTGTACGTCGCCGCCCCGCTGAAGGTCGCGAAGGCGGCCGGCACCCCCGTCAACCCCGTCGTCATCAAGTGAGGCCGCGGTCGTGACCGGCTACGACGACCGGCCCTGGCTGGCGCTCTACGGCGACCAGCCGGCCGACTACCCGATCGAGTACGACACCGCCCTGGACATGTTCCGGGCCGGGGTCGAGCGGGACCCGCTGGGCGTCGCGCTGCGGTACTTCGACGGGACGATCACCCGCCGGGAGCTCGACGAGCTCAGCGACGCGCTCGCCGTCGGCCTGCTCGAGCGCGGGTTCGGGCCGGGCGACCGGCTGGCGGTCTACCTGCAGAACGTGCCGCAGTTCGTGATCGCCATGGTCGCCGCCTGGAAGGCCGGCGGGATCATGGTGTCGATCAACCCGATGAGCCGGGCCCGCGAGCTCTCCTACCTGCTCGCGGACTCCGGGGCCACGGTGCTGCTGGCCCTGGAGACGCTCTACGACGAGGTCGCGCGCGAGGTCGTGCCGGACACCGACGTCCGCCTCGTCCTCACCACGAGCGAACTGGAGTTCCAGACGCGGGACGACGAGCGGCTCTTCGCCGGCATCAGCCGGCAGCGGCACGAGGGGACGACGGACTTCGCCGAGTTCGTCGCCGTCCACCGCGGCCGGGTGCCACCGCCGGTCGGCCTGCGCTCCGACGACGTGGCGTTCCTGACCTACACCTCGGGGACCACCGGCGTGCCCAAGGGCGCGATGAACACCCACCGGAACGTGGTCTTCACGGCACAGGTCTACCGCGACTGGGTGCACGCCGGCCGGGACGGCGCGATCTTCGGCGTCGCCCCGCTGTTCCACATCACCGGGCTGATCGGGCACATCGCGGTCAGCCTGCTGGTGCCGGCGCCGCTGGTGCTGGCCTACCGGTTCGAGCCCCAGGTCGTGCTCGACGCCTTCGCCGAGCACCGCCCGGCGTTCACCATCGGGGCGATCACCGCGTTCAGCGCACTGCTCAACGCCCCGGGGTTCACGCGTGACCACTTCGACTCGTTCACCTCGATCTACTCCGGCGGTGCGGCCATCTCGCCGACCGCCGAGCAGAACTTCCTGGCCGCCACCGGTAAGCAGGTGCACAACGCCTACGGCCTGACCGAGACGACCTCGCCGATGACGGTGACGCCGTTCGGGTCGCCGTCGCCGGTGGACCCGGTCTCGGGTGCGCTGTCGGTCGGTGTCCCCGCTCCGAACACGGTGGTGCGCATCCAGGACGACGACGGCCGCGACCTGCCTCTGGGCGAGATCGGCGAGATCGTCGCCGAGGGGCCGCAGGTCGTGGCCGGCTACTGGGGCAAGCCGGAGGAGACGGCGGCCGGCCTGCCCGGCGGTGCGCTCAAGAGCGGCGACGTCGGCTTCATGAACGACGAGGGCTGGGTGTTCATCGTCGACCGCAAGAAGGACATGATCAACGCCTCGGGCTACAAGGTGTGGCCGCGGGAGGTCGAGGACGTGCTGGCCGAGCACCCCGCCGTCCGCGAGTCGGCGGTGGTCGGCGTGCCCGACGAGAAGCGCGGCGAGACCGTGAAGGCGTTCGTCAGCCTCAAGCCGGGGGCGAGCACGACGTCGGAGGAGCTGATCGCGCACTGCAAGGAGCGCATGGCCGCCTACAAGTACCCGCGCAGCGTGGAGCTGGTCGACGAGCTGCCCAAGACGGTGACCGGCAAGATCCTGCGCCGGGAACTGCGGGGTCGGTGACGCCTCCGAGAAACGAGGGCGGTGCCGTTTCGGAAGCCCTCCCGGATCGCCCACCGGACGGCTAGCGTCCAGCTGCTCCTTCTCGGCCGTTCCCCCGGCTCGTCGATCCTGGCGGTGATGACGATGACCACCCCGCCCCAGCCCCCCGCCGGGGATGTCCCGGTCCCGGGGGTGGATGCCGCGGCACCCACCTCGGGCGCCCCCGGGGTGCAGCGGCCGTCGCCGGTTCCCCGGGATCCCTCGGCCGTCCGGCACGCGGCGCCGGCACGCGGGCGCTTCGTGCCGAGGCGGGCGACGGCTCCGACCTCGCCATCGACCCGCCGCGCCGCGGAGGCGGCGGCCCTCCGCCGGTTGCGTGCCCTGGGCGTGGTGACGGGCGGGCTCGGGTCCGCCGCGCTGGTCGCGCTGAGCGGGGCCGGCCTGCCCGCGGCCGGGTCCGCCGGCCTGCAGGTGGCGGCGGACGACCGGGCGGAGACGCGGATCTGGCTGCTCCCCCCTGAGGGAGGCAGCGGCATGGGGCCGCTGGTGATCCCGACCATCGGCGCTCTCCCACCCGGCGACGAGGACTGGTTCCTGCCCGGTGCTCCCACCGCCGGCGTTCCCCGCCCCGTACCGCCGGCCCCCGGGGACGCGGGAGGGCGGCCCGCGCCGCCGTCTCCGTCGCCGTCGCCGACCCAGACGCCGGAGCGATCCCACGACGACCCGGGCGAGCCGCTCGACGAGGAACCCGCCGGCGACCCGGTCCCCGCCGCCGTCGAGGCCACACCCTCCCCCGGCCCCACGTCAGCTCCGTCCGCGTCCCCGGACCCGGCGTCCTCGCCACCGCTGCCCGCCCCGGCACCCCTGACCACCCCGGCATCGCCGGCGGTGCCGCCACCCGGCGAGCCGCCCACCGAGCCCCCCTCACCGCCGTCCACCGAGCCACCACCGACCGAGACGCCCGAGCCACCACCCACGGAACCGCAGCCCACCGAGACCCCCGAGCCACCACCCACCGAGACCCCCGAGCCGGCCGTGGTCCTCGTGCCCGGTGCGCCGCTGGAGGTGCGGGATCCCGCGACGAGCGACCTGGTCCTCACCGTCACGGTGGAGGAGGTGCTGCCCGGCGTGAGCTGCGCCGACGCCGCCGTCGTCCCCAGCAACGGGTCGCTGGTCGCGGTCCGGATCACGGTGACCACCGGCGCCGACCTCTCCGCGTTGGGGAGCGAGCGCAGCGTGGCGGCCGGGGACTTCCGCCTGGTCGGGGACGACGGCACGGTCGTCGCCGGCGGCTCCCCGGCCGGGGTGTGCGACACCGGCGCGGCGCCCTTCCCGGCGGCTCCGCTCGGACCGACCCAGGAGCTCACCGGCACGGTGGTGCTGGACGTGCCCGGGCTGTCGGGGACCGTGCTCTACCGCCCGGGGTGGCTGGCCCCCGGAGACGAGTGACGACCGGGGGGCGGCGGGCGCCGCACTGCGGCAGGGTGGGGGCATGACGACGGAGCACGAGACGCCGCAGCCCCGCGACATCGCCCTGGAGCAGGAGTCGCCCGAGATGGCGGCATCCCTGGAGGAGCAGAGCGCGCCCCGCGAGGCCCCGCAGGGCGACGAGGGCGACGTCGAGGGCCACCCCTCCTAGGTGCGCCGGACGGCGGTCAGCTGCCGGGCCGGGATGCGGCCGGCCGCGACGTAGTACAGCGTCGTCCCCACCTCGAGCGGGGTGTCCCACGGCGGGCTCACCGCGAGCCCGCCGTGGCCGCGCACCGCCAGCACGGTCGCGCCGAAGGCCTCGCCGAAGTGCCGCTGGCACCCGCCGAACGTCGCGTGCGGGAAGCCCGGCGGAACGGTCAGCGAGTAGGTGTTGCGCCCGCCGTGGGTCATCAGCTCGCTGTAGACCTGGGTGATGCCAGGGTCGTTGGCCTCCTCGGTGAGCAGGGACGGCATGTGCCACTGGACGCCCTGCACGCCGGCGCTGACGTAGCGCAGCGTGTCTCGCCGCTCGAGGTCGCGCAGCGCCGCGACGAGGTGGACCCCGGGGTGGGCGTGCTCGGCGGCCACCACGACGGCGAGCGTCTCGTTGTCATCCCGCACGTCGACGACCACCGTCCGGGCCCGCGGCACGCACGCCCGCTGCATGACGTCCTCGTGGGTGAGGTCGCCGCGGACGAAGTGCACCGCCGGCTGGTCGGGCATGGGGTTCTCCATGACGTCCTCCCAGGCGCACAGCGCGACCTGGGTCCGCCCCTCGGCGGTCAGCTCGGCGACGATCCGCTCGGTGCGCCCGGGCCAGTAGCCCAGCAGCACCACGTGGTCGGACAGGTCCAGGGGAACCACACCTCTCAGACGGCGGCCCCGCAACGACTGCAGGGCCTCGGACAGCCGGGTGAACAACAGGGTCAGGGTGACGATGCCGCCCACGATCACGTAGGCGCCGATGACCCGGCCGACGACGGAGCTGGGGAAGACGTCGCCGTAGCCCACGGTCGCGGCGGTGACGAGGAAGTACCACCAGTAGGTGCCCGGCGCGGTGATGTCGCTGCCCACGGGCTCGACCAGCGCCATCGCCAGCCAGCTGGAGAGGAAGACGAACACCGCGACCGCCAGCGGCAGCCGCCAGCCGGTCAGGCGCAGCCGGACGAACCGCGTGAAGCGGTGGAGGAGGAACGGCAACGGAGCTCCAGGGGCAGGGACCGGGACGACGCAAGCTACCGCGGCGCGCCCCGGGCAGTGCCGCACCGACCACGCGCCGCGACCAGCGCGATCAGCAGCCGCGCCGCCCCGGCGACGCACCGGACGACGGGCGGCATGTACCTGTTCGTCGTACGTTCGGGACCGTGACCGTCGACAGCCCTGACTTCTACGCCATCGATGACCTCCTCGAGCCGGAGGAGATCGAGATCCGCGACCGGGTCCGGGCCTTCTGCGACGCAGAGGTCACCCCGCACATCAACGACTACTGGGAACGCGCGGAGTTCCCCTTCGAGATGGCGCAGAAGCTCGCCGGGCTCGGCGTCGTCGGCGGCACCATCGAGGGCTACGGCTGCCCCGGCATGAGCAACGTCGCCGCGGGCCTGGTCGCCGCGGAGCTGGCGCGCGCCGACGGCAGCATCGGCACCTTCAACGGCGTGCACAGCTTCCTGGCGATGCAGTCGATCGCCGTCCTCGGCGACGAGGAGCAGCGCGAGCGCTGGCTGCCCGAGATGGTGCGCCTCGAGAAGATCGGGGCGTTCGGCCTGACCGAGCCCAAGCACGGCTCCGACGCCGTGGGCCTGGAGACCTCGGCCCGCCGTGACGGTGACGCCTTCGTGCTCAACGGGCAGAAGAAGTGGATCGGCAACGGCACGATCGCCGACTACGTGATCATCTGGGCACGCGGCGAGGACGGGAAGGTCGGCGGTTACGTCGTCGAGAAGGGCACGCCGGGCTACGAGGCGACGGTGATGACCGGCAAGACAGCGCTGCGCGCGGTGTGGCAGGCCGAGATCACCCTCACCGACGTCCGGGTTCCGGTCGAGAACAAGCTGGCCAACTGCCACTCGTTCAAGGACGTCTCCTCGATGCTCGACCGGACCCGCTACACGGTCGCCTGGCGGGCGCTCGGCCTGGCGACGGCGTCCTACGAGCTGGCCCTCGCCCACGCCCTGCAGCGCGAGCAGTTCGGGCAGCCCATCGCCGGCTTCCAGCTGGTGCAGGACAAGCTCGCCCGCATGCTGGCCGAGATCACGTCGATGCAGCTGATGTGCTGGCGGCTGTCGAAGCTCGCCGACGCCGGCCGGATGACGGCCGCCATGGCGTCGCTGGCGAAGATGAACCACGCGGCCAAGGCCCGGGCGATCGTCGCCGACGCGCGGGACATCCTCGGCGGTGACGGGATCCTGCTCGACCACCACGTCGCCCGTCACCACGCCGACATGGAGGCGATCTTCACCTTCGAGGGCACCGACTCGGTGCAGGCGCTGATCGTCGGCCGGGCGATCACCGGGCTGTCGGCGATCAGCGGCCGGAAGCCCGAGCAGCGCTGAGCCGGTCGGCCGGCTCCGGCCGGCCGACCAGGGGGCCCCGGGGTCAGCGGGCGGTGGTCAGCCGGCTGTCGACGGCGGTGAGGCGCGCGCACTCCGGGCAGCCGGTGCGGCCCACGCCGACGCGCTGCCACTTCTGCGTGCCCCAGACCTGGACGATGGCCCCGCAGACGGCCAGCTCCACCTCGCCGTCGAGCTCGGCCGGCGGGCGGTGGGCCTCCACGGCGTGCCACGGGTAGCTCGGTTCGGTGCGCGGCCCGCCGGACCAGCGGTCGGGACGGGCGAAACCCACGGCGTACGTGCTCACCTGCAACCAGTGCCCCACGTCACGGCCGGTCAATCACCACGATCGGGCGAAAGCGGCTCCCCGCCGACCGCCGTCGCCACCACGCTGCGCGACCGACCCGCCGGTGCCGCCGTCACCGGCGGTCACCCCGCCGGGGGACGGCGTTCGCGCGTTACCGTCGATGTCTCGCGCAGGAGGTGCACGTAGATGGATCCGATCAGCCTGCTGGTGGGCGCGGCGCTGCTCGGCGCCGGCTTCGTCGCCGGGCGACTGGGCCGGGGGCGGCGGAGCGCCCCGCCCGCACCGATGACCCCGCTCTGCGGCTGCGGGCACACGCTGAGCCAGCACGACACCGAGAGCAACACCTGCTACGCCGAGCTGCGGCGCGACACCTACGACAAGCGCGGTCGCTGGTCCGGTCACAGCTGGGTGCCGTGCACCTGCCGCCAGTACGTCGGCCCCCGGCCGATCGACGAGGTGTTCGTCCCGCGCGTGCTGCCGCCGAGCGACTGATCCCGCCTCCGGCCGGGCATGCACCTCCGGTGAGCACCCCGTCCGGGCGCCCTCGGGGCACCCGCACCGACGACCTGCTGGCCCTCACCGAGCCGGCCCGCGCACTGGTCAGCGCCGGCGCGCTCGCGGCCGGGTCCCCGCTGCTCCGGTTCGCCCCGCGCGGCGAGCCGCACCCGGTCGTCGTCCTGCCGGGCTGGCTGGCCTCCGACGCCTCCACCCGGACGCTGCGCCGCTGGATCGGCCGGCTGGGTCACCCCGTGGTCGGCTGGGACCTCGGCCGCAACCACGGGCCCCGGCCGGAGGTGGTGGACGGCGTCCGGGCGCTGGTGCAGCGGCTCGCCGACGAGCACGGCGGCCCGGTGAGCATCGTCGGCCAGAGCCTCGGTGGCATCTTCGCCCGTCGGTTGGCCGAGCGATCCCCGCAGCTGGTGCGGCAGGTGGTTTCGCTCGGCTCCCCGGTCGCCGGCGTGCCGTCCCGGCCGCGCCGCGCCGCCGTGGGCGCCGGCATGTACCAGGAGTACCGGCGCCTGCGTGCGGTGCGGGACGTGCGTCCCGCCCCGGCGCTGCCGGTGCCGAGCACCTCGGTTTACTCGCGCTGGGACGGCGTCGTCGACTGGCGCACCTGCCTGCAGCAGGAGGGGCCGATCAGCGAGAACGTCGCCGTGCACGCCAGCCACCTGGGCATGGGGCTGGACCCGGCCGTGCTGTGGGTGGTCGCCGACCGGCTGGCCCAGCCCCGCGGCGCCTGGCGGCCGTTCCGGCGACCCACCCGTCTCGGACTGCGCGCCTTCTTCCCCACCGGGTGAGCGACGGGGCGCGGGCGGGGCCAGGGGCACTGGCCCCGCGCGCGGCCGGCCGGCTCAGCTGCGCAGGAGCTCCCCGAAGCGGGCGCTGGTCTCGTCGATCGCCGTCTGCGCGGCCGGCGAGATCGTGCCCATGTCGAAGAAGCCGTGGATCATGCCGTCGTAGCGCCGCACGTCGGCGGGAACGCCCGCGGCGCGCAACGCCTCGCCGTAGGCCTCGCCCTCGTCCCGCAGCGGGTCGTACTCCGCCGTGACGACCACCGCCGGGGGCAGGCCCGAGAGCTCGGCGCCGTGCAGCGGCGACAGCCGCGGATCCTGCGCGTCGTCCCACGCGCCGGCGTAGTGGCCGTAGAACCAGTCCATGGTGTCCTTCTCGAGGAAGTACCCCTTGGCGTTCTCGATGCGGGACGGGTACTCGCCCTCGGCGTCCACCGCCGGGTAGATCAGGAACTGCGCCGCCAGCGGCGTGCCGTCGGCGTGCAGCACCTGCGCCACGACGGCGGCGAGGTTGCCACCGGCGCTGTCCCCGGCGACGCCCAGCCGCTGGTCGCCACCGAACTCGTCGAGGTGCGCCGCGATCCAGCGCGCGGCGGCCACCGCGTCGTCCGCCGCGGCCGGGAACGGGTGCTCCGGGGCCAGCCGGTAGTCGACGGCGACCACCACGGCGCCGCTCCCCCGGCACACGTTGCGGGCCATGTTGTCGTGGGTGTCGAGGTCTCCGATCACCCACCCGCCGCCGTGGAAGAAGATCACCGTCGGGAAGGGCCCCTCGCCCTCCGGGCGGTAGACGCGGGCCCCCAGGTCGCCCTCGGCGCCGGGGACGGTGCGGTCCTCGGTGCTCCCCACGGGCACCAGCTGCTCCGGGGTGCGGGCGCCGTGGGTGAGCGCCAGGTACAGCGCCCGCCCGGCCTCGGGGGTGCCTTCGTACATGGGCGGCATGCCGGCCTGCTCCATCATGGTCAGCATCGCGGCGATGTTCGGGTCGACGGGCACGGGCGACTCCTGTTCTGGGTGGATGGGGGGGACGGTGCGGGCGGTCAGCGGTAGACGAGGGACGAGTCGTCGAGGTCGACGGCGGGCAGCGCCGTCCGTTCCTCCGCGTACTCCAGCAGGTGGGTCCAGGGCTCGCGGTCGCCCTGCTTGAACATGCGGCCCGCCGAGCGCATGACGTAGCCGGAGTTGAAGTTCTCGGGGTCGGCCCACGGACGCAGCGGCATGTCGGCGTCCTCGGGGCGCAGGGTCGGGACGACCACGGTGGCCCCGCGCTCCTGCATGTGGGCGAGCAGCCGGCAGACGAGCTCGCTGACCAGGTCCGCGCGCAGCGTCCAGCTGGCGCGGAAGTAGCCGAACACGTAGGCCATGTTCGGCACACCGCTGATCATCGTGCCGCGCCAGGTGACCCGCTGGGTGAAGTCGACCGGCTCGCCGTCGACGGTGAACGCGATGCCGCCGAAGAGGCTCAGGTCGAAGCCGGTCGCGGTGACGACGACGTCCGCCTCGAGCTCCTCCCCCGACGACGTCCGGATCCCCGTCTCGGTGAACGTCTCGATCGTGTCGGTGACGACCGAGGCGCGCCCTTCCCGGATGGCGGTGAACATGTCGCCGTCGGGGAGCAGCGCCAGCCGCTGCTGCCAGGGCCGGTAGCTCGGGTTGAAGTGCTTGTCGATGTCGAACCCCTCGGGCAGCTGCGGGCGCATCGACTCGATGAGCAGCTCCCGCAGCTCGTCCGGCGCCTCGAAGGAGAGCCGGGTGATCTCGTCGCCCTCCGCGATGTAGGCCCGCCGGAGGATCTCGTGCGTCCACTCGTCCGGCACGTCCAGAGCGCGCAGGGTCTCGGCCAGCTCGTGGGTCTTGGGCCGGGCGAAGAAGAACGTCGGGGAGCGCTGGAGCATCGTCACGTGCGCGGCGGTGTCGGCCAGCGCCGGCACCAGCGTGGCCGCGGTGGCCCCGGAGCCGATGACGACGACGCGCTTGCCGGTGGTGTCCAGGTCGGCCGGCCACTGCTGCGGGTGCACGACCGCCCCGCGGAACCGGTCCATGCCCGGCCACTGCGGCCGGTAGGGCCGGTCGTGGTCGTAGTAGCCCTGGCACATCCACAGGAAGTCGGTCGTGAGGGCGAGCTGCTCGCCGGTGTCCTCACGCGTGACCTGGACGGTCCACCGGCGCTCCGCGGACGACCAGGACGCGGTCGTGACCCGGTGCCGGTACCGGATGCGCTCGCCCAGCCGGTCCTCGTCGATGACCTCGTCCAGGTAGGACAGGATCTCCTCCGACGTCGCGATCGAGGCACCCCGCCACGGCTTGAACCGGTACCCGAAGGTGAAGAGGTCGCTGTCGGAGCGGACGCCGGGATAGCGGTGCGTCCACCACGTGCCACCCCGGCTGTCGAGGGCGTCCAGGATGACGAAGCTCCGGTCCGGGAAGCGCTCCCGGAGGTGGTGCGCCGCCCCGATCCCCGAGATCCCCGCGCCGACGATCAGCACGTCCACGTGCTCGGTCGTCCCCGTCGTCACCGGCTGTTCCGCGATCGCCGTCATGCCCGTACTCCCCTTCGTGCGTGACCGGTATCACTCGCGAACGTAACGACGCGGAGCCGCTGTGAGCCATGACACAATCGGCCGCACCTTGATGTATTCGGCCAACCCCGTCCACGCCGCGGCCCGGGGCACGGGCAGCGCGGCGCTGCTGTGCGCGCTGGCCGAGGAGCACGGGCTGCCGCGCGGCCGCCTCCTCGGGGCCGCCGGCATCCCGGCGGCGGCCCTGGACGACCCGGCTGCCGAGATCACCGCCGAGCAGGAGGTCCGGCTGGTCGCCGCGCTGGCCGCCGAGCTGCCCGAGCACGGCGGCCTGGCTGCCGGGGTGCGCTACCGCCTGGCCACGTACGGCATCTGGGGCTTCGCCCTCCTCTCCAGCCGCACGCTGCGCGAGGGGCACGAGGTCTCGATGCGCTTCCTCGACCTGACCTACGCGCTCACCCGGGTCAGCGCCCAGGAGCACCACGGCGAGCTCGCCCTCTTCTTCGACGACCTCGAGCTGCCCGAGCCGGTGCGCCGGTTCGTCCTGCTGCGCGACGCGTCGGCCGCGCTGCAGCTGTGGCGCGAGTCCCTGGGCCGCCCCGTCGTCCCCCTGCGCGTGGAGCTGCGGCTGCCGCAGCCCGCCGACCCGGCGCCGTACCACGCCGCGTTCGGGGTGCCGCCGCGGTTCGGCGCCGCCCGCTCGGTCCTGGTCTTCGACGCCGCGCTGCTCGACCAGCCGCTGCCGCAGGCGGCGCCCCTGACCGCCGCCCTGTGCGAGGCGCAGTGCCGGGAGCTGCTCGAGCGACGGGTCTCCCGCCGCGGGCTGAGCGGCCAGGTCCGCGACCTGCTGCTCCGCCGCCCGCAGGAGATGCCCGGCCAGGAGGCCGTCGCCGCCGAGCTGCACATGAGCGTGCGGACGCTGCGCCGCCACCTCGAGGAGGAGGGGACGAGCTTCCGCGCCGTCGTGGACCAGACCCGGCGGCACCTCGCCGAGGAGCTGCTCGTCACCGTGGGGCTGAGCGTCGAGCAGGTCGCCGAGCGCATCGGCTACTCGGAGGCCTCGGCCTTCGTCCACGCCTTCCGGCGCTGGACCGGGGTCAGCCCGCGGCGCTGGGCGCGGTCGGCCCGCGCCGACGCGCACACCTGAGGCGCCCGCCGGCCCTCGGACGACCTGCCCGGCGGCTCAGGTCCACGCCTCCCCGGCGGCCAGCACGACCAGCGCCACCGTCGTGCCGACCTCCACCAGGGCGCCGAACACGTCACCGTTGACCCCGCCGAGCCGCCGGTCCGCGTGCCGGGTCAGCAGACCGGTCGCGGTGAGCGCCACCGCGACCGCGGCGACCGACCACGCCGTCTCCGCGGCGGATCCGCCGGCAGCCGGCACCGCCGCGGCCACCGCGACGACCAGCACCGCGGTCGCGACCACCCGCACCGCAGCCGAACCCGCACCGGCCACCAGCACCCCCAGCGAGGACCCCGCTGCCGGTCGCCGCGCCGCCGCGTGCAGCACCGCCACCCGGCCGGTGACCGTCGCGAGGACGACGGCGAGCACGCCCTCACCCCGTGTGGCCCCGCCGAGGACGGCCGCCAGCGCGGCGACCTGCACCAGCACGGTGCAGGCGATCGCCGCGACGGCGAAGGCGCCCACCTCCGGGCGCCGCATGATGGCCAGCGCCTGCTCGGCCGGTCGCCCGCTGCCGAGGCCGTCGGCGAGGTCGGCGGTCGCGTCCAGGTGCAGCCCCCGCGTGAGCAGGGCGAGCGCCACGACGACCAGCGCCGCGGCCAGCAGCGGCGACCCCTCCGCGCCACCGCGCCAGACGGCCAGCCCGGGGAGGGAGGCGAGCCCGCCCAGCACCAGGCCGACCACCGGCAGCCAGCGCAGCACGCCCGCCCCCGGGGTGCGCGCCCGTTCCGGCACGGGCAGCACGCTGAACAGGCCCAGCGCGGCGAGCAGCCCCCCGCTGCCCGCCACCGACCGCGGTGCCGCGCTCACCGCAGCCGCTGCGGGAGCCCGGCGGTGACCAGCCAGACCCGCTGGGAGGCGGCGGCGACGCGGGCGTTGAGGATGCCGAGCTCGTCGCGGTAGCGGCGGCCCGAGGCGGTGGCCGGGACGACTCCGGACCCGACCTCGTTGCTCACCGCGACCACCCGGCGGCGGGTGCCGGACCAGGCGTCCACGACGTCGTCGACCGCGGTGGCCAGCCGCGCATCGGCGCCCTCGGCCGCGGTCCAGACGCCGCAGTCGTCCATGACCCGGGCCAGCCAGGTGGAGAGGCAGTCCACGAGCAACGGCGGCCCCGGCTCCCCCAGCACCCCGACGAGGTCGACGGTCTCGACGGTGCGCCAGGACGCCGGGCGGCGGTCGCGGTGCAGGGCCACGCGGTCGGCCCACTCGGGGTCACCGCCGTCGGCCGGCAGTCCGCAGGCCACGTACTCGACGCCCCTGGCGCGCGTCAGCAGCTGCTCGGCGTACCGCGACTTGCCCGAGCGCGCCCCGCCGAGCACCAGCACGCGGCGCGGTCGCCGCGGGATCACCGGACCCGCCCGGCGGTGTGCCGGGCGCGCAGCGCGGTGAGCAGCAGCTGCGCGGCGAGCACGGCGCCGATGCCCTCCCCCGCGCGCAGGCGCAGGTCGAGCAGCGGCTCGAGCCCCAGCTCGGTGAGCACCGCGGCGTGCCCGCGCTCGCGGCTGCGCTGGCCGGCCACCAGCGCCGGCTGCGCGGCCGGCTCCAGGCGCACCGCGACGACGGCCGCGACCGAGGTGACCAGCCCGTCGAGGACCACCGGCACCCCGGCCGCCGCCGCGCCGAGCGTGATCCCGGTGAGGACGGCCAGCTCCGGCCCACCGAGCGCCGCCAGGGCCGTCAGCGGCTCGTCGAGCGCCGGGCCGTGCTCGGTCCGCGCGCGGTCCAGGGCGCCGCGGACGACGGCCCGCTTGCGGTCGAGCATGGCCGCGTCGGCGCCCGCCCCCAGGCCGACGGCGTCGTCGGGGTCCAGGCCGAGCAGGCCGCAGGCGAGCGCGGCCGCCACCGTGGTGTTGCCGATGCCGACCTCACCGAGGCAGACCAGGCCGTCGGCGGCGAGCTCGTGCCCCAGCGCCCGCCCCTCCTCGACCAGCGCCTCGGCGACGGCCGGGGTGAGGGCGTCCGCGGTCAGCAGGTCGCCCTGGGCCTCCGGCGAGACCGCGTGGTGGGCGCGGACCCGCAACCCCGCCTGCCGGGCGGTCGTCGCACCGAGCGACTCACCGCTGCGGGTCGCGGCCAGCACGTCGGCGGTCACGGTGAGCGGGTAGGCGGAGACGGCGTGCGCGCCGGCGACGGGGTGGTCACCGGCCACGACCACGAGCGTGCCGGCGGCGGGCACGGGTCCGGGCAGGGCCAGCACGCGGTCGGCCGCGCGGTCGAGCACCCCGAGCGACCCGGGCACGGCGAGCAGGTCGTCTCCGGTGTCGCGCGCGGCCACCACGGCCTCCGGCCGCGGCCCGGCGAGGTGGCTGACCGGAGCGGCCGGGCTGTCGTCGGCCGGCCACCGCTCGTGCAGGACGACGTCGTCCAGCGCGGCGCGGGTGGACCAGCCGTGCCGCACGAGGCCGGGCTCGGGCGGCCGCTCGTCGGGCCAGCCCAGGCACAGCCAGCCGAGGGTCTGCACGCCGTCGGGCAGGTGCAGCAGCTCGGCCAGGTCGGCCGGCTGGAAGAGCGTCACCCAGCCCATGCCGAGGCCGGCGGCGCGGGCGGCCAGCCACATGTTCTGGATGGCGCAGGCACAGCTCCACAGGTCGGCGTCCGGGAAGGTCGCGCGGCCCAGCACGCCGGTGGCGTGGGTGCGGCGGTCGCAGGCGACGACGACGCCCAGCGGCGCCTCGCGGACGCCCTCCAGCTGCAGGTCGAGCAGCCGGGCCCGGCGGTCGGGGGTGAGCAGCTCGGCCTGGCGCAGCCGCTCGCGGTCGGCGAGCACGGCCGCGCGGTCGCGGGTGGCCTGCTCGGTGACGACGACGAAGCGCCAGGGCTGCGAGTGCCCCACCGACGGCGCCCGGTGACCGGCCTCCAGGACCGATCGCAGCAGCTCCGGGGGCACCGGGTCGGGGCGGTAGCGGCGGATGTCGCGGCGCGCGCCGATGACCGTGTGCAGCGCCTCGACCGTGCCGGGGTCGAGGGCCCAGCCCGCCGGGTCCGCGGCCCGCTCGGCGGCATGGGTGCGATCGCCGATCACGGGGACCGGCCGGGGCCAGGTCATGCCTGCGACCTCCCTCAGGTGCTCCGCCTCCCGCCGGCACAACCCTCGCACGGTGGCGCGCCGATCCGGGCACCGGGCCGGATGATTCCCCCGGGCGGGGCCGGCGATCCCGGTGCCCGCGCCACCCGCTGCCCCGTCCCGCTGCACCGGCCCCGGCCGGACTCCCACGGAGGAGGAACCCGTGAGCCTCGAGGTCGTCCGACTCGACCCCACCCCCGACCAGTACCGCTACAGCTTCGGCGGCCCCGTCGAGCCCCTGCTGCGGGTGCGGCCGGGCACCGTGGTCGAGCTGACCACCGAGGACTGCTTCGGCGGCCGGGTGACCGGCCCCGACGACCTGCCCAGCCGGGTCTGCGACTTCTCGCAGCTGAACCCGGTCACCGGCCCGATCCACGTGGAGGGCGCCGAGCCCGGTGACACCGTCGCCGTCCACTTCGTGGAGATCGCGCCGGCCCGGGACCGGGCGGTGTCCACGACGTTCCCGCACTTCGGCGCGCTGACCGCGACGCACAGCACGGCGATGCTGCACGACCCCCTCGAGGAGGTCGTGTGGGTCTACGAGGTCGACCGGGAGCGGGGCATCTGCCTGTTCCGCCCGCGCCGCGGCGGCCCGGAGGTGGAGCTGCCGCTCGATCCGATGCACGGGACGGCCGGCGTCGCACCGGCCGGCGGCGAGGTGTTCGCCAGCATCACGCCGGGCGCGCACGGCGGGAACATGGACACCCCCGAGCTGCGCGCGGGGACGACGGCGTACTTCGGCGTCAACGTGCCCGGCGCGCAGCTGGCGATCGGGGACGGCCACTGCCGCCAGGGCGAGGGCGAGGTCTGCGGCACCGCGGTGGAGGCGGCGATGCGCACCGTCGTCGTCGTCGACCTGGTCAAGGGCGCGGCCACGCCGTGGCCGCGGCTGGAGACCGACGACTTCCTCATGTCCACCGGCTCCGCCCGCCCGCTGGAGGACGCCTACCGGGTGAGCCAGCACGACCTGGTGACCTGGGCCGCCGAGCTGACCGGCTGGGACACCCTCGACGCCTACCAGCTGGTCAGCCAGGCCGGCCTCGCGCCGACCGGCAACGTCGTGGACACCAACTACACGATGGTCGCCAAGCTGGCCAAGCGGTACCTGGGCCGCGACGGCGTCACCGTCGCCGACGGCGTGCACGACCGGCTGCGGCAGACCGCGTCGGCCTATCTCGCCCAGCGCTGAGGCGCAGTCGGATCGGGTCGTCGTCGTGCCGCCCGACCGGCACGGCGACGACCCCGGACCGGCGGTCGTGCAGCAGCGTCAGGGGGCGGCGTAGCCCGACGGCCGGAGCTCGAGCCGGCCGTCGCGAGGGTCCTCGGAGAACAGCAGCGCGCCGTCGCGCCGGCTGTCCGGCGGCACGTAGTCGACGACGGCGGAGGCCTGCTCCGCCTCCCGGCCGTCCCGGGAGAGGGCACCCGACACCTGCACCTGCGCGGCGGTCCGGCCACCGCTGTTCTCGACCCGGAAGTGGACGGCGTAGCCGTCCCCCCGTGGCTCGACCGCCGTCACGGTGACCGAGAGGGCGGGGTCCGCACCCCGTCCGGTCACCGCCTGCTGAGCCAGGAACCCCAGCAGGGCCACGACCAGCAGACCGCCCAGGGCACCCAGGACGTACTCCCCCGCCGTCGTCCGCTCCTGCCGGGCGCTCCGGTCCCCGGACTCCGCCATTCGATCCCCTCCCACTCACAGGATGAGCCGCGCTGCCGCGGCTCCGATGCTGGCCGGGAAGGCCAGCACGACGCACTGGCCGACGACGACGGCGGGCCCCGCGCCGTCGAACCGGCCGAACGTCCAGAGCACGTAGCCGGCGACCAGCAGCGCCACGGCGTACCCGACCACCGTCAGGGTGAGGAACGACCGAACGAACCCGCCGGTGGACCGTTCCTGCCCGCTGAAGCCGACGGCATAGACGAAGCCGTGCATCACGGCCAGGCTCAGGACGACCAGGGCCAGGGTGCCGAGGATGCTGGTCCTCGCGGCCATGAGGACGACCTCCTCGGTCGGCGCGATGTTCGCGGCGAAGACCACCGCACCGGCGAGCATGAGGAAGACCTCGTGCCCGTAGTGGCCCGGCTCCCGCCGCCGGCTGCCGAGCCCCAGCTGGCTCCGGGCGTACGACGCGCCGACGGCAGCCGGCAGGGCCTCGATCGCGACCACGGAGAACGCGTCCTCCCAGTTCTGGATCGGGTCGATGATGCCCAGCACCCCGAGCACCAGCGCCGTCGCTCCCGCGGCGACCAGGAGGGCGACGCCGGCGTCGGCCAGGTAACCCCCCACGCCGACGCCGCCGGGCCCGGTGCCGAAGTACCGGGAGAGGGCGATCACCAGGGCGACGGTCGCGGCCACCAGCAGCGCCAGCCGGTACCGCTCGACGGTGTGTGCCAGCCGCCACAGCTCCATCGTCATCATCAACGGCAGGGCGAACAGCAGCGCCCCACCGAACGCCCGGCCGACCCCCCTCGCCAGCTCGTGGTCGCGGGTGGCGGTCACCCCGCCCCCGCTCCGCCCGCACCGGGGCCGGCAACCGGGCTCGTCGCCTCCCCCACGACCGGCTGCGGGGGAGGTGGCTCCGGTCGCCCCTGGGCGCGGGCGAAGGCGTGCGCGATGGGGACGTCGGTCGACGAGTGCGCCAGGATCGAGGCGAGGACGACCAGCGCCACGAGGTGGAACATCGCGTCTGCCCCGGGCACCCCGGCGTCGAGGACGAACCCGGCGAGCAGGAGGAGGACGGCGGTGGAGAGCACGGTCCGGTTCGCCAGCCCGGAGAAGAGCACAGCGGCGAACAGCAGCAGCGCGAAGGCGAGGAGGAGCTCCACGGCCGTCCCCTACCCCCGGTCCCGCCCGTCGACCTCATGACGGTTTCCGGACGAAAGCCCCGGTAGGCGTGAGGGGGCGGTTGCGGCGAGCAGCAGCACCTCTCGCTCGACGCCCTCCGGCTGGGGACGACCGGCGGCGGCGCGGGAGCGCCGACCGGTGGCAGCCGACCGGGCCGTCACAGGATCGTCGGGTCGACCCCCGTTGCCCCGTGGGGAACGCCGGGTAGCGATCCCTGCCATGGACCGGGACGCCGAGCAGCACCGCCCCTCCCGCCCGCGCGCCGAGGCCGCCGACGGGGTCGGCCGGTTCGGCGTCCGCGCCCTGCTGGGGTGGGCCGCGCTGCTGGTCGGCGCCGTGCCGTTCCTGCTGCTCCTGCTGCTGGTGCAGCAGGAGTGGTCGCCGCTGGCCTCGCTGGACGGCGAGGTGGCCGCCGACCTCAACGCGGTGGTGAGCGACTCCCCCGCGCTGGTCCGGGTGCTCCAGGCGGTCACCGACCTCGGCAGCAACGCGGCGGTGATCCTGCTGTTCACGCTGACCACCGCCTTCCTGCTGATCCGGGGTCAGCGCCGGCTGGCCGCTTTCGTCGTGACCACCGGCGTCGGGATGGCGATCCTGGTACCGCTGACCAAGGCGCTCATCGGCCGCGCGCGGCCGGTCGTGGCGAGCCCGGTCAACGAGCTGCCCTCCAACGCCAGCTACCCCAGCGGCCACGCGACGCTCTCGCTGGTGACCTTCGGGATGCTGGCGCTGCTCGTCCTGCCCGCGGTGCGCCGCCGCGCGCGGCCGTGGGTCGTGGCCGCGGCGTTGCTGCTGACCCTCGCCGTGGGCTTCACCCGGCTGGCCCTCGGTGTCCACTTCGTCACCGACGTCCTCGCCGGGTGGTTCCTGGGGGCGGGGCTGCTGGCGGTCACGACGGCGGCCTTCCGCGGCTGGCAGCACGACCACCGCCGGCGGACGGCGGCGGCGCCGGACCCCCTGGACGTCGACCCCCACGAGGTGCCGCACCTGGCCACCTCCGGCCAGTCCGCGCTACCGGACGGTCGTCGCACGGCGCTCCGGCTGATGGGCGCTGCCACCGCGCTCTCCCTGGTGCTGATCGCGCTGGGGCTGCTGGTCACCGCGGTGCTCGGCGACAGCCCCCTCGGCCGGTTCGACCGGGAGGTCGTCCGCACCGTCGTCGAGCTGCGCACCCCCACCTGGACCGACGTCGCCACCACGGTCGAGCGGCTGGCGGGGACACCCGCGTTCATCGCGGTGTCCCTCACCCTCGCCGTCGTGTCGCTCGCGATCACCGGCAGCCGGCGGCCGGTGCTCTTCGTCCTCGTCACCGTGCTCGGGGAGCTCGGCATCTACTTCGTCGTCTCGCGCACCGTGGAACGCGCCCGGCCGCCGGTGGCCGACCTGACGTCGGGTCTGGTGACCCAGGCGAGCTGGCCGTCGGGCCACGTGGCCGCCGCGGTGGCGCTCTACGGGGCACTTGCCGCGCTCGTCATCACCTTCGGCCGCGGCCGGTGGCGCTGGGCGGCGCTCGCCGTGCCCGTCCTGGTGGCCCCGGCGGTCGCGCTGGCCCGCATCTACACCGCGGCGCACTACCCGACCGACGTGCTCGCCGGGCTGGTCCTCGGCACCGTGTGGGTGCTGGTGTGCTGCCGCCTGCTCCTGCGCGGGGTGGCGGACGAGGTGCGCTACCCCCGGTCCCGGGTGGCCGGTGAGCCGGCGGGCCGCTCGGTCGCCGTCACGGAACCGCGAGGCGGCTTGACCCTGTCGCGCTCCGGTCCGGGGTAGAGCCGTCCACCACGCCGGGCATCCACCGCGGGCCCTCCCCGCACCCGCCGACGTGGCTCGGCCCCGCAGGCGTCCGGCGACGCCAAAGCCGGTTGTGCACGACCGGATCGTCATCACATCGACACACCGCCCCTGGCGGTCCCGGGGTACTCCTGCCGCATGACCGACGTGACCTCCTTCGACGGCACCCGCCTGGCCCTCCACTCCTGGGGAGCCGAGGACGCCCCCCTCCTGGTCCTCGTGCACGGGTTGGGGATGTCGACCGACTCCTGGGGGGAGGTGCCCGAGCGGCTCGCCGCGCGCTACCGCGTCGTCGGGTACGACCTGCGCGGGCACGCGCAGAGCGGGGACGCGCGCTCGGGAAGCTACGGCCTCGCCGCGCACGCCCAGGACCTCTCCGCGGTGCTCGGCGCCGTCGTGCCCGAGGGGGGCGCCGCGGTGGTCGTGGCGCACAGCCTCGGTGGCGGCATCCTGCTTTCCCACGTGGACCGCTCCGGTGACGAACGCATCGGCGGGGTGGTGTTCGTCGGCTCGGGTGGCTCGGGCGTGACCGCTCCCGGGTTCCCGGCGCGGCGCCTCCCCCGGCGGGCACAGGCACAGCTGCGGTCGACCTGGTTCTCGCTGCTGCGCACCGGCGCGCGGCTGGGCCGGCGGATCCGGCCGGTGCGCACCGTGTCCGACCGGGCCATCCGGCGCTTCGCCTTCGCCCCGGGCGAGCCGGTCGAGCTCGTCGAGCGGGTCCGTGACGACTTCCTGAGCACCCGGCCGCTCGCGCTGGCCGGCACCACCCTGGCCAGCCTCTCGCACAACGGCGTGGAGCTGGCGCCGTCCCTGCGGGTGCCCACGCTCCTGGTGCACGGCAGTCGGGACCCCGAGGTCCCCCAGGATGAGATCGACGAACTGCTGTCCGAGCTGCCCGACGGCGAGCTCGTCACGGTCCCCGGCGCCGGCCACATGCTCCCCCTGACCAACCCCGACGTCGTGGTCGACCAGGTGTCCCGGTGGGCCCAGCGGGTCGCCGGTCGCCAGGACGCGGCGGCTCAGCCGTCGACGGCCACCTCGATCACCGGGTAGCCGGCGGCACCGTCCGGCGCGACCGGGGTCCGCTGGTCGGTCTGCACTTCACCGCCTCCGTCGGTCGCCCGGGCGGCGATGCGGTGCCGGCCGGGCGTCGCGTCCCACGGCAGGTACCACTGCCGCCAGCAGTCGACGTCGAGCGACTCGGCGAGCTCGGCCTGCTGCCAGGGCCCGTCGTCGATCCGGACCTCGACCCGCTCGATCCCACGGGTCGGTGCCCAGGCGACACCGGCGATCGGCCGCCGCCCGGGCTCGACCGCGGCACCGGAGCGTGGCACGTCGATGCGCGCCTGCGTCTTGACCGGCCCCTCCTTGGCCCAGCCGCGGGGGATCCAGTAGCCGTCGACGCCCCAGTCGGTGAGCTCGATGGCCGAGAGCCACTTGGTCGCCGACACGTAGCCGTAGAGGCCGGGCACCACGAGCCGGGCGGGGAAGCCGTGCTCGGCGGGCAGCGGCTCGCCGTTCATGGCGACGGCGACCATGGCCTCCTCGACGTCGAGGGCGGTGAGCACCGGGAAGCCCGCGGTGAAGCCGTCGACGGAGCGGCCGACGAGCTGGGTGGCCCCCTGCTGCAGACCGGCCCGGTCCAGCAGCGCCCGGAGCGGAACGCCCTGCCAGCGGGCGTTGCCGACGAGGTCCCCGCCCACCTCGTTGGAGACGCAGACCAGCGTCACGTCGGCCTCGATCTGCGGGAGCGCCATCAGCTCGGCGTAGGTCAGGCTGAACGGCCGGTCGACCATCCCGCGGATCTCCAGCCGCCAGTCGTCGGGGTCGACGGTGGGCACGCGCAGCGCCGTGTCGATCCGGTAGAACTCCGCGTTCGGGGTGAAGAGCGGGGTGAGCCCCGGGATCTCCAGGTCCGCCTCGGCGGGAACCGGCCCGGCCGGCCGCGCCGGCACGGGGAGCCGGATGGCGGCGCGCAGGCTGTCGAGGCGCTCGCGCCCGGACAGCAGGTAGCCGCCGACGCCGGCGAGGACGCCGAGCAGGGTGGCGCCGCCGGTGACGGCCAGGAAGCGACGGCGGTCGAGCGAGCTGAGGACCGGTGCGCCGTCTGCGCCGGCTCTCGGCTCCGCGAGCAGTGCCCGGCTGGGCAGCGCCCGCAGCAGCACGTAGAGCACGGCGACGCCGGCGGCGGCGCCGATCGCGCCGACGAGCGCGCTGAGGAGCCCCGGGGTGCGGTCGTCGGTCAGTGCGACCACGACGCCCAGGGCCGCGAACAGGGCGATGCCGCCGGCGGCCAGGGCGAACCGCCGCCGGGCGAGCAGCCCCAGGCCGGCCCCGAGGAGTGCGGACACGACCAGGATGCCCCCGATCAGCACCGGCTTGTCCGCCGTGCCGAGGGTGGCGATGGCCCACTGCTCCAGCCACCCGGGCACGCTGTCGATGACCGTGTCGCCCACCGCGATGATCAGCGAGGGCGCCCGGGGGATCGCCCCCGCGGCCAGTTCCTCCACGCCGAGCGCGACGGCGACCGCGGCCAGGCCGGCCGCTGCGGCGCCGCCGCGGCTCGACGGCCGGGTGCCACCCGGGGCTCCTGCTGCGCGCGCCGCGTCGTCCACCACCCCCGCCCGATGTCCCGGTTGCCGTCACCGGACACCGCCGTGGCCGAGATCGACGCCGAACCGTCACGAACCCTCAGCCCGGGGTCGTTGCGGTCCCGTGACGCCCGGTATCGCCGGGACAGGGGCGGGTAGTCCCGGCGCCGGCGCGTCCCGCCCCCATCGGCCGGCACGGTCCACGGAGCCGGGAGGCCGCGAGAACGAGGAGGGGACGCCAGGTGAAACGGTGGCTGACCTGGACGGCGCTCGCGGTGACCGGTCTGCTCCTCACCCGTCCTCGCGTACGGCACGTTCGTCGAGCCGCGGCTGATCCTCGACACCGAACGCGAGGACGTGGCGCTCCCGCGGCTCGGCCACGAGTGGACCGGCACCGAGGCGGCGCTCGTCGCCGACCTGCAGATCGGCATGTGGCTGGCCAACGTCGGCATGGTGGAGCGCGCCGTCGACCGGATCGTCGAGGAGCAGCCGGACGTCGTCCTGCTCGGCGGAGCCTTCATCTACGGCGAGGACAGCCCTCCGGGGCCGAAGGTGGACGCGGTCATGGAGATCCTCGCCCCGCTCGTGGACGCCGGGATCCCGACCTACGCGGTCCTCGGCAACCACGACTACCACGCCGGCGGAGCCGACGAGATGACCCGCGCCCTGGAGGACGCCGGCATCCCGGTGCTGCAGAACGAGGCGCTGACGATCCCCGGGCCCGACGGCGCCGAGCCGCTGTACCTGGTGGGCATCGGCCCGGTGCGACCCGGTCTCGCCGATGCCGAGGCGGCCCTGGCCGGGGTTCCGGAGGATGCGGCGCGGCTGGTGCTGATGCCCAACCCGCTGAGCTTTCCCGAGCTGCCGGCGGGCTCCGCTCCGCTGGCCGTGGCCGGGCACACCCACTGCGGCCAGATCGCCCTGCCCTTCTCCGACCACTGGTCCTGGTTGGAGGTGACCGCGGAGGAGAAGATCGTGGCCGACGCGTGGGGAAGGCAGGGCTACGGGGCGGAGGGCAACCGCCTCTTCGTCACGTGCGGGCTCTGCTTCAGCGTCGTACCGGTGCGGATCAACGCGCCCCCGCAGGTGGTCTTCTTCGACCTCCGGCGCGGGGAGGGCTGAGTCCGCACTGCCCCGCGCCATCGGCACGTCCCGCAGCGGATCAGGGCCGGCGGCCGGCGAGCCCGATCGCTCCCCAGCCGCGCAGCGGCCGGCCGACGACGTCGGACGCCACCTCCAGGGCCCGCCTCCGCAGGCTCCGCGCGCGCCACTGCACCGGGTCGACGCGCTCGCTGCGGCCCACGTCCTCGTCGAAGTGCGCATCCAGCAGGGCGGCCACCGACGGATCGTCGGCCACCAGGCACACCTGCTCGTTCAGCGCGAGGGACCGGGTGTCGAGGTTCGCCGTGCCCAGCATCGCGACCGCGCCGTCGACCGTGACGACCTTCGCGTGCAGCAGCGACGGCTGGTACCGCCAGATCTCGACCCCGGCATCGAGCAGCGGCTGGAAGTCCAGCTCCCCCTGGAGGTGTACCGACGACCGCTCGACGCGGGGTCCGGCGACCAGCACCTGCACCTGGACGCCCCGCTCGGCGGTGGCGACCACCAGCTCGCGGAGCCAGCGCGGCAGCCGGATGTAGGGGGTGGTGACACGGACGCGCCGGCGCGCCGACCGCAGCAGCGCGGCGACGGCCACGGCGGCCTCGCTCCAGCCCGGCTGGGACGGCGGCCGGATGACCTGGACCGCCGTGCCGCCCGCCGCGGCGAGCTCGGGGAACCGGTCGTCGTCGGACACCAGTCCCCCGGGGAGCCGGACCTGGGCCTGCATCCACGTCTGGAGGAACGCCGACCGCAGACCGGCGACCGCGGGGCCCTCGACGCGGACGGCGGTGTCCCGCCAGCTCCCCGGGTGCCGACCGTCCCCGGTCCACGTCGTGTCCACCCCGGTGCCGCCGGTGAACGCCACCGTCTCGTCGCAGAGCAGCACCCGCCGGTGCGTGCGCAGGTTGAAGACGCTGATGCGCGCGGTGTGGAGCGGCCGGTAGAAGAAGACGGTGCACCCGGCCTCCCGCAGCACCCGGAGGTCGGCCCGGTCGATCTGCTTGGCCCCGTAACCGTCGAGCATGATCCGCACCCGGACGCCGTCCCGGGCCCGGTCGGCGAGCGCCCCGGCCATCTGGTGGGAGATCTCACCGCCGCGCCAGGAGAACCACAGGAGGTCGACGGTCCGCCGCGCCGCGGCGACGGCCGCCAGCAGCGCCGGGAACGTCTCGTCGCCGTCCTTCAGGACGTCGACCCGGTTGCCCTCGGTGAACGGAACGCCGACCAGCGCCTCGAGCACCCGCCGGGGGCTCGCCTCCGTGGCGGCGCTCGCGGCCCGACGGCCGCGCTCCCCCGATCGCACCCCGGCCGGGGCCACCCCGTCCACCGCACGTCCGGCAGGCACGCAACGCTCCTCTCGATCCGCACGTCGGTCGCCGACGGGGTGTCCGGGAACGCTGCGGCTGAACCGCGCCCCCGGGGACCGTCAACGGATCGACACCGTCAGGCGCGGGAGCTACCCGCGCCCCGCCGCGACGGCGACCGCCCGCAGACGCTCGTCGAGGAGGTGGTCGACCATCCGTGACCGGCTGTCGATCGTGACCAGCAACGTGGCCTCCAGATCGGCGAGCTCCTCCTGACGCCGCCGCACCTCGGCGAGTTCGCGTTCCGCGTCCCGCCGGATGCCGCGGCAGCAGTGCAGGTCCCCGTCGATGGCGGCGATGCTCCTGGTGGAGGGTGGGGACCCGACGGGGCGCGACAGGACGGGCTGGGACATGGCTTCCTCCGGCGGTACGGGCGGCGACTGCATCGGGTGGCGCGTCGTCGGATTGCCCTCCCGGGTGCCGGCCGGCACGGGCGTCGCCCCGTCTGACACAGAGCTGCAAGGCGATCGCAACAGAGCCGGCGGGGGTGGTCCGAGGAGGAGGGCTCGGCGGCCGTCCCCGCGGGCCGCGTCGACGTGCGGCACCAGCAGCCAGGACGGCTGATCAGCCCGCTCGACCGGCCGCCAGCGCCCTGGTGGCCGAAGATGCGCACGTGCCCGGCGCCCGGTGCCGGGGCGAGAACCGCGGGACGGGCACCCATGGATCGGAGGACGCACGGTGCGGACGGGATGGCTTCGGTGAGACGGTGGTCGAGACGAGGGTCGGGCGAGATGCCGAGGAACCCTCCCGACGCGCCCGCGGTCCCGGCCGACGCGCGGGCGGGCAGCGGTCACGTCCCCGCCGCGCTGCCCACCGCACCGGCGTGGGCGGTGCGGACCCTCGTCATCAGCGCTGCCCTGCTCGCGCTGGCCGGGATCGGCTGGCTGCTGTTCTGGTTCCTGCTGCGGCTGCCGCTCCTGACGGTGGCCATCGCCGTCGCACTGCTGCTGACCGCCATCGTGGAACCGATCGCCCGGTGGCTCTGCCGGGGACTCCCCCGTGCGCTCGCCGCGCTGCTGTCGGTCCTGTTCCTGCTGGGCGTCCTGGTCGGCGTCGGCTTCCTCATCGGGTTCCGTGCCGCCGACCAGCTGCGGAACCTCACCCGGCCGCTGGCCGCGGGGATCGACCGCATCCGGGTCTGGCTGATCGAAGGGCCGCTGGGCCTGGATCCCCAGCAGGTCACCGAGGCCCGCAACGCCGTGGTGGACCGCATCTACCAGTTCGCGCCCGAACCGACGGCCGCGGCCAGCATGGCGCTCTACGGCCTGGCCGCCGTCCTCCTGGTGCTCTTCCTGACGTTCTTCCTGCTCAAGGACGGCGCATCGATGTGGGCCTGGGCGCTGCGGCTCGCCCCCGACCGGCGGCGCGCCCAGATCGACGGCGCGGGGCGTTCGGCGTGGACGGTGCTGTCGCAGTACGTGCGCGGGATCATCATCGTGGCGCTCATCGACGCGGTGGGCATCGGTGCCGCGCTGCTGGTCCTGGGCGTCCCGCTGTGGGCGTCCCTGACCCTGCTGACCTTCATCGGCGCCTTCGTCCCGCTGTTCGGGGCAACGGTGAGCGGGGCCGTGGCGGTGCTCGTCACCCTCGTGACCAACGGCTTCGCCGACGCCGTGATCGTGCTGATCGCCGTCCTTGTGGTGCAGCAGGTCGAGGGGAACATCCTGCAACCGATCATCGTCGGGCGGACGCTCCGGCTGCACCCCGCCGTGATCCTCGTCGCGGTGACCGCGGGCACGATGCTGTGGGGGCTGCCCGGTGCGCTGCTGGCCGTTCCGCTGGTGGCCGTCGCCTACCGGGTCCTCGGCTACCTGCGCGAGCACCCGGTCGCACCCCCGGCTCCCCCACCGGCCGCCCTCCCCCGGCAGCCGGCGCCGGGCGCTCGCTGATCTCGCCGGCGGGCGCCGGGCGTTTCAGCCGGCGGGCTGCGGCACGGCCTCGACGTCCCGCGCCGCGATGGCGATCTCGCCCCCGAGGTCGGTGAAGAAGGCCTCGGGGTCGTCGACCAGCACGTCGGCGGCGATGCCGAAGACGGCCTCGAAGCGGTCTCGGGAGACCCGGCCGACCGTGCCGGTCACCCGCTGGACGTCTCCCACCTCCAGGTCGCCCGGCGGGGTGGCCGTGATCACGCCGACGGTGTTGCCCGCCCCGTCGGCGAGCCGGAAGGCCGCCCCCACCTCGCTGACCGCGACGATGTCGGAGACCTCGGCCACCACGGTGACGTCCCGGCCGATCAGGGCTGCCGGATCCTGGAACACGCCGGCGGGGTCCTCGACCGGCCGCGGTGGCGCCTCCGTTCCGGGCGTCGCGCCGTCGCCGGAGTCCGCGCCGCCGTCGTCGGACGGTGGCGGAGTCGGCTCCGACGACGGGCGCGACCGCTCCTCCAGCGCCCTGACGCGCTCGCGGAGGGCGGTGATGTCGTCCCGCAGCTCCTCCAGCTCCTCCGCGGCTCCCGGGTCGGTCGACGGCTCCGGCGCCTCGTTCCCGCAGCCGGTCAAGCCCCCCACCGCCAGGGCGAGGGTCAGCACGGTCCCGGGGACGACCGCTCTCCTCCCGGGCCGCGTTCCCTGGTGGCTGCGCATGCCTCCTCCTTCCCCTCGGCCGGTGTGCCGACGCCGCTCGGACCGGCTGCCGGCCACCCACCAGCCTGCACCCCTGGAGCGGACCGGGCCCAGCCTCCGTTACCCGTTCGACACGACGCCCGGAGAACCGGTGGCGCGGGCGGGTGAGAACGCTCGCGGTGCCGGTGGTCCTTCTGCCAGGGTCGGGGCATGGCACGACGAGGCGCGAGTCAGCTGGTCGAGGAGCTGGGAACCCTCCTCCTGGGGGCCCCGCTGCCCCTGTCGGTGCGCTGCTGGGACGGCTCCGAGACCGTCGTCGACGGAGCACCCACGCTGGTCGTGCGCCACCGACGTGCCCTGCGCCGCCTCGTCCACGCGCCGGGCGAGCTCGGGCTCGCCCGGGCCTACGTCAGCGGCGACCTCGACGTCGAGGGCGACCTCTACGCCGTGCTGAGCTTTCCCGACGACCTGCCCGCCCGGCCGGAGCTGCGCCTGGACCGGCGGGCGCTGGCCCGGCTGGCCGGCCCGCTGCTCCGGCTCGGGGTGCTGGGACCGCCGCCCGCGCCGCCGGCAGAAGAGTCCCGCGTGCGCGGCATCCGTCACTCGCTGTCGCGGGACCGGAAGGCGATCAGCCACCACTACGACGTCGGCAACGACTTCTACCGCCTGCTGCTGGGGCCTTCGCTGGTCTACAGCTGCGCCTACTTCCCTGACCCCGGTGCGACGCTGGAGGAGGCGCAGGAGGCGAAGCTCGACCTGGTCTGCCGCAAGCTCGGGCTCGAGCCGGGCATGCGGCTGCTCGACGTCGGCTGCGGCTGGGGCTCGCTCGCCCTGCACGCGGCGTCCCGCTACGGCGTCTCGGTGGTCGCCGTGACGATCTCCGAGGCCCAGGCCGACCTTGCCCGCCGGCGGGTCGCCGACGCCGGGCTCGCCGACCGCGTCGAGGTCCGGCTGCAGGACTACCGCGAGGTCGCCGACGGGCCGTTCGACGCGATCGCCTCGGTCGGGATGGCCGAGCACGTGGGCCGCGCCCAGCTGCCGTCGTACGCGTCCGGGCTGCACGAGCTGCTGCGCCCCGGCGGCCGGCTGCTCAACCACGCGATCGCGCGCGGCCCCGCGGCCGGCCCCGACCGCCCCGACCCGGGCTCGTTCCTCACGCGGTACGTCTTCCCCGACGGGGAGCTCCAGCCGCTGGCCACGCACGTCCAGGTGCTGGAGGAAGCCGGCTTCGAGGTGTGCGACGTCGAGGCGCTGCGCCGGCACTACGCGCTCACCTGCCGGGCCTGGGTGCGCAACCTCGAGGACCACTGGGACGAGGCCGTCCGGCTCGCCTCCCCCGGCCGGGCCCGGGTGTGGCGGCTGTACCTCGCGGGCTCGGCCCTGGCCTTCGAACGGCACCGCGTCGGGGTGAACCAGGTGCTGGCGGTGAAACCGGGCGGGGAGAACCGGCTTCCGCTGCGCCGCCCGGACTGGGCCGGGGCCACGGTGCCACCCGCCGGGAACGACGCGGGCTCGTGACCGGGAGCTGTCGCGCCGACCACCCCTCCGGCCCTGCCCGCGCGTGCGGGGAGACGACCCCGGACCGGTCGACGGGGACGCGGCACGCACGACGACCGGGGTCGCCCGTAGCGTGAGGGCATGAGTCGCGCGCACCCTGAGCTCCGCCTCCCCCCTCCGCTGCCCGAAGGCGGCCTGCGGGTCGTGGCCCTGGGCGGTCTCGGGGAGATCGGTCGCAACATGACCGTGCTGGAGCACGCCGGCCGGCTGCTGATCGTCGACTGCGGAGTGCTGTTCCCCGAGGAGCACCAGCCCGGGGTCGACGTGATCCTCCCCGACTTCACCGCCATCCGGGACCGCCTCGACGAGGTGGAGGCGATCGTGCTGACCCACGGTCACGAGGACCACATCGGCGGTGTCCCCTACCTGCTGCGCGAACGTCCCGACATCCCCCTGGTCGGCTCCCGCCTCACCCTGGCGTTCATCGAGGCCAAGCTGAAGGAGCACCGGGTCCGGCCGGTCACCCGCCAGGTGCGCGAGGGGGACCGGGCCTCGTTCGGGCCCTTCGACTGCGAGTTCGTCGCCGTCAACCACTCCATCCCGGACAGCCTCGCCGTGGCGGTCCGCACCGGCGCCGGCCTGGTCCTGCACACCGGTGACTTCAAGATGGACCAGTTCCCGCTCGACCGGCGGATCACCGACCTGCGCGCGTTCGCCCGGCTCGGCGAGGAGGGCGTGGACCTCTTCCTCACCGACTCCACCAACGCCGACGTGCCGGGCTTCACGACGTCCGAGGCCGAGCTCACCCCGGCGATGGAGACGGTGTTCCGGACCGCGCCCCGGCGGGTGATCGTCTCCAGCTTCGCCAGCCACGTGCACCGCATCCAGCAGGTCCTGGACGCCGCCCACGCCCACGGCCGCAAGGTCGCCTTCGTCGGCCGCTCCATGGTCCGCAACATGGGCATCGCCAAGGACCTCGGCTACCTCACCGTGCCGCCCGGCCTGCTGGTCGACATGAAGGAGCTCGAGAAGCTCCCCCCGGAGAAGGTGTGCCTGGTCTGCACCGGGTCGCAGGGCGAGCCGATGGCGGCGCTGTCCCGCATGGCCAACCGCGACCACGTCATCCGGATCACCGAGGGCGACACGGTGCTGCTGGCCAGCTCGCTCATCCCCGGCAACGAGAACGCCGTCTACCGCGTCATCAACGAGCTCACCCGGTGGGGCGCCAACGTCGTGCACAAGGGCAACGCCAAGGTGCACGTCTCCGGGCACGCCAGCGCGGGCGAGCTCTCCTACGTCTACAACCTCGTGCGGCCGCGCAACGTCATGCCGGTGCACGGCGAGTGGCGGCACCTCAAGGCCAACGGCGACATCGCGGTGCGGACCGGGGTCCACCCGCGGGGCGTGGTCATCGCCGAGGACGGCGTCGCCGTCGACCTGCTCGACGGCAAGGTGCGCATCACCGGGAAGGTGCCCGCCGGCAACGTCTACGTCGACGGCGCCACCGTCGGAGGCGCCACGGAGGCCCACCTGCGCGACCGGCGCACGCTGGCCCAGGAGGGCGTCATCACCGTCGTGGCCATCGTGGACGCCGACACCGGCGCGCTGGCCGAGGAGCCGGACTTCCTGGCCCGCGGCTTCGTGCACGACGAGACGACGTTCGACGAGGTCGTGCCCCTGATCGAGAAGGCGCTGGCCAAGGCGGCCGAGGAGGGGGTCGGCGGAGCCGTGCAGCTGGAACAGCTGATCGCGCGGGCCGTCGGCCGGTGGGCGGACCGGAGCTACCGGCGCAGCCCGCTGATCATCCCGATCGTCATCGACGCCTGAGCAGGAGGTCAGCCCCGGCGTCAGCACACGGAGGCCGAGGAATGGCAGCTCGGTCACGCCCGCAGCCGGGCGCCGCGCCGGCGCCCTGGGAGGACCGGGTCCTCGGCCTGCTGCTCGGGGGCGCCGTCGGGGACGCCGTCGGTGCCCGGTTCGAAGGCTCAGCCCGGGTGCCGGCCGACGAACTCCACCGGTCGCTCACCTCCGACGGGCTGCTGCGCTGGACCGACGACACGGCCCTGCAGGTGACGCTCGCCGATCACCTCGCGGATCTCGGTCCGGACGACCTCGACCAGGACGCCCTGGCGCTGGCCTTCGCCCGGACCTGGGATCGGGAACCGTGGCGCGGATACGGGGGCAACCCCCCGCGGATCTTCGCCGCCGCGCTGGCCGGTCGGGACTGGCGCCCGGTGGCCCGGGAGTCGTTCGACGGCTCCGGCTCGCTGGGCAACGGCGGCGCGATGCGGGCCGCGCCGGTGGGCACGCTGAGCGGCGGACCGGCGCGGGTGGCGGAGGTGGCGAGGCGGAGCGCAGAGATCACCCACGCCCATCCCGTCGGGCGGGACGGTGCCGTCGCGATCGCGGTGACGGTCCACCACCTGCTCGCCGCTCCCCGGGGAGCGCCACCGCCGGTCGACGAGGTGCTGGCGGCGTGCCGCCGGCACCTCGCGACCGCTGAGCTGGAAGGCGCCGTGGCCGCGGCCGCATCGGCTGCCCGGGCGACCGGGCCCGAGCAGGCGGCGGCGATGACCGGGAACGGCATCACGGCCCACGAGGCGGTGGGGGCCGCTCTGTGCGCCGCACTCCCCCGGCTCGAGGACCCGGTGGCTGCCGTCACCTTCGCCGTGCGGATGGGTGGGGACACCGACACCATCGCGGCGATGGCCGGATCGATCGCCGGCGCCTTCGCCGGCGCCCGGGCGATGCCGGAGCACCTGCTCGCCCGGCTGGAGGGCCGGGAACGGATCGAATCGGTGGCCCACCGGCTCGCCACCCGAACCCGGGGGCCCGTCGATCCGGGCTGAGCGCTCCCGACGTCGGCGACGACCTCCTGCGCCCCAGGGGGCAGCGGTCACCCACCCGTCCGCGCGCACGCGCACGATGTCCGGGTCGGCAGCGTCGGCCGCCGCCACAACCGACCACGGGCCGGGTCAGGAACCGCGCCGCATGCGGTGTCGGGTCCGCGCCGGCGCGGAGGCCGGCAGCGAGGCGATGATGTCGGCGAGGCTGCAGGACGCGAGGCTCTCCCGCCACGCGGAGTGGGCCTCGGCCATCTTCACCGCGAGGACGCAGGCGCGGGCACACTCCTCGGGGGGCAGAGCCCCGGTCCCGCGCCGTCGGATCTCCCGGCAGACGTACGGGGAGACCGCTCCGTCGACGGCCTCGACGACGTCGAGCAAGGTGATCTGCTCCGCCGGTCTCGCCAGCTCGAACCCACCCCGGGGGCCGGTGCTCGCGCGCAGGACGCCCGCCTTGACCAGCGACTGGAGCTGCTTGGCCAGCGAGGCCGGCGGGAGGTCGTAGTACTCGGCCAGTTGCGCGGCCGTCGCGGAGGCGCCCCGCTCGAGCTGCGCGAGCGTCGTCGCGCAGTGCAGGAGCCATTCCGTGCTCGCCGGCAGCCTCACGGGGGGAGCGTAACAGGACATTGCGGAGATGTTTCCTCCGAGATAAGGTCCCGCCGAGCCCGGAGAACGAGGGAGGAATCATGCGGGTCGCGGTTGCCGGCGCCACGGGCAGCATCGGCGCCAGGGTCGTGAGGGTGCTGGAGGACGCCGGCCACGAGGCCGTCCGCGTCAGTCGGTCGTCCGGGGTCGACCTGCTCACCGGCGAGGGTCTCGACGAGGCCCTGACCGGGGTGCAGGCCGTCGTGGACGTCACCAACTCGGCAGCCACCGAGGTGGACGAAGCGCTCACCTACTTCGGCTCGGCCACCCGCAATCTCCTGGCGGCCGAGGATCGCGCCGGTGTGCGACACCACGTGCTGCTCTCGATCGCCGGCCTGCACCGCGTCCAGGGGAACGCCCACTACGCAGGCAAGCGACTCCAGGAGCGCCTCGTGGAGGAAGGTCCCGTGCCGTGGACGATCGTGCCGGCGACCCAGTTCCACGACTTCCCGGCCATGGTCGCCGGCTGGACGGAGAAGGACGGGGACGCCACCGTGGCACCGCTCCTGCTGCAGCCCGTGGCACCCGACGACGTGGCGAGCATCCTCGTGGAGCTGGCGGTCGGTGAGCCGAAGGGACGTTACGTCGACGTCGCCGGACCGGAACCACAGGACCTGGTCGACATGGTTCGCCGCACCAACGACGCGCTGGGCCGTCAGGTGAAGCTCCGCCCCAGCTGGTCGACGGTGTTCGGCCCCGAGATGGCCGGCGAGGTGCTCCTCCCCGCGGACGGCGCGCGCATCGCACCCACGACCTTCGACGACTGGCTCGCCGCGCAGCGGTGATCCAGCCGGTCAGATCGGACGACCGCGCCTGCCTGGTCGTCCGATCACGTCCACGCCGTGGTCGAGCGCCGCGGCAGGTAGCCGGAGGCCGGACATGCATCCCCGTGCTCAGCGCATCGCTCTGTGCCTGGTCGTGGCCGCGGTCGCGCCGTACACGGCGCTGAAGATCCTGTGGCTCACCGGCAGCACGGTCGGAGTGGAGAGCTCCGCCGGGGCAGCAGAGCTCCACAGCACCCGCGTGGTCGTCGGCAACGTCGTCACCATCCTGCTCGAGCTGATGGCCGTCGGTTTGGCGATCGCGCTGGTCCGTCCGTGGGGGCGGCGCGTCCCCGGGTGGATCGTGGTGGCGCTCGCGGGCGGAGCGACCGGCCTGCTGGCTCCGATCCTCGTCGGGCTCCCCCTGGGCGGTGCGCTCCAGCTGGTGGGGACGGGCGAGCTGCACACCGACGGGATGGACCATCTGAGCCCGTGGGTGTTCGCGCTGACGTACGGCGGATTCGGCCTGCTCGCCATCGGCATCGCAGTCCTCGCCTGGTGTTACACCCTCGGTCGGTGGGGGCGCGTTCTCAGCTACCCCCCGCCTCGTCCGCGAGGCTGGGCCATCGCCGTCGGTGCCCTGAGCATGGTGCCCTTCGGTATGGCCATGACCTGCTGGGGTCTGTTCGGCCCCGGGGCGAGCGGTCCCCGAGGCATGGATGCCCTGTCCCAGCGGACCGTCCTCGCCGTGACCGGACTGCTCGCGCTGGTCGGGTGGGTGGTTCCGCTCGTGAGGCGAGGAGCTCTCCGACCCCGCACCGCCTGGGTGCTCACGTGGGTGGGATGCACGACCGCCGCGCTGCAGGGTCCGACCCAGGTGCTGCTCGCCCACCAGGGTGATCCGGGCCCAGCGATGATCCTGATGGCGCTCGTGACGCTCACGGGAAGCGTGGCGTACGGACTCGCCGTCGTGCACGAGCGTCTCGCGGAGATCAGCCTGGAGACGGGTCTCCGGAGGAGAGCCCCCTGACATGCGGGGCTTCCGGCTGGCCCAGCTGCCTGGACGACGGTGGCACCGCCTGACCGGAACTGACGTCCCCGGGCAGCACACCTAGTCCGGCAGGGCGATGGGGCCGATCTCGGCGAACACGTCGCCGGGGCCCGGGTTCTGCTCGTGGGTGCCGCCGCCGAAGTGCCGCATGATGCCCCAGACCGCGTTGAGGGAGGTCTGCACCGCGCCCTCGACCCAGGCCGGCGTCCACGACACGTCGTCACCCGCCAGGAAGATCCCTCGCTGCTCGGGCGGGAGGTCGTCCTGCACGAAGTGCGCGTACATCCGCTGGTTGTACCGGTAGTGCCCGGGCAGGGCGCCCTTGAAGGCGCCGAGGAAGTTCGCGTCCGCCTCCCACGAGACGGTGATGGGGTCACCGATGATGTGCTGGGCGATGTCGACGTCGGGGTAGATCTTCCTCAGCGCGCCGAGCGCGAGGCGCACCCGCTGGTCCACCGGGTAGGGCAGCATCTTCAGCGCGTCGCTCATCCACGAGTACGTCAGGCAGATGACGCCGGGCTGGTCGTCGCCGTGGTCGAACAGGTAGGTGCCGCGGGTCAGCCGGTCGGTGAGCGTCATGCTCATGACGTCGCGGCCGGTCCTCGGGTCCTTGTCCTTCCAGAAGGGCCGGTCGACCATCACGAAGGTCTTCGACGACTGCATGTACCGGGTGCGGTCCAGCGCCGTCCACATCTTCTGGGAGAAGAGGCTCTCGTCGCAGTCGATCTGCGTCGTCAGCAGCCAGCTCTGGCAGGTGACGAGCACCGCGGGGTAGCGGCGGACGTGGCCCCAGGCGTCCGTGACGGCGAAGCGCCCGTCCGCGTCCCGGGCGATCGCGGCGACGCCGGCGCGCGGCCCGCCGGAGTGCAGCTTCGCCAGCGTCGTCCCGGCCGGCCAGTGGGCGAGCTGGGACGGCGCGTGGTTCCACAGCCCCCACGGCACCTGCTCCACGCCACCCACGACGAAGCGCTGGTCGTCGTCGCAGTTCGTCATCACGACGCGGAAGATCTCGAGCATCGAGTTCGGGAAGTCGGAGTCCCACCCGCCGGTGCCGAACCCCACCTGGCCGAAGACCTCCCGGTGGTGGAAAGAGAGCCGGGAGAACGCCTCGGAGCTCGCGATGAAGTCGTAGAAGGTGCGGTCGTCCCACAGCGGCACGAGCTCGTCCCAGAGCGACTTCAGCTTCGTGACGTCGCGCGCCCGGATCGCGTCCTGGATCTCGTCGAACCCCACGGTCCCGAGAGCGTCGGCCCACGCCGCCGCGACCTCCCGGAACAGCGGCGGCAGCGCCTCGGACGACTCGGCGTAGTGCGTCTCGCCTTCGATGTCGATGACCGTGCTGCCCGACGCCGACGTCAGCGGGTTGGGGAACGGCCTGGTCTCCAGGCCGAGCAGGTCGACGTAGCGGTAGAAGGCGGTCGACGACACGGGGAACCGCATGCCGCCCAGCTCGGCGACGATCTCCGCGGGGGCGCCCTCGAACCGCGCCGACCGCAGCCGGCCGCCCATCTGCGACGACTCGTAGAGGACCGGCTTGAGCCCGAGCTTCATGAGCTCGTAGGCGGCGACCAGACCGGAGATCCCCGCACCGACGATGGCGACCTCCTCGCCGTGCCGCTCGGGTGGGATCTCGCCGATGCCGACCGGGTGCGTGATCCAGTCGTCGAACGCGAACGGGAAGTCCGGGCCGAAGATCGTGACCGGCGGCCGGTCCTCGTCGCGAGCGGCCTCACGGTCCGGCCCGATCGTCACGGCGTCCTCCTCCTCACCTGCACCGGCTGCTCGCGGCTGGTGTCCAGGCGCGCGGTGTCGCACCCTACGGGGGCGCCCGGTGCGGCCCGCCACGCTCAGGCGAGCAGGGCGGCCATCCGCTCGCGGAGCGCGGTCGCGGCCGAGTAGGGCCGGACCATCACGGTCAGCTCGGTGAGCACGCCGTCGCGGCCGCGCAGGATGTCCACGCCCTGGAGGACGCGGCCGCCGACCCTGGTGTCGAAAGCGAGGACGTGCCCGTCGTCGCCCGCGTAGGAGGCGGTGTAGCGGAAGTCCTCGAAGACCGACATGACGCCGGTGAGGATCGCGCGCAGCGGTCCGGTGCCGCGGTAGGGCTCGTGGACGATCGGCGACAGGAAGACGCAGTCGTCGGTGAACAGCCGCACCGCGGCATCGACGTCGCGGTTCTCGACGGCCGCCCGGAAGGCGGCGAAGGGGTCGGTCGGCACGGTCATCCCTCTCTCCACGGTCCATCGTCGCGATGCGGGGCCCCGCACCACCGCAGGCACCCTTCCACCAGCGCCTCGCCGGGACCACACTGCGGTGTGGCCACCTGGGAGGACGTCCGGCGCCTGGTCGCGTCGCTACCGGGCACCGATGAGCACCCCTCGTACGGCGGGCACCCCTCGTGGCGGGTGCACGGCAAGGGCTTCGCGTGGGCGCGGCCGTTGCGGGAGGCCGAACGCGCGGCGCTCGGCGCCGCAGCCCCGCACGAGGACGAACCGCTCCTGGGGGTGCGCGTGCCCGACGAGGGCGAGAAGGCCGCGCTGCTCGCCGGAGCGCCCGACGTCTTCCTCACCACCCCGCACTTCGACGGGTACGCCGTGGTGCTCGTACGGCTCGACCGGATCGATGTCGGGGAGCTCACCGAACTGGTGCAGGACGCGTGGCGGGCGCGTGCGCCCCGGCGCCTGCTCGCCGAGCGCGACGGCCGCCGTCGTCCGTCCTGACGGCAGGTATCGGGGCCGGGCTACCCCGCGAGCCGCGGCACGACCCTGTCCCAGCCCGGCAGGACCGACAGCCCCAGGGCCGCCCGGCGCAGCAGCCGCCGCGTCGTCGACGACGGGAGGAACCACTTCGCGCTTCGCCGCCCGGCCTCCTGCCTGACCCGGACGACCGGTTGCCAGATCCGCTGGTACCGGGCCAGGGCGTCCTCGACCGCGCCACCGCCCGCCAGCTGCCCGGCGAGGACGTGCGCGCCGGCCATTGCCAGCGAGGCGCCCTGACCGGCGAGCAGCGAGACCGCCTGGCAGGCGTCACCGAGCAGGACGACGCGGCCACGGTGCCACTCCGGCACCTCGACCTGGGCCACCTGGTCGTAGTAGAGCTCGGCGGACGGCGGACAGTGGTCGAGCGCCCGGGGGACGACCCACCCGAGCGAGGCGCAGCGGCTGCGCAGTTCGGCGCGGGTGTCCGACGGCAGCCGGGGCTCGGGATCCCGGTGCACGGCGAAGGCGGCGACGCGCCCGTCGCGCAGGACGTAGAACCCCATCGCGCGGTCCACCGAGTCGGTCATGGCGAACCGGTTGCCCACCTGCGCCCGGACCTCCGGGGCGTCGAAGACGTAGGCGGCGGTGTGGCAGCCCAGGTAGCGCAGGAACCGCGGCTCCGGGCCGAAGACCGTCTCCCGCACCGCGGAGTGGACGCCGTCGGCCCCGACCAGCAGGTCTGCATCGAGCTCGGTGCCGTCGGTCAGGGCGACGCCCACGCCGTCGGTCCCGGCGTCGATGCGCGCGACGGAGCAGCCGAAGCGCAGGTCGGCCCTGTCCCCGAGCCGCTCCCGCAGCGCGCGCTCCAGATCAGGGCGCATGATGCTCAGCAGGCGCCCGTCGAGGGCCCGGGCGAAGCGCTGGTAGTCGAGGCCGGCCCTGCGCCGTCCGGAGGCGTCGACGTAGGCGAGCTCGTCGACGCGGTAGCTCAGCTCGTGGAGCCGGGGCAGGATGCCCATCTCCTCGGCGGCGTCGTAGCCGGGGCCGAAGAAGTCCATCATGTAGCCCTGCTCCCGGGGGCCGGGCGCGCGCTCGGCGAGGGTGACGTCCCACCCGTGGTCGGCGAGGCGTCCGGCGAGCGCGAGACCGGAGATCCCGGCTCCGCAGACGACGGCCCTCATCGCTGGCCCGCCCTTCCGGGGCCCGGGCCGTCCAGGAGCCGGTGCAGCACCGGCGTGACGGCGGTCGAGGTCAGCCTTGGGTCCATCACCCGGTGCAGCAGCACGCCGTCGACCGCCGCGGCGAGGACGGCGGCCGTCCCGGCGGGCGCTTCCGTGCCCCGCGCCGTGAGCCAGGAGGTCAGCACGCCGCGGAACTCGTCGAGGACGCGGCCGAGCTCCGCCCGCAGGTCGGCGTCCCGGGTCGCGGCCAGGTAGGCCTCGAGGAAGAGCATGGAGGTCGGGTCCGCGCCGTCGTGCTCGTCGAGCGCGGCGAGCAGCCCGGCCAGCCCGTCCTCCCCCGGCCCGGCCGACGACAGGGCGGGAGCGAGCGAGGACAGCACCTGCCGCATCGCCCGCAGCGACGCCTGCGTCAGCAGCGCCTGCACCGAGGCGAAGTGGTAGTGGACCAGGCCGGGCGTCACCCCGGCCCGCCGGGCCACGACGCGGGTGCTCACCGCGTTCCACCCGAGCTCGGGGATCAGCTCGGCCGCGGCCTGCAGGAGCCGCAACCGGACGTCGGCGCTCGGTGCGGTCGGGGCGGACGGGCCGGACGGGGCGGACGGGGCCATCGCGCCTCCCTGGGTTGGGCGATCGTCTTGGTCGGTCGCCCAAGACGCTAGGCCGAGCGGACGGCGGGCGGAACGGTCGCGCCCGGCCGACGACGCGTCACCGGGCGCGTCGCCACCCTGCGTCCCGGGAGCGGTGCCGGCGGAGCAGTCACCAGTCCGGCGCAGGGCGGGAACACGCTGGAAAAGTGGGACCCGATGCCTCGCTGCGCGCAGAGGTGGACCCCGACGAGCTCCGCGCGCTGAAGGAGCAACCGGGCGGCGACACGGCGCTCGGCGGGGTGGACCTGGTCGGGACCTTCCGACGTCTGGACCTGGTCGACGAGTACCGGCTCTACATCAACCCGCTCGTCGTCGGCCGCGGTCGACGGCTGTTCGAGGCAGCCGACCACCCGACCGACCTGGCACTGGTGGAGAACCGGCGGTTCGGCAACGGTGTCGCCCTGCTGCGCTACGCCGTACGACGGCCCTGACTGCTGCCGTCCTCGGTCACGAGGCGGAGGCGGCCACTGCTCTCCCGGGAGCACGTCGGGCGCGGTGCGGGAACGACGAAGGCCCCCGACCGGCATGCGCGCTGGTCGGAGGCCTGGGTTGCTCCCCCGATTGGACTCGAACCAATAACCCTGCGATTAACAGTCGCATGCTCTGCCAATTGAGCTACGGGGGATCAGCGGTGCGAACCGCTGGCCCGACGAGAGTACCCCACGCGCGGACGCCCCCCGCACGCGGCTCACGAGGGGCGAAGCGTTGTGCACCACAGGTACGGTGGCCGTCGTTCACCGCATGTTCACTCTGGAGGTTTCCGTGGCCAAGCTGTCGTTCCTCGCCGGATTCGGGGCTGGCTACGTCCTCGGGTCGCGGGCCGGCCGCGAGCGCTACGAGCAGCTCCGGCGCGCCTGGGAGCAGGCCAAGGACGACCCGCGCCTGCAGAGCCTCGCGGGCATGGCCCAGGCGAAGGCCGACGACGCCGTCTCCACGCTGAAGGCCCAGCTGGGCAGCGAGGCCCCTCGCTGATCCGCGCGCCGGCTCAGTCCGGCAGCTCGGCGGCCAGCACCTCGGCGAGCTTCTGCCGTGCGGTCTCCCTGGCACCCGGGTCGTCGCGGTCGGCGTCGTCGTCGAACACCACGGTCCACTCCCGGACGGCCTGACCGGGCACCCGGCGGGCGACCAGCAGCAGCCCTCCCCGGTCCGGCAGCGGTACGCGGCGGCTGGTGACGATGGTCTGGTCCACCCGGCGCCGCACGACCGCGGGGAGGTCGCCGGCGTCCGCGAGCACGTGCCGCACCACCGGCAGCCGCGACTGCACACCCGGCTCCACCTCGGCGAGCGGCGTGACCGTGAAGGAACCGCCGCCGTCGGCGGTCGCGGCCCAGCGGGCGTGACCCACCTCGTGCCACGGCAGCACCGTGTCCCCGGCCGCCGGGCCGATCACCCGCAGACCGCGGGAGGTGGCCACCAGCCAGCCGGCCCCGCGGGCGAGCACGCCCCAGGCGAGCACCCGCTCGTCGGGGTCGGCCACCGCGGCCCGCACCTCCTCCGGCGGGCGGGCGAACCGGCGCCGCAGCTCGGCCAGCAGGCTCATGCCAGGCCGCCCATCGCACGCTTGCGCAGCGAGATCGCCAGCTGCTCGAGATCCATCAGCTGCTTGAAGGCCTTCATGTACTCGTCGCCGGAGTCGACCGGGTTCGTCCGTTGCAGCCGGCCCTTCAGGGCGGTGATCTCGCGGACGGTCGCCATCTCCTGCACCCGCGCGAGGAGCGCGTTGACGTAGCCGGCGTCGCACTCGCCGCTCACCGAGCGCATCGGCTCCACCGCCAGCGCCGTGAGCAGGGCGCGGGCGCTCTCCCGCTCGCAGTGCGCGGCGACCTCGTCCAGCCAGGCCGGCCCGGTGACGGTCACGGCAGCCACACCCCCGGCCGCGGCGATGGCGGCCACCACGGCGGCGTAGTCGGGGTCGGTGTAGGCGTTCGAGGGGATGGCGTCGAACTCGGGGCCGGCGAGCTCGGGCGCCTGCAACGCGGCCTTCACCGCCTCCCGCTCCACGGCGACCGCGGCGTCGTCGGGGGTGCGCTGGGGCGCGCGGGGGCGGCCCCGGGAGGGCGCTCCTCCCCCGTCACCGGTCGCCCGGCGCACGCGCTCGAGCACCTCTGCCTCGTCGGTGTTGCCGATCATCCCGGCGAGTTCGCGGGCGTAGGCGGGGCGCAGCGCGTGGTCCTTGATCTGGGCCACCAGCGGCACGGTCTTCTCCAGGGCGGCGACCCGGCCCTCCACGGTGTCCAGGTCGTAGCCGGCCAGCGTGGTCTTGAGCACGAAGGCGATCAGCGGGGTGCGGCGGGCAACCAGGTCGCGGACGGCGGCGTCGCCGTGCTCCTGCCGCAGCTCGCACGGGTCACGCCCCTCCGACTCGACCGCGACGAACGTCTGACCGACGAAGCGCTGGTCCTCGGCGAAGGTCTTCATCGCCGCCGCCTGGCCGGCCGCGTCGCCGTCGAAGGTGTAGACCACCTCGCCGCGGAACTCGTCCTGGTCCATCAGCAGCCGCCGCAGCACCCCGATGTGCTCGGCGCCGAAGGCGGTACCGCACGAGGCCACCGCCGTCGTCACCCCGGCCAGGTGGCAGGCCATGACGTCGGTGTAGCCCTCGACGACGACCGCCTGGTGCCGCTTGGCGATGTCACGCTTGGCGCGGTCGATGCCGTAGAGCACCGAGCTCTTCTTGTAGAGCGGTGTCTCCGGGGTGTTGAGGTACTTGGGGCCGGGGTCGTCGTCCATCAGCTTGCGGGCACCGAAGCCGATGACGTCGCCGGTGATGTCGCGGATCGGCCACACCAGCCGGCGGTGGAAGCGGTCGATCAGGGTGCCCCGGGAGGACTCCTTCGCCAGCCCGGCCGTGACCAGCTCCTGCTGGCTGAAGCCCTTGGCTCGCAGGTGGCGGGTGAGCCCGTCCCAGCCGCCGGGTGCGTAGCCGCAGCCGAAGTCCAGCGCCGCCTGCCGGTCGAAGGCGCGGTCGGCGAGGAACTGCCGGGCGGGCGCGGCCTCCGGCGTGCCGAGCTGCTCGGCGTAGAAGGCGGCCGCCGCGGTGTTGGCCGCGACCAGCCGCGCCCGCTGCCCGACCGAGGCCCGGTCGGGGCCCGCGGTGGGGCGGCCGCCGTCGTCCTCGTACTTCAGCTCGATGTTGGCGCGGTTGGCCAGCAGCTCGACGGCCTCGGTGAACGACAGGTGGTCGATCTCCTGGACGAAGCGGATGACGTCGCCACCGACCCCGCAACCGAAGCAGTGGTAGAGCCCGCGGCTCGGCGTCACCTGGAACGACGGCGACTTCTCGTCGTGGAACGGGCACAGCCCCTTGAGGCTCCCGCCACCGGCGCGCCTGAGCTGCAGGTGCTCGCCGACGATCTCGTCGATCTTGCTGCGGTCGCGCACCAGCGCGATGTCCGCGGCGCGAATGCGCCCCCGGCCGGCCATCAGGCGACCGCCGCCGCTGCCGTGACCCGCCGGCGGATCACGTGCTCCCACCACAGCAGGAACAGCTGCTGGTCCAGCGGCAGGGCGCCGTCGAGGGTGATCGCGGGCCGCGGGGTCCAGCCCGGCGTGGTGCCGCTCTCCGCCACCTGACGCCCGTGCAGCAGGAACCGGTGGGTCCCCTTCCAGCGGGAGGCGGGCCGCACCTCGACCGTCGCCCCCTCCAGGTCGATCGCCCAGGTGCCCCTCCAGCTCGACGTCTGCCGGGCACGCAGCCGGGCGGTGCCCTCCGGGTCACCCGACCGGTGACCGGTGAGCTCGCGCTTGCGCCGGGCGTACTCCCAGGTGTCGCCGTCGACCGCCACCGTGGCGGCCTCCGTCCACGTCGCGGGGCGCAGCGTCGCCACGACCCGGCCGTCGCGCAGCACCGGCAGGACGCCCTTCGGCGCGCCCTGCGTACCGGCCCTGCCCAGTTCGAGCACCGTTCCTCCCTCAGCCGATGCCGGGCGCGCCGGCGATGCTCTCACCGGTCACGCGGTAGAGCAGGTAGGCAGCAGTCTCCCGCAGGATGTAGCGGAACTGGGTGGCGCGGGTCTGCACCGCCGGGCCCTGGCGGGTCGGTGAGCTCTCCGCCTCGATCCCCGCGTCCTCGGCCATCCGCTCGGCGCGCATCGCGTGCCAGGGGTCGGTGACCAGCACGGCACGCTCCCAGCCGCGCTCGTCGAACGCCGCGCCGACCACGCGCATGCTCTCCAGGGTGTCCACACCCTCGGGCACCGCGAGCAGCGACTCGGTGGGCACCCCGGCCGCCGCGAGGTAGTCGCGCCCGGCCTCCGCCTCGGTGAACTGGTCGCCGGCCGCCTTCCCGCCGACGGTCACGATCACCGGTGCGACGCCCTGCTCGTACAGGGCCCGCGCGTGCTCCAGCCGGGCCGCGAAGATCGACGACGGGACGCCGTTGTACTGGGCCGAGCCCAGCACCACGATCGCGTCGGACTGCGGCCGGGCGTCCTGCCGCGCCGTCCACCAGATGGCGAGCGCCGTGGAGGCCACCAGCAGCACGGCGGCCAGGACCCCGGCCCCGACCACCCGCGACAGCAGACTCCGCACACCCACCCGTCATGGGTACCACGCGGGGACGACGGCGCGCGGCGGCCCGGGACGGGGCACCGGCGCGCCGCCTCGCGTCGCGCCGGCGGCTCGCCGCGCTGCCGGCGCCCCGCGACCGCACCACGGGGAGGCGCGTCCACACACCCCCCTATATGAGAATGATTCTCGTTATGGGTACGGTCACGTCGTCCGATCCCCGAACGACAGGAGCACCCGTGCCTCCCCTCCCCTCCCTCCGCGCCGCCGCCCTGGCGGCCGCCGTACCCCTCGCCCTGGCCACCGGCTGCGCGTCGACCGACGGCGGTGGGCCGGCGTCGGCCAGCAGCGCGCCGACCGCGTCCGGACCGGCGGAGCTGGGCGCCAGCTCGCCGCGCCTGGCCCTGACCTACGACGGCGGCCTCCTGGTCCTGCACGGCGAGACGCTCGAGGTGCTCGCCGACGAGCCGCTCGAGGGCTTCAACCGGCTCAACGCCGCCGGCGACGGCCGACACTTCCTCGTGTCGACCCAGCAGGGCTTCCGCCTGCTCGACGGCGGCGCCTGGGCCGAGCCGCACGGCGACCACGAGCACTACTACGCCGCCGACCCGGAGCTGACCGACGTCGTCCTCCCCGCCGAGAAGCCCGGGCACGTCGTCGCCCACGCCGGGCGGACCGTGCTGTTCGACGACGGCACCGGGGAGGTCACCGCGTTCGACAGCGCCGACCTCGCCGACCCGGACCGCGAGGTGCGCGAGTTCGCCACGCCGGCGGCCCACCACGGCGTCGCGGTGGAGCTCGAGGACGGCACGATGCTCGTCTCCGACGGCACGGAGGAGGAGCGCTCCGGGGTGCGCATCCTCGACGCGGACGGGGACGAGATCGCCGCCCGGGACGACTGCCCCGCCGTGCACGGCGAGACGGTGGCCGCCGACGAGGCGGTCGTCATCGGCTGCCAGGACGGCGCCGTCCTGTACGCCGGCGGCGAGCTGGTGAAGATCGAGAGCCCGGACGAGTACGGCCGCATCGGCAACCAGTTCGGCACCGAGAACTCGCCGATCGTGCTCGGTGACTACGAGCGCAGCGCGGAGGACCGCTCCAGCACCGTGGCGCTGATCGACACCACCACCGCGCAGCTGCGCCTGGTCGACCTGCCGGCGCCGTACTGGTACCGCTCCTTCGGCCGCGGGCCGAACGGCGAGGGGCTGGTCCTGACCTACGACGGCGCGCTGCAGGTCATCGACCCGGTGTCCGGCACCGTCACGGACTCCATCCCGGTCACCGGGCCGTGGGAGGAGTCGGAGAACTGGCAGGACCCGCACCCGCAGGTCTTCGTGGTCGACGGCATCGCCTACGTGACCGAGCCCGCCACCCGGGAGATCCACGCCGTCGACGTCGAGGGCGGCGAGGTGTGGAAGTCGGCGCAGCTGGAGGTCACGCCCAACGAGCTCGCCGGCGTCTCCGGGGACGTCGAGGCGCACGGCGCGCACGAGGAGGACCACGAGCACGACGAGCAGGGCGAGTGATCCGGCCGGCGGCCCTGCCGGCCGGCCTCGTCGCGGCCGGCCTGCTCACCGCCCTGGCCGGCTGCGGGGACGCGGCGAACGGCGCCGACGACGCACGGCTGGACGTCGTGGTCACCTCCTACCCCCTCGCGTACGTGAGCGAGGAGGTAGGCGGACCGCACGTGGAGGTCACCAACCTGGTCCCACCCGGCGGGGACAGCCACCGGCTGGAACCGGCGCCCCGGGACGTCGCGGTCCTCGGCGAGGCCGACGTCGTGGTCCACCAGTCGGGCGGCCTGCAGCCGGCGGTCGACGCCGTCCTCGAGCAGGAGCGCCCCGAGGACGTCGTCGACGCCGCCGCCCTGGCGGACCGGGGTGCCGATCCGCACTTCTGGCTCGACCCCACCCGCCTCGCCGACCTCGGTCACCGCCTCGCGGGCGAGTTCGCCGAGGCGGACCCCGGTCACGCCGACGCCTACCGAGAAGGCGCCGAACGGCTGACGGCCGCGCTCCAGGAGATCGACCGGGAGTACGCCGACACCCTCGCGCCCTGTCGCGGGGCCACCCTGCTCGCCTCGCACGAGGCGTTCGGCTACCTCGCCGACCGGTACGGCCTGCGGCAGGTCGGGGTGGCGGGGCTGGACCCGCACGTCGAGCCCTCGCCCAGCCGGTTGCGGCAGGTCGCGGAGGAGGTCACCGGCACCGGCGCCCGGACGATCTTCTTCGAGGCCACCGCCGGGGACCGCGTCGCCCGGACCCTCGCGGGCGACCTGGGGCTCGCCACCGACGTGCTGCACCCGGTCGAGCGGGTGCAGGCGGAGGAGACCTATCCCGAGCTCATGGCGGCCAACCTGGCGGCGCTGCGTCGCGGGCTCGCCTGCGACGGCTGACGGCGAGCCCGGGCCCCTGCACCGCAGCCGCCGTGCAGGGGCCCGGGGCCGAGCTCGCGAGGCGCGGGGGCTCCGGGATCCTCTCTCAGGCGCCCGCGCGCCCTCCGCCGAGCGCGGCGCGCCCGGCCTCCAGCCGCGCCACCGGCACCCGGAACGGCGAGCAGGAGACGTAGTCCAGGCCGACCTCGTGGAAGAAGTGCACCGAGTCGGGGTCGCCCCCGTGCTCGCCGCAGATGCCGAGCTTGAGGTCCGGCCGGGCCGCCCGGCCGCTCTCGGCGCCGATCCGCACCAGCCGGCCGACGCCGTCCCGGTCCAGCGACTCGAACGGCGAGATGCCGAAGATCCCCTTGTCCAGGTACTGGTGGAAGAACGCGGCCTCGACGTCGTCGCGGGAGAAGCCCCACGTCATCTGGGTGAGGTCGTTGGTGCCGAACGAGAAGAACTCGGCGTGCTCGGCGATCTCGGCGGCGGTCAGCGCCGCGCGGGGCACCTCGATCATGGTGCCGATCAGCGGCCGCAGGTCGATGCCGCACTCCTCGCAGACCTCGGCGAGCACCCGCTCGGACTCCTCGCGGATGGCCTCCAGCTCCTGCACCGCGCCCACCAGCGGGATCATGATCTCCGGCCGCGGATCGCCCCCGGCCTGCTTCCGCTCGCAGGCGGCCTCGGCGATGGCCCGCACCTGCATGGCGAACAGCCCGGGCACCACCAGACCGAGCCGCACGCCCCGCAGGCCCAGCATCGGGTTGGACTCGTGCAGGCGGCGGACCGCGGTCAGCAGCCGCAGATTGCCCTCGTCGGGTTCGCCGCGCTCCTCGGCCAGCGCGACCCGTACCGACAGCTCGGTGAGGTCGGGGAGGAACTCGTGCAGCGGAGGGTCCAGCAGCCGAACGGTGACCGGCAGCCCGTCCATCGCCTCGAAGATCTCCAGGAAGTCCTGCTTCTGCAGCGGCTCCAGGGCGTCCAGGGCGGCCTGCCGTTCCTCGTCGCCGTCGGCCAGGATCAGCTTCTCGACCAGCTTCCGGCGGTCGCTGCCGAGGAACATGTGCTCGGTCCGGCACAGGCCGATCCCCTGGGCGCCGAACCGCCGGGCACGAGCGGAGTCCTCGGGGGTGTCGGCGTTGGTGCGGACGTCGAGCCGCCGCTTCTCGTCGGCATGGCTCAGGATCCGGTGGACGCTCCTCACCAGGTCGTCCGCGTCGTCGGACGCCGGGTCGATCTCGCCCTCGAAGTAGCGGACCACCGCCGACGGCTCCACCGGCACCTCCCCGAGCCAGACCTTGCCGGTGGAGCCGTCGATGGAGATGACGTCGCCCTCGCGGACGACGGTGCCGTCGGGGGCGGTGAACTCCTTCGCCCTGGTGTCGACCCGCAGCTCCTCGGCGCCGCAGACGCAGGTCTTGCCCATACCCCGGGCGACGACGGCGGCGTGCGAGGTCTTGCCGCCGCGGCTGGTCAGCACGCCTTCGGCGGCGATCATGCCGGAGAGGTCGTCGGGATTGGTCTCCCGGCGGACGAGCACGACCTTCTCGCCCCGGTCGGCCCACTGCGCCGCTGCCTCCGAGCTGAACACGGCCCGGCCGACGGCCGCACCGGGCGAGGCGTTCATGCCCTGGGTCAGCTGCTGGGCGTCGCCCCCGGAGACGAACCGCGGGAACATCAGCTGGGCGAGCTGGTCACCGGTGACCCGGCGGACCGCCTCGTCCATGTCGATGAGCCCCTCGTCGACCAGCTGGGTCGCGATGCGGAACGCCGCCCCCGCCGTCCGCTTGCCGACACGGGTCTGCAGCATCCAGAGCTTGTTGCGCTCGATGGTGAACTCGATGTCGCAGAGGTCGCGGTAGTGCGACTCCAACCGCGACATCGTTGCCATCAGCTCGTCGTAGGCGCCCTTGTCTATGGTCTCCAGGTCCGCCAGCGGCACGGTGTTGCGGATGCCGGCGACGACGTCCTCCCCCTGCGCGTTCTGCAGGTAGTCCCCGTACACGCCCTGCTCGCCGCTGCCCGGGTCGCGGGTGAACGCCACGCCGGTGCCGGAGTCCATGCCCAGGTTGCCGAACACCATGGCGCAGACGTTCACGGCGGTGCCGGCGTCGCTGGGGATGCGCTCGCGACGGCGGTAGATGATCGCCCGGTCGGAGTTCCAGGAGTCGAAGACGGCGTTGATCGCGAGATCCATCTGCTCCCGCGGGTCCTGCGGGAAGTCCTGGCCGGTGTGCTCGCGCACGATGGCCTTGAACCGGACGACGACGTCGCGCAGGTGCTCGGCGTCGAGATCCAGGTCCAGATCGGTGCCCTGCTCCTCCTTGGCCGCGTCGAGGGCGTCGTCGAAGAGTGCGCCGTCGATGCCCAGCACGGTCTTGCCGAACATCTGGATCAGCCGGCGGTAGGAGTCCCAGGCGAAGCGCTCGCTCCCCGACTGCGCCGCCAGACCCTGGACGGAGTCGTCGTTGAGGCCGACGTTCAGGACCGTCTCCATCATCCCCGGCATGCTCGCCGCGGCACCGGACCGGACCGACACCAGCAGCGGGTCGACCGGATCGCCGAGGGTCTTCCCCATCGACTTCTCCAGCGCCGCCAGGTGCCCGCTGACCTGCTCGTCCAGCTCCGGCGGGGTGCTCCCGTGCTCCAGGTAGTACCGGCAGGCGTCCGTGGTGATGGTGAAGCCGGGCGGCACGGGCAGACCCAGGTTGGTCATCTCGGCCAGGTTGGCGCCCTTGCCGCCGAGCAGGTCCTTCTGGTCCCTGCTGCCCTCGCTGAAGTCGTAGACCCACTTCCCGCCAGCCACCCGTACCTCCGCATCCGTCAGCCCTCCGGGGCCGATCCGCCAGAGGAGACAATGCCGCGCGGAGCAGACGTCCTAAACGTCCACCCCGCCGACGTCCGTCGATCCTGGCGTACAAGAGCAGCCGGCGCGAGCCCTGGCCGCGGTGGCGCCGGTCGGGGTCAGTCGATCCCGCAGATGCGCGGGCCGTCCTCGTTGACCACGGCGAGCTGTGCCGATCCGCCGTCGTCCCAGCGGACGGTCACCTGCTGCACCCGGGCGCCCTCGCCCGGGTCGTCCTCGACCTCGACGATCTCGGCGTCCCCCGGGCGCGAGTACTCGGCCTCCATGCCGGTGCCGTCCAGCCGACCGCGCTCGTCCTCGCACAGCAGCCCGTACGCCGTCTCGGTGTCCCCGTTCGCGAGCGCCGCCAGGAACACCCCGGTGACCTCGGTGGCCTGGTCGGCGGGCCCGCCCCGGACCAGGTACAGGACGCCGACCATGCCGACGGCCACCACCACGGTGCCCACCAGGCCGCCGATCAGCCAGCCCTGCCGGGCGCGCGGCGTGCCGGTGTGCAGCGGCGCGGGGTCGTCGTCGTAGAGGAAGGGGCCCTGCGTCATCCGCCGCTCGTCTCCAGTTCTGCGCCCACGGGTGGGCGGGGGTCGTCCCGGTCGGCGAGCCAGCCCTCGGGAAGGGCGACGGGGCGGGGGGTGCTCGTCCGGCCGCGCGGCGCACCGAGGACGGCGGTCGGGTACGGCTGGTCGGGGATGCCCGAGAGCAGCCCGGCCAGCTCGTCGAGGCTGCTGACCATCGCCAGCGCCCGGCGCACGTCCCCGCCCACGGAGAAGCCCTTGAGGTACCAGGCGACGTGCTTGCGGAAGTCGCTGCAGCCGTGGCGCTCGCCGTGCTCCTCGGCCAGCAGCGTGGCGTGCCGGTGCATGATCGCCGCGACCTCGCGGAACGTCGGCAGCGCTCGCCGCGCCTGCCCCGCGAAGGCGGCGGCGAGGTCGCCGAACAGCCAGGGCCGCCCCAGGCAGCCGCGGCCGATCACGACGCCGGCGCAGCCGGTCTCGGCGACCATGCGCAGCGCGTCGTCGGCCTCCCAGATGTCGCCGTTGCCGAGCACCGGGATGTCGACGGCCTCTACGAGCCGCGCGATCGGTGCCCAGTCGGCGGTGCCGCTGTAGAGCTGGTCGGCGGTCCGGCCGTGCAGCGTGATCGCCGCGGCGCCCTCGTCCTGGGCGATGCGGCCGGCGTCGAGGTAGGTGACGTGGTCGGCGTCGATGCCGATGCGGGTCTTGATGGTGACCGGCACGTCCTTCGCGGCGCGCACGGCCTCCCGGACGATGTCCCGCAGCAGCACGCGGTGCCACGGCAGCGCCGAGCCGCCGCCCTTGCGGGTCACCTTCGGCACCGGGCAACCGAAGTTCAGGTCGATGTGCCCCGGCCGGGTGCCGGCGACGCCCTCGTCGACGAGCATCTCCACGGCGCGGCCGACGGTCGCCGGGTCGACGCCGTACAGCTGGACGGAGAAGGCGTCCTTCTCGTCGGCGGTCGCGCGAATCATCCGCAGCGTCTTGTCGTTCCGCTCGACCAGCGCCCGCGTGGTGATCATCTCGCAGACGTAGAGGCCGGCCCCGAACTCACGGCACAGCGTGCGGAAGGCCGGGTTGGTGATGCCGGCCATGGGCGCGAGGACGACGGCGGGGTCGACGGTCAGCGCACCCAGCCGCAGCGGCGGCAGGGGCGCCGTCGTCGTCGGCTCGAGCGTGGCGGTCACGGCACCCAGAGTAGGCGGCGACCGCCGTCACTCGGACCTCCGCCGCCCGGCCGGGTGAGCCGCCAGCAGGCTCGAGCCGCCTGGTCGCCCGTCCAGCCGCGCCACGACCCGGGTCGACGGTCGGCGGCGCGACTCGAGCCGCACGCCGTCCCCAGGCCGGCGCCGGCCCACAGACCGGGCAGGGCGCGTCCCGGGAATGGCTGGCTGCCCGACGGTCGTCCCGTGACCACGCACCTGCACGTCCCGCTCGCCGTCGACGAACCCGCACGGCGGCGCCTGGGCATCTTCACCACCGCCGACCTCGCCGCTCGGGGCGTGACCGAGCGCGAAGTCCGGACGGCGACCCGCACGGGCGCGTGGGTGCGACTGCGCACCGGTGTCTTCGTCAGCGCCGCGGACCTCGCCGAGGTGGAGCGCACCGATCGTCGACCGGGCCTGGAGGCGCTGGCCGTCACGACCGCCCTGGCCCGTCCGTCCGCCGTCCTCAGCCGGGACAGCGCGGCCTGGGTGTGGGGGCTGCCCCGCCCGTTCCCGGCTCCGGTCGCCGTGCACCTGACCGATCCGCACCACTGGCGCCGGGGACGCGGCTGGCTGATGACCCGGGCTGCGCTGCCCGACGACGACGTCACCGTCCGCGGCGCCTACCGGGTGACGACGGTGGCACGCACGCTGGTCGACGTCGCCAGGGCCTGGCCGGAGATCCACGCCGTCGCCGCCGTCGACGCCGCCCTGCTGCGCGGCCTGACGACCCACGACGACGTGCGCCGCGTCATCGACCGGCAGGTGAACGTGCCCGGGATCCCGCGTGCCGGCCGCGCGCTGGGCCTCGCCGACGGCCGGGCCGAGTCGTGGCTGGAGACCTGCGGCCGGCTGACGTTCGCCGCGCTCGGGCTGCCGCCGTTCGTACCGCAGGTGGAGCTGCGTGTCGACGGTCAGCTGGTGAAGGTGGTCGACGGCTGGTACCCCGCGGCCGCGGTGGCGGTGGAGTTCGACGGCCGGATCAAGTACCGCCGACCGCAGTTCGGCCGCACCGCGGAGCAGGAGCTGTGGGAGGAGAAGCGCCGGGAGGATCTGCTCCGCTCGGTCGGGGTGCGGTTCCTCCGAGTCTTGTACGAGGACCTCAACGGGGGGCGTCGACGACTGGACCGGTCGGCACGGCGGCTGCTCGCCGTCCCCGGCCCCGAGGTGCGGGAGTTCCTGGCGGTGCCGCGGCCCGCGGGCCGCGCGCGCGGTCACGACGCTGGGGACGACGGATGGCTCGCCCGGGTCGCGGACGGCGTCGGCCGACCGGGTTGAGCCGCACCGGCGCCCCGGAAGCCGCGCCGTGGCGCGGCGCACCGGTCGGCCGTGCGGGTTGACCCGCCGCACGGCCGACCGGCTTCACCGGTGGGACGACACGAGCTCAGAACGGGTAGACGCGCGGCTCCACCTGCATGCTGATCCAGCGCAGCTCGGTGAAGGCCTCGATGCCGGCGAGCCCACCGAACCGCCCGTACCCACTGTCCTTCACACCACCGAAGGGCATCTGCGCCTCGTCGTGCACGGTGGGCGCGTTGATGTGGCAGATGCCGGACTCGATCCGCCGGGCGACCTGGAACCCGCGTGCGGCGTCGCGTGTGAAGACGGCGGCCGACAGCCCGTAGGCGCTGTCGTTGGCCGCGGCGACCGCCTCCTCCTCGCTCGCGACCCGGGTGATCGTGACGGCCGGGCCGAAGATCTCCTCGTGGAAGATCTCCATGTCCGGCGTGACGTGGTCGAGCACCACGCCCGGCATGATCGTGCCCTGCGGCTCGCCCTTGGTCAGCACCTTCGCGCCCTTGGCGACGGCGTCGTCCACGAGGCGCTGGATGTGCTCGACGGTGCTCGTGCCGATGACCGAGCCGAGGACGACGTCGCCCGTGCGCGGGTCGCCGATCGGCAGCGACTCCACCCGGGCGACCAGCTTCGCGACGAACTCCTCGGCGATCGACTCGTCGACGATGATCTTGTCGGTCGACATGCAGACGTGGCCCTGGTTGACGAAGCCGCCGAAGGTCGCCCCCTGGACGGCGGCGTCGATGTCGGCGTCGTCGAGGACCAGGAGCGGGTTCTTGCCCCCCAGCTCGAGCAGCGCCGGCACGAGGTGGCGCGCGCAGACCTCGCCGATTATGCGGCCGACCCGGGTGGAGCCGGTGAAGTTGAGCCGGCGGACCGCCGGGTGGGCCACCATCGCCTCGGTCACCTCGGCGGCGTCCTCCGGGGCCACGGTGATGACGTTGACGACGCCGTCGCCGAGGCCGGCCTCGACCAGGATCTCCCCAAGCAGCATGTGCGTGGCCGGCGAGAGCTCCGAGCACTTGAGGACGACGGTGTTGCCGGCGGCGAGCGGGAAGGCCACCGCGCGGGTCGACAGGATGACCGGCGCGTTCCACGGCGCGATGCCGATCACCACGCCCGCCGGCTGGCGGATGCCCATGCTCAGGCTGCCGGGGACGTCCGAGGGGATCACCTGCCCGCCCACGTGCGTGGTGAGACCCGCGGCCTCCCGCAGCATGCCCGCGGCGAGGTGGACGTTGAAGTGCCCCCAGCCCGCGGTCGCGCCGCACTCGGCGGCCATCCGCTCGACGAAGCGGTCGGTGTTCGCCTCGAGGAGGTCGGCAGCCTTCAGCAGCAGCCGCCGGCGCTCGCCCGGCGTCGTCGCCGCCCACTTCTGGAACGCCGATGCCGCGGCGTCGACGGCCCGGACGGCGTCCTCCACCCCGGCGGCCGGCGAGCGCGTCACGGCCTCGCCGCTCACGGGGTTGGCGCGGTCGAACGTCCGGCCGCTGCCGGCGGGCAGCTGCTCGGCGCCGATGATCAGGCTGGTCTCGAACACTGTGTCGTGCTCCTGGAGCGCTGTCCCGGGGCGGGGACGGATGGCTGGGTGGCCGGCGCAACGACCGGCGGACCACGGGGAATCCACGTCATCGTCCGCCACGGCGCGCAGCGACCGCGGAGGCGGGTCGTCCGGGACGGCGATGTCCCGTGGTCCGCCATTCCGAGCCGCCGAATGTCGGGTGGAGGGCCGACGCCGGCCGGTCGGCCCCCGGAACGCACCGACGCCCGGCTCCCGTCGTGCGGAGCCGGGCGTCGGTGGACGCGGAGAGCGGTCAGCAGCCGGGGAGCCGGGCCGCGAGGTAGGACTCGACCTGGTCCAGCGCGACGCGCTCCTGGCTCATCGAGTCGCGCTCCCGGATGGTCACGGCCTGGTCCTCGAGGGTGTCGAAGTCGACGGTGAGGCAGAACGGCGTCCCGACCTCGTCCTGGCGCCGGTACCGACGGCCGATGGCGCCGGCGTCGTCGAAGTCCACGTTCCAGTTCCGCCGCAGCGCAGCGGCCAGGTCGCGGGCCTTGGGCGAGAGGTCGGCGTTGCGCGACAGCGGCAGGACGGCGGCCTTCACCGGCGCCAGGCGCGGGTCGAGCTTGAGCACCGTGCGGGTGTCGACGCCGCCCTTGGCGTTCGGCGCCTCGTCCTCGGTGTAGGCCTCGACGAGGAACGCCATGAGCGAGCGGGTGAGCCCGGCCGCCGGCTCGATGACGTACGGCGTCCAGCGGGTGTTGCTGGCCTGGTCGAAGTAGGACAGGTCGGTGCCCGAGTGCTGGGTGTGCGTGGACAGGTCGAAGTCGGTGCGGTTCGCGATCCCCTCCAGCTCACCCCACTCCGAGCCCTGGAAGCCGAAGCGGTACTCGATGTCGACGGTGCGCTTCGAGTAGTGCGACAGCTTCTCCTTCGCGTGCTCGTAGTGCCGCAGGTTGTCCGGGGAGATGCCCAGGTCGGTGTACCAGCGGGTGCGCTCGTCGATCCAGTACTGGTGCCACTCCTCGTCGGTGCCCGGCTCGACGAAGAACTCCATCTCCATCTGCTCGAACTCGCGGGTGCGGAAGATGAAGTTGCCCGGGGTGATCTCGTTGCGGAACGACTTGCCGATCTGGCCGATGCCGAACGGGGGCTTCTTGCGCGCGGCGCCCATGACGTTGGCGAAGTTCACGAAGATGCCCTGCGCGGTCTCCGGGCGCAGGTAGTGCAGCCCCGACTCGTCCTCGACCGGGCCGAGGTAGGTCTTGAGCATCATGTTGAAGTCGCGCGGCTCGGTCCACGCGCCCTTGGTGCCGCAGTTCGGGCAGGCGATGTCGGCCAGCCCGTTCTCCGGGAGCCGGCCCTTCTTCGCCTCGAACTCCTCCTCGAGGTGGTCGGCGCGGAACCGCTTGTGGCAGCTCTGGCACTCGGTCAGCGGGTCGGTGAAGACCCCGACGTGGCCGGAGGCGACCCACGTCTGGCGCGGCAGGATCACCGAGGAGTCCAGGCCGACGATGTCGTCGCGGCTCTGCACGACGGTGCGCCACCACTGGCGCTTGATGTTCTCCTTGAGCTCGACGCCCAGCGGGCCGTAGTCCCAGGCGGAGCGCGTGCCGCCGTAGATCTCCCCGGACGGGAACACGAAGCCCCGTCGCTTGCAGAGGTTGACGACCTTGTCGAGGCGGGCGGCGTCGTGCTTGGCGGTGCTCACGCGGAGAGGCTCCATCCGGCTGGCGGTCGGCGGTTGACCTGCCCACGGTAGTTGGCCGGTCGTGCGGCGCTCTCAGTCGGTGGCCGCATCCGGTCGCCCGGGCGTCTCCGGGCAGAACAGCAGCGTGAGCGAGGCCCGGATCTCGGCGTGCCGCACGAGGAAGGCCCGCTCGTCCAGTCGCTTGCGCCGCAGCCAGCCGGTGACCTCGTCGTTGCACTTGCTGGCGTTGCAGGGGCCGCAGGCCGGGACGACGTTGCCGAACGTGTACCGCCCGCCCCGAGAGATCGGGAGCACGCAGTCGCGCTGCAGGGGCCCGGCGGCTCCGCAGTACGCGCACCCGCCCCAGGCGTGCGACAGCGCAGCCCACTGGGCATCGGTGAGGTCGTGCTCGACGGCGTCCATGCGGCGCTTGCGCCGACGGGCGTACCGGGCGGTGCGGGTGCGGCTGACCACGGCCGAACCGTAGGCGCTGCCCGTCAGTCGGTGAGGTAGGCGCCCGGCTCGTCGAGGGCGTGCACCCAGACCGGCGCTCCGGCGACCTTGACCTCGGCCGCGGAGAGTCCCCGCCGGTAGGCGCCGACCCCGTCCCAGCGGGTCACCAGCGCCCAGAGGGTCGGGTCGTCGGCGGCCCGGCCCAGCTCGCCGCCGCGGAAGCCGGGCCGGGCCGCGAGCGCCGCCAGCAGCCCGGCCACCGCGTCGGCGAGCGCGCCCGCCTCGTCCGCGGCCACCCGCAGCCGTGTCACCGCGAACATGCGCGCTCCCCCGTCCGGTCCACGCCCGGCATCCTCCGTCATCGTCCCGCCGGGTCGGCACCCCGCCGGTCAGCGGAAGTCGCAGACCGTCCCGTCGGCGCCGACGTGGACCAGCAGCAGGAAGGGTGCGCCGTCGTCGAGCTCCAGGGTGAACGAGGCCAGGTCGGTGGCGGACTCTTCCTGGTGCTCGACCCCGTCGGAGGTCCCGCTGGTGAAGCCCTGGCCGCCGAGGGTGACGCGGTAGAAGTAGTCACCCAGCACCTGCGCCGGGTCACCACCGGCCGCGGCGACGACCGCCCCCTGCTGGACCTCCACGCAGGAGAGGTCGAACGCGTTCCGGAAGTCGCCCTGGCCCATCGCCTCCACCCAGGCGAGGGCGACGTCACCCGAGCCGGCGTACCGGCCCTCCTGCGCGGGAACGGGCTCGGCTCCCCGCGCGCCCCCGGGCAGCTGACCCGTTCCGCCGAGGGGCGCCGACGGGGACCGGCTCGGCTGCGTGGCAGGCCCGCTGGTCCCGCCCGCCGACTGCTCGGCGCTGCGCCGTTCGCCGTCGTCCCCGCTCAGCAGGACGACCAGCAGGAAGCCGAGACCGGCGATCAGCAGCACCGCGGCACCGATCAGCCACGGGAGCAGCGTGCGCTTCCGCGGGCGGTCGGCCGGCGGCACGCCGGGACCGCCGTACGGGGGCGGGCCGTAGGGCGGTGGTCCGGACGGTGGTGGCCCGCCGTGCCAGTGCTGCTGGCCCAGGGGCGGATGCTGGCCCGGGGGCTGGTGCCCGTAGGGCGGCGGCCACCCGCCGCTCTCGCCCGGCACCGGAGCGGCCGGGAAGGCCCCGGTCGGCGGCGTCCAGGCCGTCGCCCCGGAGCCGTCGGCCGGACCGGGTCCCGGCCGGCCGGCCGGGTCGGGTGGGCCGGCGGGCTGGTCACCGGTCGAGGGGTGGGTCATCGTCTCCGCTTCCGCTCGGCGCCGCGGCCGGCGGGCTGCCCGGCTGAGCGGAAACGGTACGGCCGCATGGCGTCAGGCGGAACCGAATCGGCGCTGCCGGGAGGCGAACTCCTCGCACGCGGCCCACAGGTGCCGGCGGTCGAAGTCGGGCCACAGCGTGTCGAGGAAGACGAACTCGGCGTAGGCCGACTGCCACAGCAGGAAGTTGCTGGTGCGGTTCTCCCCCGAGCTGCGCACGAACAGGTCGACGTCCTCCATGTCCGGCTCGTCGAGGAACCGGGCGACGGTGGACTCGTCGATCTTGTCGGGGTTGAGCCGCCCGGCCGCGACCTCGCGGCCGATCGCCGCGGCGGCGTCGGCGATCTCGGCGCGGCCGCCGTAGTTGACACACATGGTCAGGGTCAGGACGTCGTTGTCCTGCGTGAGCTCCTCGGCGATCTCGAGCTCCTTGATGACGCTGCGCCACAGCCGCGGACGCCGCCCCGCCCAGCGCACCCGCACCCCGAGCTCGTGCATCTCGTCGCGGCGCCGGCGGATCACGTCGCGGTTGAAGCCCATGAGGAAGCGGACCTCCTCGGGGCTGCGCCGCCAGTTCTCGGTGGAGAAGGCGTAGGCGCTGATCGCCTTCACCCCCAGCTCGATCGCGCCCTCCACGCAGTCGAAGAGCGAGGACTCCCCCGCCTCGTGCCCGGCGGTGCGGGGCAGCCCGCGCTGCTTGGCCCACCGGCCGTTGCCGTCCATGACGAGTGCGATGTGCCGCGGGACCTTGTCCTTCGGCAGCTGCGGCGGGCGCGCGCCGGACGGGTGCGGATTCGGCGCCTTCACCTCACGCCTCATGCAGCAGGCTCATCTCCCGGCGGGGCGCCGACTCGGTCCGGTCCACCAACGGCAGCGAGCGCAGCCCGCGCTCCAGGTGCCACTGCAGCAGCGCGGCGACCAGCCCGCTGCCCTCCCGCCGGTTGATGCCCTGGCTGGCCTCGGCCCGGGTCCAGTCGCCGGTGAGCAGCGCGTCGAGCAGCTCGATGGTGACCGGGCTGGGCATCGCCGAGCCGGTGGGCCGGCAGGCCGGGCAGACGGTGCCGCCGGCGGGCACCGAGAAGTGCCGGTGCGGTCCGGCCTCGCCGCAGCGGGCGCACTCCGCGAGCGCGGGCTCCCACCCGGCCACCGACATCGCCCGCAGCAGGAACGCGTCGAGCACCAGCGGCGCGGGGTGCGCCCGCTCCCCCAGCGCCCGCAGCGCGCCCACCACCAGCAGGAACAGCCGCAGCGAGGGCTCCTTCTCCTCCGCGGTGAGCCGGTCGGCCGTCTCCAGGACGGCGGTGCCGGCGGTATAGGCCGGGTAGTCGGCCACGACCTCCTGGCCGTAGGACCGGATCGACTCGGCCTGGCTGACGATGTCGAGGTTGCGGCCGGTGTAGAGCTGCAGGTCGACGTGGGTGAACGGCTCGAGGCGGGCACCGAACTTGCTCTTGGTGCGGCGCACGCCCTTGGCCACCGCCCGCACCTTGCCGTGCCGGCGGGTGAGCACGGTGACGATCCGGTCGGCCTCACCCAGCTTCTGGGTGCGCAGGACGATGCCCTCGTCCCGGTAGAGCGCCTTCGGGGTGTGCGCGCTCATGCTCAGTACCCCAGCCGGTTGAGCTTCTTCGGGTCGTCCTGCCACTCCCCGAGGACGGTGACGTGCAGCTCCAGGTGCACGCGGGCGTCCAGCAGCGTCTCCATGCCCTGGCGGGCCTCGGTGCCGATCGCCTTGATGATCGAGCCACCCTTGCCCAGCAGCATGGGCTTCTGGCTGGGCCGCTCGCAGTGCAGCAGAGCGTGCACCTCGACCAGCTCGCGCCCGGGGGACTTCGGGTCGGGGCGGCGGTGCAGCTCCTCGATCGTCACCGCCAGGGAGTGCGGCACCTCCTGGAACACCTTCTCCAGCGCGGCTTCCCTGACCAGCTCGGCCAGCTGGCGCTCGGTGTCCTCGTCGGTGGTCTGCTCCTCCGGGTACAGCGGCGGCCCCTCGGGCAGCAGTCCGATCAGCAGGTCCTCCAGGAGCTCGACCTGTTCGCCCTTCACCGCGCTCACGGGCACCACCTCGGCGGCCTCGACCAGCTGGCTGGCCGCCATGAGCTGCTCGGCGACCTGCTTCTTGCCCGTGGCGTCGGTCTTCGTCACCACGAGCACGATCGGGGCCTTCACCTCCTGCAGCTGGCGGGCGATGAACCGGTCCCCGGTGCCGACGGGCTGGTCGGCCGGGACGCAGAAGACGACCACGTCGACGTCGGAGAGGGTGTCGCGGACGACGTCGTTGAGCCGGCGGCCGAGCAGGCTCTTGGGCTTGTGCAGGCCCGGGGTGTCGACCAGCACGACCTGGCCGCCGGGCCGGTGGACGACGCCGCGGATGGCGTGCCGGGTGGTCTGCGGGCGGTTGCTGACGATGCCGACCTTCTCGCCGACCATCGCGTTGGTCAGCGTGGTCTTGCCGGCGTTGGGACGCCCGACCAGCGCGACGAAGCCACTGCGGTACGGCTGGTCAGGGTCGGTCACGCGGGCAAGTCTCCCACCGGCGACCGACAACGCCGCGCGGCGGAGTCCGACGCGCGGCGCCGCGATCCCCGGGATGCCCCGTCAGGACCAGGGGCGGCCGATCCGGTCACGGCGGGCGGCGTCGAGCCGGCCGAGGACGCGCACGCCCGCCAGGACGTCCCCGGCCAGCCGCCGGCCCGCCGCGGACCAGGAGTCCGCCGGCTCCCGGCGGTCCCCGCCCGCCGGCCGCCCCAGCGACCGCAGGACGAGCACCAGCAGGAGCAGGAAGAGCAGCGTCGCCACACCGTCGACCCTCGGCGCTCCCCGCCCGCGGCGGAAGCGGCGGGAACGACTGCGTGCGCAAGAAACCTGCCAGCGTCCGGCCGGCACACCGCGGACGCGCACGATCGGCCGGCTGGGATGATCGGGGGCGTGCCAGGACGTCAGCGGAACCGGTCGCGCCCACCCCGGGCGGCGGCGGACCGCGCCCGGCGGCTGCACGTCGAGCAGGTGCGCGGCCACCGGTTCGTGGCCGGCTGGGGCCCGAAGCGCTCGGCGACCGTCGTCCCCGCGCCGCTGCGCTACTGGCAGTACCGGCCCGGAGGTCCGTTCGCGGCCGGTGCCGCCGTGCTCGTCGTCGTCCTGTGGCTCGGCCTGTTCGGCTGGGTCGGCGGCTGGCCGGCCGTCCGCGAGGAGCTGCCGCTGGCGCTCCTCGCCGGCCTGGCGGTGTACCTGCTGAACACCCGCCGGGTGACCGTCTCCGACCACGGGCTGTCGTTCGACGTGGCCGGGAGCCGCACCGATCCGGAAGCCGTCGTCCCGTCCGCGCTGGTGCAGGAGGTACGCGTCGGCCCCGCTCCGGCGGACTGGCCCCGGCCGGAGAAGCGCGGCGGGTGGTGGCCGGGGCGCAACCGGATCGCCGTCCGGTACCTGGGCGACGACGGCGAGCAGGCGCTCACCCTGTGGGTGCGCGACCCGGCGGCGTTCGCCGACGCGCTCGGGATCCCGCTGACCCGCTAGACCGAGCTGCGCAGGATGCCGTCGGGGCCGGCCAGGTGCACGGGGGCGCCGGCGGCGAGGTCGCGGACGGCGGCCAGCCCGGCCGGCTCCACGGCCTCGGCCGCGGAGACGACGACGGCGGCCTCCAGCCCCTCGACCCCGCTGGAGACGGCGGCCGCGACGGCGGCCTGGAGCGCGGTGAGGGTCAGGGAGGGCAGCGCCACGCTCGCCGCGACGTAGGTTCGGCCGTCGGTGTCGCGCACCGCGGCGCCCTCGGTCGCACCGGCGCGCGCCCGCGCCGACCGGGCGAGCGTGACGAGCTTCGCGTCCTCGGGGTGCAGATCAGCCACCGAATCAGTCTCCTACCGGTCGGTCCAGCCCTCTCACAGGCGCCCGGTGCGAGCCTGCGAGCAGTGGGGGGTGGGAGGGTCCTTCCTCAGCCTTCCACCACGCCCGCCGGCTGTTCCGCCCGGGTGGCCCCCGAGGGCTGCTGCTCGTCGGCGGCCTCCTCGCCGTCCTCCGACGGCTCGGGCAGCCGGCAGACCAGCAGGGTGTCGATGCGGTTGCGCCGCCCACCGGTGCTCTCGGCGACCAGCCGCAGTCCCCCGACCTCAGCCGCCGCCCCCTCGATCGGCACCCGCCCCAGCTCGCGGGCGAGCAGCCCGCCGACGGTCTCCACGTCGTCGTCCTCAGGCAGCTCCACCCCGGGGAACACCTGGGCGAGGTCCTGCACCGGCAGCCGGGCGGTGACCCGCGCCGAGCCGTCCTCCAGCTGCTCGATCTCCGGCCGCTGGAAGGCGTCGTGCTCGTCGGCGATCTCCCCGACGATCTCCTCCAGGATGTCCTCGATGGTGACCAGGCCGGCGAACCCGCCGTACTCGTCGACCACGATCGCGATGTGGATGCGCTGCGCCTGCATGTCCCGCAGCAGCTCGTCGACCGGCTTGGACTCCGGCACGAACGTCGGCGGGCGCATGAGCTCCTCGACCTTGGGCCCGCTGCGGTCCGGCAGGTTCTGCGACCGGCGGACCAGGTCCTTGAGGTAGACCACGCCGACCACGTCGTCGACGTTCTCGCCGATCACCGGGATCCGGCTGAAGCCGCTGCGCAGCGCCAGCGCCAGCGCCTGGCGCACCGTCTTGGTGCGCTCTATCCAGACGACGTCGGTGCGCGGGACCATGACCTCGCGGGCGATCGTGTCGCCCAGCTCGAACACCGAGTGGATCATGTTGCGCTCGCCGGACTCGACGACACCGCGCTCCTCGGCCATGTCGACCAGCTCGCGCAGCTCGACCTCCGAGGAGAACGGGCCGTCCCGGAAGCCGCGCCCGGGGGTGATCGCGTTGCCGACCAGGATCAGCAGGCTCGCCACGGGCCCGAGCACCCGGCCCAGCAGCCGGACGACCCCGGCGGAGGCCAGCGCCGTCCCGTAGGCGTGCTGGCGGCCGAGGGTGCGCGGCCCGACGCCGACGAGCACGTAGCTGACCACCGTCATGACCCCTGCGGCGGCCAGGACCGCCTGCAGCGTGCTGTCCCACAGGTCGAAGAAGAGCAGCGCCACGATGACCGCGGAGACCATCTCGCAGACGATCCGCAGCAGCAGGAGCAGCGAGACGTGCCGCGCCCGCTCGGCGACGATCTCCTCCAGCGCCGCCGCGCGCTTCACCCCGTCCCGGCGCAGCTCCTCGACGCGGGCCTTGGAGACCCGCTGGAGAGCCGCCTCCATCGCGCCGAACAGGCCGGCGAGCGGAACCAGGCAGATGGCGATCACCAGGGTGGTGATCGCGCCGGTACTCATCGGGAACCGGTCTCCTGACCCGTCGGCGCGCCCGTCACCGGCTCACGGGGGGCCGCCCGCCAGGCGTCGATGAGCTTCGTCTGGAGGCCGAACATCTCCTTCTCCTCGTCGGGCTCCATGTGGTCGTAGCCCAACAGGTGGAGAACGCCGTGGGTGGCCAGCAGCACCAGCTCGTCGTCCATCGAGTGCCCGGCGGCCCGGGCCTGCCGGACGGCGACCGCGGGGCACAGCACGATGTCGCCGAGCAGCGCGGGCCCCGGCTCGGGGTCGTCGGGCCGGCCGCCGTCGAACTCGTCCATCGGGAAGGCCAGCACGTCGGTGGGGCCCTTCTCGCCCATCCACCGCTCGTGCAGGCTGCTCATGTAGTCGGGGTCGACGCAGAGCACCGAGAGCTCGGCCATCTGGTTGATCTTCATCTCGCCGAGCACGAAGCGGCAGACACCGGCCAGCTCGGCCTCGTCCACGGCGATCTCGGACTCGTTGGACACCTCGACGGGCACGGCGGTCAGCTCCCCTGCCGGCGCGGTCGGGAGGTGCGGACCGGTGGCGCGCCGGCGGCCGATCGGCTGGTGGGTGACTGACGGGTCGCGTCCCAGCGCTCGTACGCGTCGACGATGTTGCCGACCAACCGGTGGCGGACGACGTCGGAGCTGCTCAGGTTGGCGAAGTGCACGTCCTCGATGCCGTCGAGGATCTCGCGGACGATCTTCAGCCCGCTCTGCGCACCACCGGGCAGGTCGACCTGCGTGACGTCACCGGTGACGACGATCTTGGAACCGAAGCCGAGCCGGGTGAGGAACATCTTCATCTGCTCGGCGGTGGTGTTCTGCGCCTCGTCGAGGATGACGAACGCGTCGTTCAGCGTCCGGCCACGCATGTAGGCCAGCGGGGCGACCTCGATCGTGCCCGCCTGCATCAGCCGCGGGATCGACTCCGGGTCGACCATGTCGTGCAGCGCGTCGTACAGCGGCCGCAGGTAGGGGTCGATCTTCTCCGAGAGCGTGCCGGGCAGGTAGCCCAGCCGCTCACCCGCTTCGACGGCGGGGCGGGTCAGGATGATCCGGTTGACCTGCTTGGTCGTGAGGGCCTGCACCGCCTTGGCCATCGCCAGGTAGGTCTTGCCGGTACCCGCCGGGCCGATGCCGAAGACGATCGTGTGCTCGTCGATCGCGTCGACGTAGCGCTTCTGGTTCAGCGTCTTCGGCCGGATGGTGCGGCCGCGCCGGCTGATGATGTCCAGGCTCAGCACGTCGGCGGGGCGCTCGGCGCCGCCGGCCTTGAGCATGCCGATGACCCGGCGCACCGAGTCGGGCCGGAGCACCTGGCCCGTGCCGAGCAGGGCGATCAGCTCGTCGAAGACCCGGACGGCGAAGGCGTTGTCGGCCGGCTGCCCGGTGACGGCGATCTCGTTGCCGCGCACGTGCACGTCGGCGGCGAGCTCTGCCTCCACGAGCCGGAGCAGCTCGTCGCCCGAGCCGAGCAGGGAGACCATGGACACGCCGTCGGGCACGGCGATGGTGGCCCGCACGGGCGGGGGGACGGCGCCTGCCGGCGTACCGGCGGGCGCGGCGGACGGAGCGACGAGCGTGCCGTCCGCCGTGGCGGCCTGCGCCGAGGCCTCACGCGACGTGGGAGCACCTGGCACGGGGACGTTCGGGGAGGTGTCGGGCAAGAACCCTCGACCCTGCCTTCCTGCGACGGCGAAGTGCGGGGGACCCGCACTGGTGACCGTTCGACTCTACCCGCGCCCGGACCCGCGAACCCCGGCTCGCCCGAAGGGGTCAGCGCCCCCGGTAGGTCGCCTTGCCCGGGCCGTCGGTGAGGAACGAGGCGACGGCGCCGCGGAGGTCCTCGGTGGCGAAGAGCGGACCGGAGATCTCCGGCACCAGGGCGTCGGCGGCGCGGGCGCCCTCGCGGACGGCGACGGTGGCCAGCCGCTTCGTCGCCGCGTGCGCCACAGTGGGGCCGGCCGCGACGCGGCGGGCGTACTCCCGCGCCGCCTCGGCGAAGCCCTCGTCGGGCAGCACCCGGTTGACGACGTTCCAGCGCTCCAGGACGGCGGCCGGGTAGCGCTCCCCCGTGTAGATCAGCTCCTTGGCCCGGGCCGGCCCCGCCCGCTCGGCCAGCCGCTGCGGGCCGCCCATCGACGGGGTGAGCCCGACGACGATCTCCACGAGCCCGAACGACGCCTTCTCCGCCGCCAGCAGGATGTCGCAGGAGAGCGCCAGCTCGAAGGCCGCGGTCAGGCAGAGCCCGTGGGCGGCGAAGACGGTGGGCACCGGCAGGTCCTCGAAGGCGTTGGCCACGCGCAACAGCCGGGCCCACAGCTCACCGCCGCGCTCCGCCGGCTCCGGCCCCTCGGCGATGTCGCGGAAATAGGTGACGTCCACCCCGCCCGAGACGACCTTGCCGCGCGCCTCGACCAGCACCGCACGGGCCCGGTCGGCCCGGGACGGATCGGTCAGCGCGACCAGCTCGCCCGCCACCGTCTCCATCGCGTCGAAGGTCGCGGCGTCGAACAGGTTCAGCGGCGGGTTGTCCAGGACGACGACGGCGACGTCACCGTCGCGCTCGACGCGGAGGGGTGCGGTGGGATCGGCCATGCCCTCACCCTCTCAGCCCACCCCGCGGGCCGCAGCGACGGCCGTCCGGGAGGGCGGCTGCTCAGCCGGGCGGCCAGCCGAGGTCGCGGCCACCCAGGACGTGCAGGTGGACGTGGTGGACGCTCTGCCCGGCCTGCGGACCGGTGTTGGTGACGAGGCGGTAGCCGGGTGCGGCACCGCCGTCGGTCACCAGGCCCTCCCGGGTGGCCACCGCGTGCGCCCCGGCGACCACCTCGCCGAGCAGGGCCGGGTCGGCCGTCACCAGAGCACCGACAGTCGCGTGGTGCTCCTTGGGGATGACGAGCACGTGGGTCGGGGCCTGCGGGTTGATGTCGCGGAAGGCGAGCACCCGGTCGGTCTCGTGGACGACGTCGGCGGGGATCTCGCCGGCGACCATGCGGCAGAACAGGCAGTCGGTCACGCCCCGACCCTAGGAGGACCCCCGTGCTCCCCACCACTCGCTGCGCTCGCGGCGGGACCCGGCACGGGGGCCGTTCCAGGACGTCACCTGCTCCCCACCACTCGCTGCGCTCACGGCGGGACCCGGCACGGGGGCCGTTCCAGGACGTCACCTGCTCCCCACCACTCGCTGCGCTC